>NZ_JBSWYJ010000020.1:0-110981 GCF_056161045.1 Flammeovirga sp. AWQ4_249
TATCAGTCAATGAATAAGGTTGACCTTTGATCCAGAATTGCTCTTTTTCAGCAACGTTAGTCACTAATCTATAAGGAGCAGACTCACAAGCATTTGCAATGATGTTATCATTACCTTCACCTGCAACTGGTCTTACACCTTCTTTGAAAGTTCTTGTGAAGAAGTTATCCCAAGAAGTGAATCCATATCTTTCTTCTTTTTTATCTGATTTTGTTTCGAATAAATCTAAGAAGTTGTCGCCATAAGCAGCGTCACACATTTCTTTTAAAGCATAGTCGTTTAACCAACCTGATTCAGAAGTGTTTAATACTTTTGCTGATTCTGGTCCAGATAAAAATGCACTCCAGTATTCAAGAATTGCTTTTAATTTAGCGTTCACTTTTTTGTCTAAAAATGCTACATAACCAGACACTGTACCCATTGGCCAGTCAAGGATTGCATTGATAGGGAAACCTACTAAACCTGATTTATTAAAATAGGGAGGTTGAGACATGACTTCATTCATCAAAGCCAACATATGGTCATAATCTCTAATTTGTGGCTTACCAGTAGGGTCAACGTTATAAGGCGCCTTTGCAGGAACTTCGTTAAACATACCAGTAAATAATTTTGTGTAATATTCTTCTCCTTCAATTAGGTCTTTTAAATCTTGAACTGGAGGAAGTAAATCTTTTGGGTTAGCATCAACGTGATCGATTAGTTCTTGTAACCAGTTTTCTAAAAATTTTTGATCTGATGAAAGCCATTTACCTACTCGATAATTTGTTGTGTTTGATGTCATAATTGTAACTTTTTATAATGAATAGCAAAGAGTGTAAATTTCTTACGGAGAGCGTCCGTTCTACTCTTTTTGTTTATTGATGTTACAAAAGTACAATACCTAATTTTGAGAGAATGGTAAAAAAAAAGTTTTAATTGGTAAATTAATTAGCTCTTTAAAAAAACGATCTACAAATCATAAAAACCTCATTATTAGTAAATAAAAAAATAACCTAGCCACAAAATGTAACTAGGTTAAGTTTTACTTTACGTTTCGAAATAAATCCCTTACCCTATTTTAAGCTATAGCAAAATCTAGGATAAGTTCATTTTCTAAAGTTTCTTCAAGCCTTTTAACTCTGCTTTATCTTTTGCTTCAATAATGCTGATAGCATAACCACCACCTGGAGCTGTAAATTGAGATAATTTAGACTTACTTGTCACTACATATTTTTTAATTTGGTATGCTTGAGGATTATCTTTGAAGTGAGCATCCTTTGCATCTGCATATACTGTAGCAATATATTTTTTACCTTCAGTCAAGAAATCAAATTTGATTGTCGTTGTACGAGGTGTTTCGTCATTTGTTTTTCCAACATACCAGTTGTCAGTACCTTTTGCTTTACGAGCATATGTGATATAATCCCCTGGTTCAGCTTCTAATACTTTTGTATCGTCCCAATCGATCGCAACATCTTTGATAAATTGGAAAGCATCCATAAACTGCTCATAATGTTGAGGTAAATCAGCAGCCATTTGTAATGGAGAATACATTGTCACATATAAAGCCAACTGACGTGCAATAGTTGTTCTAACATAAGAAGTTCTATTAGGATCGTATTTACTAATGTCCGTTACAAAGATACCTGGCGTGTAATCCATTGGTCCACCTACTAATCTAGTGAAAGGAAGAATCGTTGTATGGTTTACTGTATTCCCAACAAATGCCTCATATTCTGTACCTCTTGCAGACTCATTACCAATCAAGTTTGGATAAGTTCTAGAAAGGCCTGTAGGACGAACAGCTTCGTGAGCATTAATCATAATTTTATAATCAGCTGCTTTAGTGATCGCATATAAATAGTGATTATTGATCCACTGAGAATAATGATGCTCTCCTCTTGGTAAGATTGGTCCTACATAACCTGATTTTACAGAGTTATAACCATTATCCACCATAAATTGGTACGCTTGATCCATATGACGCTCGTAGTTTCTAACAGAACCAGATGTCTCATGGTGCATCATCATTTTGACACCTTTGCTTTTTGCATATTCTCTGATTTCATCCACATCAAAGTCAGGGTATGGAGTCACAAAATCAAATACATAATCTTTTGACTTACCAAACCAGTCTTCCCATCCTTCGTTCCAGCCTTCTACTAATAAAGCATCAAATCCATGCTCAGAAGCGAAATCTATATATCTTTTTACATTCTCTGTATTCGCACCATGTTTACCGTTAGGCTTTGTCTTAGAGTAATCTGTGATACCTAATTCAACAGAATATAAATCATCAGTGTAAGACCAAGACGACATTCCTGTGATCATTTCCCACCATACACCCATATATTTTACAGGTTTGATCCATGATGTATCTTCGTATTTTGTAGGCTCATTCAAGTTTAAAGTAATACTTGATAACAAGATATCACCAGCGTTTTTACTTGCAATAACTGTTCTCCAAGGAGTAGTCATTGGTGCTTGTAAATATCCTTTTCTTCCTTGAGCATCTGGCGTTAAATGAGATTCAAAAACTAATGTTTCATCATTTAAATCTAAGTGCATTGTAGAATAGTTGATACAAGCTGCTTCATGAAGATTGATATATAAACCATCTTCTGATTTCAACATTAAAGCTGTTTGTACACCTGTATCTGAGAAGAAAGTTTGAGAAACATTACCTGTTTGAGCTTTCTTCATTAAGCCTCTAATTTCAGAAAGTTTAGAGATTGTGTAGTCATATTCTTGTGAGTCATAATCACCCGGTATCCAATATGCTGTATGATCACCTGCCATTGCAAATTGTGTATGTTCTTCTTCTAACACAAAATACACTAAGCTATGTTGCTCTGGGAATTCGTAACGGAAACCTAAACCATCGTCAAATAATCTAAAACGAATGATCATTTTGCGGTCCGTTGCTTTTTGAAGTAAAGTAACTTCTAACTCATTATAATGGTTTCTGATTTCCTTGAATTCACCCCATACAGGTTCCCAAGTTTCATCAAAAGAAGAGGTCTTAGTGTCTACTACATTAAAGCCTTCAATAAGGTCTTTATCATTATGTAATGAGAAGCCAAGTTTACTGTCTTTGATGACAGCTTCATTGTTAAGGTCTAATTTATAGGTAGGAATCCCTTTCGCGTCTACATGAAATTCCATTGTGAAATTCCCGCTTGGAGATTTTAAAGTTTGTGCATTTGCAAGTAAAGCAAATACAGACATTAGGATAGTTGATATGTATCTTTTCATAATATCGTGGTTGATTCATTTCGATAACACAAACTTAGTGTATCATTTACACTGAAAGAAGAGTAAGTTGTTAAAAAGTAGTTGATTAAAACATATAAGATACTATATATCAATGTATTAACAACCAAGCTATACACCAAAAAAGTAGTCAAACTTTTACATACATAATGTTATAAGAATGCTTTTTAAAACTTGATTATTATTGAATTTTCATTAATTCTTCTTCAAAGTGTTCTCTACCCACTTTTGCGTTATTTCTAGCTTTTGTTCTATAGTTATAAATAGTCGTAATTGAGTAACGTAAAAACTCTGCGATCTGAGTACTTTCCTCAATACCTAATCTTACCAATGCAAAAACGCGGAGTTCTGTATTCAACAATTCATTTTTCTTTAAAGTAATTTGAGCTTCTTCTATCATTAATTCATTATAACTTTCTACAAAATGAGGATATAATTTCAAGAAAGATTGGTCAAAATCTTTGTAGAAAATTTTCAATTCTTGATCAACAACTTCTTTTGATTTTAAAATTTTTAGAAGGTCTTCTTTATTCGATTTATTTCCTTTTCTCAAAAGTTGTCTTCTGTAATCATCCAATTTCCCGATATACATTGAACAAAGTTTTAAGTACCGTGCGATAGATTCTTCCTGTACATTATTGACACTTTTCAGTTGTTCGTTAGCGACTTCTATTTCCTGTTTACTCTCTTTCAATTCTAAGTTTAAAGCATTCAATAATTGGTTGGTTTCCTGAACTTGTTCATTTGATTCCTCCAATTTTCTTTTTTGCTTTTGAATAAAAATTAATGCTGAAAGTAAAATCAAGGATAGTATAAAAACAATCATTGAAAACAGCATAATATAACGTCGTATATTGTCTCTATTTTCTTGATAAGATTGGTCTATTAAGGGTAATATTTCTAACACTTCCGACCTTCTCAACTGTGCATTACTATCTACTGCATCCTCCAATGCAATTTTAATATATTGATAAGCTCTTGTTATTTCTCCTTTTTGATATAACTCTAATGCCAATGCTCTAAGAGCTGTATGTTCTTTAACTCCATTAATAATATCTGACTGTGAAGAGAGTGATAGATATTTAATTTTTTCATCAATTAAGCCTTTACGACCATATGCGTCGGCTAAAGTATAAGCAGTTGACGCAAATACTCTATCTTCTTTTTGCACACCTTCTAATATCTTTTTTAAGATTTCAATAGCTTTATCTAGCTTCCCAAATTCTTTGTAAAGTTCAGCTTCAGCTAATTGATGTCCTAGTGTTTTTTCTTTTTGACTGTCTCTTAAATTAGTTTCAAAATATTCCCACTTCTCTCTGTATTTTTTTCTGACAAGATCAGTATTTCGAAGTGAGGAAAGCGTATTATAAAGTACAGCATTGATGGAATAATATTCCACTTGAAAAGTATGAGTGAGTTGATCTTCTGGGTATTGCTCTAAGATTCCAACCGATTCATGATAAAGCCCAACTAAGATATAAGCTTGTGCTAACAAAAGATTTGATGCTATATCTTTCTCACTCTCTTTTAATTTCAAAGCTATTATACGAGTACTTGTAGCATATCTTAAAGCAGAATCTGCATTATAAGGAAGATATTGTTGTGTAATTTCTTTATTCAGAAAATACTTTTCTGATAATTTTTCAGTTTGGTTTAGTTCCGTTTTTAGTTGATCGATGGCATCAAGACGTTGCTGAAAATATGATTCCCTTAATTCTAGTAATGCATCTAATTGTTGGAGATAAACTTCATTGTTAGAAAATGCATTAAATGAAAGGAGCAAAAAGCAACTACTTATTAAATACTTTAATGCGGACATTGAACGAAAATACATTATGTACTTGATTTAATATTCTAAATAAAGATACTTTTTTATTACTGGATAAAAATAAAAAAAGAGACCTAAAAGATCTCTTTTTTATAGTTTACAATTTTTTTAATGTTTTTACATTCTTTTTTACCAAGTCTCTGTTTAGTGTCAAGAATAACTTTCTAAACAGTCTGTTTATAACCAAATTTTCATTTTCATATTTTGGAAAAAATCCGGTCAATGACTTTTTCTGACATTGACCAGATTGAGTTGAATTGAAATGTTTGTTTTAAGATAAATTCTCAGGCTTACCTTAATTTTAATTCAGTTCTCATTTCCATACTTACAAGACATTACAAGATTAGCCATAATGTTTTGGTTTATCGTTCTTCTAATATATTTTGATGTCCCACTTTATAAATGAACACCCAAAAACATCGATTTTTGGCTCTAATCATAGATTTATCAGTTAAAAAAATTAGCAGTATCACTTAAAAAAAATCAATGTGTTTCATTTTAATTCTCTTCTCTCTTGCTTTATAATCTTCTTGTATTTCATCACTGTACTCGATTTTTCAGTTTCTAGAATAGAAAAACTTATTTAGATATATGGAATTATGCTTAATTAGAAATTCATTGTCATTTCTCTTAGAAAATTAGGTATAAGTAATGAATCATTTTGAAAAACAATGTTTTATTTGTTTAAACAAAATTTAATATTTAACTATGGTTTTCACTATTTACTATTAAAATTCTTATACATTTGTTAAACACAAACATTGAAATATATTTTATTTAAATGAAAACTTTATTAACGAAAGCGCTTAGTGTCTCTCTTGGCGTAAGCGCTGTACTATACACTTCCTGCGAACAAAAGAAAGCAGACGAACAAGTTCCTATGGAAAAGGCATTAGATATGTCTAACATGGATAAAACGGTAAAGCCTGGTCAAGACTTTTATGCCTATGCTAATGGTGGTTGGATGCAAAAAGCTGAAATTCCATCAGACAGAGGTCGTTGGGGTAGTTTTGATGAATTACGTGAGCGTAATGAAAAAGCTACTTTAAATGTATTAAATGAAGCAATGGCTTCAGGAAATCTAAAAGACGGTAGCGATGAAATGAAAGCTGTTTATGTATACCAAAGTGGTATGGATTCGGCTACTATCGAAAAACTTGGTGCTCAACCATTAGCACCTTATATGGCATTAGTTGATGGTTTAAAATCTAAAAAAGATTTACAAAGAGTACTTACTGAGTTACATAAATCACAAACTGGAGTATTGTTTGGACCAAGCGTATTCCAAGATTTAAAAAACAGTAAAATCCAATCTTTCTATATTGGATATGAAGGTTTAGGTCTTCCGAACAAAGATTATTACACAAAAACAGATTCTGCTTCACAAGCAACTAGAGATCAATATGTACAACATATCACGAATATGTTTAACTTATTGTCTATCCCTAATGCAGAAAAAGCAGCACAAGATGTCTTTGCTTTCGAAAATACATTAGCACAACACAACCTTACTCCTGTAGAGGAAAGAGATCCAACAAGAATGTATAACCCTTATTCTGTTGCTGATCTTCAAGCAATGTGTTCTACTATTGATTGGGTTACTTATTTAAAAGATATCAACGTACCTGCAGATACAATCATCGTTACACATCCCCCTTATTTCCAAGAAATGGATAACATGATTGCTAATACATCATTAGAAACAATTCAATTGTACTTAAAATGGCATATTGCTCATGAAGCAGCTCCATATTTAAGTGATGCTTTTGTAAACGAAAGCTTTGATTTTTATGGTAAGAAAATGAGAGGTTTAGAAGAAAACCGTCCTCGTTGGAAGCGTGTATTAGGTACTACAAATGGTCTTGTTGGTTTTGCTGTAGGTAAACTTTATGTACAAGAAGTATTCCCTGAAGAAGCAAAACAAAAAGCAGAGAAAATGGTCTCTAATATTAAAGAGGCATTTTCTAAGCGTATCAAAGGTTTAGATTGGATGACTGACGAAACAAAAGAAAAAGCGTTAGTTAAATTAGAGGCTTTCAATGTAAAAATTGGATATCCTGACAAATGGGAAACGTATGAAGACTTAGAAATTTCTAAAGATACGTACTTCCAAAACATCGTGAACAGTAGCGAATTCCAGTTTGCGAAAAACATGAAAGAATACGGTAAGCCAGTAGACAAATCAAAGTGGGGTATGACTCCTCAAACTGTAAATGCTTACTACCATCCATTATATAATGAAATCGTATTCCCTGCAGCTATCTTACAACCTCCTTTCTACAACTACCAAGCTGACGAAGCGGTAAACTATGGTGGTATTGGTGCTGTAATTGGTCACGAAATTTCTCATGGTTTTGATGATTCAGGTCGTCGTTTCGATGCTCATGGTGAAATGAAAGATTGGTGGACTGAAGGTGATGACACTGCATTCAAAGGAAAAGCCGAGATGGTTGTTAAACAATACAATGCTTATGAACCAATCGAAGGTTTACATATTAACGGTGAACTTACTTTAGGTGAAAATATTGCGGACCTTGGTGGTGTTGCAGTAGCCTATGATGGTTTACAACGTTATTTAGCATTGCAAAAAGAAAAGCCAGGAAACATTGACGGATTTACTCCAGAGCAACGTTTCTTCCTTTCTTGGGCAACAATTTGGAGAACGAAATCAAGAGAAGAGGCGTTAAGAACGCAAATTCAAACAGATCCTCACTCTCCAGGTCAATATAGAGCGGTTGGTCCATTATCAGACTTTGATCCTTTCTATACTGCATTCAACATCGTAGAAGGTGATTCTATGTATGTTGCTCCAGATGATAGAGCTAAAGTTTGGTAATCAATTACCTAATCCAAAAAAGGGCTTGTGATTTTTACTTCACAAGCCCTTTTTTATTCAAAATGTGTCATCATAAATGGTTCTAGATCCATCCACATTTTTTTACAAAATATATTATTCGGAAATCCTTCACCTTTGATATATCCGTTCATACATTCAAAGGATACCTCAATATTATATTTCACTTCTTTTTTCTTTTCCAGGAAGATAATACCCTGCCTTGGATTATAACATCTCATTTGCTCAAATGTCCCCTCACCTGCTTTTGTAGCAAATAATAATTCAAGAAACGCCTTCTTATTTTTCCCTTTAAGGAAATGCTTTTTTGCTATAAAGTTATAATTAACATGACCATCAATTATTGAATTAGTAGCAATTTCTGGATATGTAAAAATTTGATTGAGAGGATATTTACTTTCTTCTTTTTTTGATTGAAAATTAACCCCGTACTCAACAAGCAAAATATCATACTTTGCAAATTCTTCGATTAATGCCTCTTTATTTTCATTTTCCATGCAATTCTCAAAAACTTTGATAGGGTTTTGAGCAATACTATTTCCATAGATTAAAAATAAGGTAAATAAGGCGATAAGATATCTATAATTTTTCATTAAAGTCTTCGTAAATGAGAAATAGAAAATTAGCTTTTCCTTTAAGATACCTCAATGTGTAGAGATAATTCACTTTTTCTTTATTTCTTTATACGAAAACTAAAATTAAGTAATTACAAAACAGACAATTAAGGCACTACTACTTTAATATTCTCTAAGTCGTCTATTGGAATTTGAGCAATTTCATGATAAAAACTAATCTCATTTGTTCGAGAAAGTGAAATATTTCCTTGAGGATTTTCGTCAATATTAGGCAAATAAATTCCAAAGTTTTTATTGTTTCGAAAAGAGCCTATAAAATGTTCATCTGAATCGGCACCAACATCTAACTTTACCACATAATCATGCATAGGATTCTTGTGATGTTGACAAAAACCAATCACTTGCCCTTCTTCATTTTTAATGCTCATTGAAAAAATTAGAAGATTATAGTCTGAAAAATTGAGGTCATCTCCTTTCAAAATAGTCCAATTATTAAGTTGAAAAACTTGGATATTTTTATCTGAAAAATCTAAATTCTCTTTAATTTTTTCATCTTTAAAATCTATAAAAATCAGCTTATTGTAATCACTAAAAGTAATTGGATTCCAATTCGGATCTTTTTCGGGTGAGGGTGGTATTGTGTAATGATGTGATTTCTTTTTGAATAATCGAATTATTGCAGAATATATTTTTAGTGTAATATAAAGTGTCACTGGAAATAAAATGATTACAAGTGCAAGTAGTTTAAGTTGTTCCATAAAAAATTGAATTGTTTGTTTAAGCATTACAATTTAAATAAAAAAAAGCATGCATATCAATATTTGTTAGCTTCCAAAAAATTTAGACATAAAAAAAAGTCTACAAATCGTAGACTTCTTTCCTCATTTTTAATTGTCCAATATTTTTATCGTTGGATTGCTCCAACTATTTTATCTTTTTTCTGATGATACAAATGTCAACAAATAAAATAAAAGATGGTTTTAAATTTTGACATATCATTTTCAAAAAACAACATTTTTCAATTTTGATCAAAAAAAAACAGCCTACATATCGTAAGCTGTTTTTCCTCATTTTTAATTGTAAATATTTTAATTCATCGAAATGTATCCGATTGATATAAAACTATATTACTAATCCATACTTGTAAATCATCATAAGATGAGGACAAGTATTTACTACTATTGACTATACAAAGGTCTGCAAAGTAATGGGAAAAGTATATCGAAATATGACATTCCGTTTACAAAAAATGACATATTCTTTTCGGAGTTAAAAAAAGCCTACAAAAATAGTAAGCTGCTCTCTCATTTTTAATGGACTTACACCTTTCCATAATTTTATTATCATAGTCAGATATATTTCCAATATATATTTAAATCACCTGAAGTGATGATCGTAAGTCGTTTTGTAGTGATACAAAGGTATGACAATATTCAACTGTAAAATATCAAATTATGATCAATTTATAACATAATAAGACTTTCAAATCCCCTATTATAATTCATTGACTATAAATATATTAAACATTAATTAATGAATGTTCACTCAGGCATTTCTACTCTCAATTGAGAGGGGGTTACTGCATATTGTTTTTTGAAACCATCAGAAAAATGTGCGGTATTACTAAAGCCTAAATCCAATGCTATTTCAGTGATACTATCTTTTGTACTTAATAAACGGCGATAAGCTTCTGCGTATCTTTCTTTCATTACAAATTTATGAATAGGAAGTCCTGTCACTTTTTTAAAATTCTGGCGTAATTTAGTCGCACTTTGACCGAATTTTTTCGATAATTCTTCGATTTTAGGAGCGTTATCAAAGTTTTCTTGTAATAACTTCTTGATTTGCATGACTACTTCATAGTCCTCAATAAGCATATCTACCTCTTCGCCTTCTTCACCTTCTTTGATCAATTGGGTGAATAACAAAGCTGATAATTCGATGGCTTTTGCAATAGAAAAAACTTTATGTCCATATTCTTTAGGCTTAAAAGCTAAGATTTCTCTCAGACATTTTTCCATAGAAGTATTGATAGGTTTTGCTATTACCCAAGGATCTTTACTTTTGAATATATTGTCCAATTTTGGAAAACGGCCATTGTGAATATTTTCCCAATCTTCTACTTTAATACGAATCGTAATCCATCGAATTAATTCGCCTTTAGGTAGATGAATCTCTACGGGATTGAATGTATTGCTAAGTAAAATTCCATTTTCTGTATTAGGCCCAGCAATAGTATTGTTTTGTTCAGGAAGTTTTACTTCAGAAGTAAGAATGAATCGAATGATTAAAAATTGTTCAATATCTTGTTCAATGACAATGATGGTATCTTCAGAAAACTGAACTTCATTGATTCCTAAAGAAATTCCGAAGATGTTATTGTAAAAAGTAATATCAACTTTCATATCCGAATGTTCTACTTTTAGGTTTTCACCATTCCAAGTTCCACCGAATTTATCGGCAAAGTGCTGATATAGCGTTGACGTTTCATGCTCTTTGATGACGTACTTTTTCAATATTCTTCTTTTTTTGTGACAATTATTACACAATATACCATTCTAAGTAGGTATTATTGTAAAAAGATAATAAAATGACATTACTTCGTAAATATAAATTTCACCTTCTAGGCCTTTGTATTGGGGCCTTACTAGGATATATTTATTATGTACAAGTAGGCTGTGTTAGCGGTACTTGTGCCATTACTTCAAAACCATTAAACAGTACATTATATGGTGCTGTAATGGGAACGTTATTCGTTGATTTATTGAAAAAGAAATGACTTTTGATGAGATAAAAAGAGACTGGCCGATCACAAGAATCCTTTGGTTGGTTCTAGGGTTAGCAGTTTTGATTCCTTCTTTAATGGATCTTGATGGTGTTGGGATATGTTTTGGAGCATTTTTAACCATTGTAATGGGAATCATGCGAAAAGGATGTCGTCCTAATCAAGGATGTAATGGATCAGGAGACTGTAAATGTGGATAAATAGAAAAGGCCATGATAAAATGAATTATCATGGCCTTTAATTATATATTCCTAATTAATTTCAAAAATCGTTACTTCTTGAATTATTCCCCTGGATTACCGTAACCTGGGTCAACATCTTCCGAGTCGTCACCTGGGTTACCATAACCTGGATCTACTTCCTCTTCTTCTTCATCACCTGGATTACCAAAACCTGGATCTACTTCTTCATATATTGGATTTTCTGGCTCTGGCTGTGGTTCTACATCATTTGACTCTGAACATGAGAACATAAACATAGCTAACACTGCAGGTAGAATAAACTTTTTCATAATTTTAAAATTTGTATTAATTGACAATAAATTAGATCGTGTAACTTTCTCAGATTGAATGTTTGTAAAGAAGTTACAGTATATTAAAACGCCCTTTCTACTCTGACGATTTACCCATAAAGCCCAAAAACTTCCCTAAAAAGACCAAAGTTAGAATTTAAACATATTCTGATAGTTTTTAGGCTTTTATCATCAAACCTTCCATTCTTTAAGATGTATTAAAAAGCATTTCATTCGTATTCTCTTTCAGTTAGTTATCTTTGTATAAACATTTCAAACAATATGGACATATCAAATAAATCTAACAGAGATATATTTTTCGAGCATCAAGCACAAACTTCTCCTTATCCATTAGGAATAGAGATTGATCATGCAAAAGGTGTGTATTTATATGATAAAAATGGAAAGTCATATATGGACTTGATTTCTGGTATTGCAGTGAATAACCTTGGACATGGACATCCAAAGTTGATTGAGGCTATTAAAGAGCAAGTGGATAAATATCTTTTTGTGATGGTTTATGGTGAAATGGTCCAAAAGCCGCAAATCGAATTAACAAAGAGCCTTCTTTCTGTTTTACCGGATAGTTTGAATAGTACTTACTTTGTCAACTCAGGAACTGAAGCTAATGAAGCAGCATTAAAATTAGCTAAAAGATATACTGGTAGAACAGAGTTGATCAGCTTCAACCGTTCTTATCATGGAAATACACATGGCTCATTGAGTGTATCAGGAAATGAAGTAAAGAAAAATGCTTTTAGACCTTTATTACCGGATGTTCGCTTTATTGATTTTAATGTAAAAGAAGACCTACAATATATTACTGAGAAAACTGCAGGTGTTATTGTGGAGCCTATACAAGGAGATGCAGGTGTTCGTATTCCTGATGTTTCTTATATGAAAGCATTAAGAGAGCGTTGTACTGAAGTGGGTGCTCAATTGATCTTTGATGAAATACAAACTGGGTTTGGTCGTACAGGTAAATTCTTTGCCTTCGAACATTTTGATGTAGTTCCTGATATTTTGACCATTGCTAAAGGAATGGCTGGCGGTATGGCTATGGGTTGTTTTGTTTCTTCTGCTGAAAAAATGAAGGTACTTTCTCATGACCCTATCCTTGGTCATATTACAACCTTTGGTGGTCATCCTGTATGTTGTACAGCTTCCAATGCTGTTATTAATATATTAAAGGAAGAAAAGATCATTGAAGATGTAGATCGAAAAGGAAAAATTATTGAAGATCGTTTGAATTCTCATCCCGCCGTAAAGGAGATTCGTCGTAAGGGATTGATGTTTGCCATCGACATGGAAAACTTTGAATTGGTCAATAATGTGGTGACCACTTGTATCGAAAAAGGAGTGATCACTTATTGGTTCCTTTCTACTCCTTATGCCTTCCGTATTGCTCCTCCATTAACGATTACTGATGAAGAAATTCACATTGCTTGTGATACAATTTTAGAAGCAATTGATGAGAATTATAAATAAGGGTTCCTTATTATAGATAAAAACCTCTGTAGTTATGATGACTACAGAGGTTTTCTTTTTTGATCTAGAATCTATATTTCATGCCTACTACTACAGACTGTGTTTGTTGATAATCTTCCTGATTCATCAAGAATGTCTCGTTGTAGATTGTTGTTTTTGTTTTGAATGAATTCAAGATATCTGTACCTGTAATAGAAATCTCTCCTTTGTTTTTAAAGATTGCTTTAGAGATACCGAAGTCAAGAGAATATCTTGCTTCAATCTCACCTTGAGGAATGATATCCGGTGCATAGTATACTCCTGAAAGTTGGAAATCGATATCATTTGGTAATTTGAAGGTTGTATTCAATTTAAAATTCCATGTATATGTCTCTTGTGCTTCAAAAGTGAATTCTTGTTCTGTTGGATAAATTGTTGTCCCGTTAAACTCTCCAATTTTATTTTGGTACCAGTTGAAGTTGGTATTAACTGTCCACCAATCGTTGATTTCTTGTTCTAAGATAATTTCTACTCCTAAGTTTGAACCATCATCCAAGTTTGTAGGTACACCATTTAATACATTTTCATCCACTGGATCTTGAGTATAAATTCTAGCAATTACGTCTTGAAAATACTTATAATAACCAGCTACATACAATGAACCACTTGACCACATAGAATTGTATCCAACTTCAAAGTTTTGAGAAAATTCAGGTCTTAAATTTGGATTACCAGTTCTCAATAATTCAGGATCATCATATTTAGGGAAAGGTCTTAATTCAAATTCACCTGGTCTTCTTACTCTCTTATTGTAGAAAGTTGAAATCTTGTTGTTATCATCTAATTTATAAGTGAATCGAACATTAGGATACACTTGGAAGTAATGGTATTCATATTCACTATCATAATATTGATTGTTTGGATCAATAGTATAGTTCGTATATGTCATTTCAGCTCTTAACCCTGCTTCAACTTCGACTTTCTTTGATTCAAAAATATAGTTGAAATACGCTGAGTATACATTTTCATAATAATCTGAGTACTCACCTAAGTTATCATCAAGGATAGAGTTTTCTCCATGCATTACTTCATAAGTAATTGGTAAATGTCTCAAATTCGCTTTCAACCCTGACTCCAATCGACCTGATCCTAGAGGTTTTACATAATCTAACTTAAAAGTGTTGACATACTCATAAGATTTTAAGAAAGTACTATCAAATGAAACACCATTTGCTGAAGAATCACTAAACATAAATAGCTCATCTTCTCCACCACCTATAAAGTTGTATGAAGCATCCAAAGTATGTCCTTTCTCATTAAAATCATGATGATACATTAAGGAGAAGTTCATGAATTTAGTACGTTCATCTTCTTCCCAAAGCCAAAGACGTTCTCGTCCATCTGAGTTATCGTATGGAACATCACCTCTATCGATATGGTATTCATCTTGGAATAAACCGTAAGCCGTCAACACATTATTATCATTAATATGCCAATCCATACCACCTTTGATATTGTATAATTCTTGGGTTCTATTTTCTAAGAATTGAGAATTGACATCATCAATAGATGGATCATAATAATCCCTTTTTGTAAACGTATTGGCATTTAATTTTGATCTCACCATTCCGTCTGCTTGGATGAAATAATTGATCTTATCAGTACGGTAGTTTAGTGAAACATTTGGAGCAATACTTGGATTAAAACCGTATTTGTCATTTAAATTTGGTAAACTTTCCTTTGGCGTAGAGAACTCACCCACTCCAAATGAAAGTCCTACGTCTCCATTTAATCCTTTCTGCTTCTCTTTTTTGTAAACAATGTTGATGATACCTCCTTTTCCATTGGCGTCAAACTTCGCAGATGGATTGTTGATGATTTCAATTTTCTCTACATTACCCGCAGGGATATTGTCAAGATTCGTATTGTTATCAAAACCTGTCAAACTACTTTGTTTGCCATCAATAAGGATTAATACATTACTATTACCTCTTAATGAAATCGTTCCGTCACTTTCTGTTGTAACGCCTGGTAAGTTTTTGATTGCTTTTAGTACTGAACCTCCTTGTTGGGAGATGTTTTTAGCTATGTTAAAGGTCTTTTTTTCTAAAGTGGTAATCACCTCTTGTTTTTCACCTTCTACCACAACTTCTTTAAGTTGTTCTACATCTGTTTGTAGTAGAATGTTTCCTACGTCATAGTTATCATTCAAATCACCGATATATACCTGTTTTTCGAAAGATGTATACCCTACATAAGAAATCTTTAATTTTAGTTCCCCAGTTGCTGAAAAATCTAATTTGAAGTCACCGTTTTCATCGGTTAATACACCCTCTATAAGATTGTTATCAGCAGAGTATAAAAGAACATTGGCATAAGGAGCACTGCTTGCTGCGTTTTCACTTTCAACAACAGTACCCGTAATGTGCTTTTGGTTTTGTGCCCACAAAGTCAGTGAGCTGCTAAGATAGATAAGGAAGATAAAAAGTTGCTTTTTCATTGTTTGTTCCTATTTGTAGTTCACATATTGAAACAAACATATCAACCAATTTAGAAGAAAATTAGAATTTTTGATCTAATTCAAAATTCACTGAAAAAATATGGTAATTATTTTCGTAAGTGTAATTAATTTTCCACTGTAATTGATCCACTATTTTCTTACAAATTGCCAGACCTAAACCTGTTCCTTTCTCGGAAGTATCAAATTTTGAAAATCGTTGAAATAATCGATTGGATTGTAAAGCTGTTCTCTTGCTTTGGTTTCCGATAGAAAAAGTAGTAGAAGTAAGATTAATTTTCAAAACTGTACATTCATCAGCATATTTGATCGCATTGGATACCAAATTTGACAAAAGAATTTCCACCCAACCTTTATTACCTTCTATTGAAATATTATCTTCTAAATTCAACTCCAATTGCATCTTTTTACTTCCCAATTGGTATTCATAGAAAAATAAAAGGTCTTTAATGACTTCATTTAAAGTTACCTTTTCCTTCACTATTTCAACTTGTTGATCTATTTTCGACAGTAAAAGTAAATTTGCATTTAATCTTGAAAGTCTAGATGTATTTTCAGCGATGACATTGACAATTTCAGCTTGTTGTGCTGTTAAATCTTCACCTTGAATTAATTCATCTAATTTTGCTTTAAAAACTGCAATAGGCGTTTGTAACTCGTGAGCTGCATTTTCTACAAATTCCTTTTGGCTCTTATAAATGGAAATACTATTTCTAGTCATTGCCAAAAGTTGTTCATTCAAAGTATGAAATTCATAAATATCTGTTTTATCAAAAGACAATTCCTTTAATTTTTGAATATCAAAACGCTTAATACTGGCTAAAGTTTGGTAGAAAGGCGCCCAAAGTGTTGTCGACAATCTCTTTGTGATCAAGTAATTTCCTACATTAATCATAATAAAAATGATCATTAGAAGTACAAAAACTTCCATTAAAATATCTTCATCTTCTACTAAATTAATTTTCGCTTGGAAAGTGTAGGGTTTACCTTCAATAGTAATAGGAGACCATAGTTCACGATATGGCTCATTTTCGTCCTCTAGTACTTCATAATATTTTGTATAAAACAAAGTGTCAGATTGAATACCTCTATCTTCTGTGATCTTAATATTTCTATTGTATTTGTTCCACTCATCAATCTCATCAATAGTTAGAGAAGACATCGTTTCCAAGACAAATTCTTTGCGATGCAAAATAAGATCCTCATCTGCATCAATCACATATAGTTTTTTGATAAAAAGAAAGAAAATAGGTGTTGAGATCAATAACACCAGTGTCAGATTAATACTATAGAATCGCTGTGTTCTAAGCAGTAGTTTTTTCATCTTCTACCCATTTATAGCCTAATCCATACACTGATTTAATGTATCTTTCAGCACCTTCTTTTTTCAATTTATTTTTAAGATTCTTGATATGTGCATACACAAAATCATGGTTATCTAGTACACCTGCAAAATCTCCCGAAAGGTGTTCTGCTAAAGATTCTTTAGACAATACTCTATTTTTATTTCGAATAAAATAAAGTAGTAATTCAAATTCCTTTTTGGTCAATACTACTTCTTTTTCACCTACCATTAATTTTTTTGCATCAATATCAATCGTCAAATTATCAATGATAATATGATTGGTTCCATTAAAAAATTTACGGCGTAAAATAGCAGTGATCCTCGCTTGTAATTCAGCTAAGTGAAAAGGCTTCACCAAATAATCATCCGCTCCAAGATGTAAGCCTTCCAATCGTGTTTCCAAGCTATCTTTGGCTGAAATGATGATGACTCCTTCTCTTCTTTGGTTGTTTTTGATGAACTTTAATACCTCAATACCATCTTCATTTTTCAGCATTAAATCTAACAATACACAATCATACTCTTTGTCAATCAAAAAATCCTGTGCGTCTGTGATATTCTCTGCCCAATCACAAAAGGTTTCTTTGTTCGTCAAAAACTTGACAATACTTTGCCCTAAATCTTTTTCATCCTCAACTAGTAATAAACGCATGCCTATAAGTACTCTATAATATCCATCAAATGTTGGACCTCAATATCAGCCACCGTTTTGTCTGTTCCGTAGTAGATCGTTTTTAAACCGAAATCCTTTGCTCCTTTAATATCAGCTGTTGGATTATCACCAATCATAATACTTTCTTCTACACTTGCCCCAGCTCTATTCAAAGCAAATTGAAAGATCGTTGGAGATGGCTTTTTAGCTCCACAAGATTCAGACGTCACCACTGTTTCAAAATATTTATCCAATCCTGTTGTGGACAATTTTGTAGCTTGTGTTTTATCAAAACCATTGGAAAGAATATGCATTGTATATTTCCCTTTTAATGAATCTAATAAAGGTATGGTTCCTTCTATTAAATGGGTCTTTGTTGGACAAATTGCTAAGTATTCATCTCCAATATCTGCAGGACATAATGCAGGGTCCAAACCTAACTTTTCAAAAGTCATGGGAAAACGTTTTAGACGAATGTCCTCTTTTGTTACTTTATCATAATTATAAAGTTCCCACAATTCATGATTTGTCGCTTTATAGGCTTTTAAATATCCCTCTACAGATACATTATGGTTAGCAATTTTATGATTTTCGAATAAAGTCACTAATGTTTCTTCAGAATTTCTTTCAAAGTCCCAAAGGGTATGATCTAGATCAAAAAATATATGTTTAATCATTTCTTTCATTATCTATTCTTAAATGGCTTGGTTTTCATAAGCAATGTTATAAGATGATCTAAAATTACGAAAACCATTTTTTTGAAAATAATTTGATGATTTTAATCTATTAAAAGATTTGTCATAATGTTTGGTTAAATAGATTTTTTCAATGGTTTCTAAGAATTTTTAACAATGAATTTAGCAAAAAACCTAATTTAATTTCTTTTAGTGTAGCTCATACACTAATTTTTTAAGTTCACTTTTATTACCTTTGCACAAAATCAATGATTTGTACTTAAAGATCAAGATCAACTAAAGATATATGGCACAAGTAGAAATGGTTCTTCCAGCAATGGGAGAAGGCGTTATGGAAGCCACCATTCTAGAATGGTTAAAACAAGAAGGAGACTCTATTACTCTAGATGAATCTATTGTAGAAGTTGCAACGGATAAAGTAGATACTGAAGTACCTGCTACTGTTGAAGGCGTTATCAAACAAATATTAGTGCAAAAGGATGATGTCGTTCAAATTGGCTCTCCTATAGCAATTGTAGAAACAGATGCAGTAGGTGAAGACTCAGCTCCAGCAGAAGAACCAATTAAGGAAGTTCAAGATGCTGCAGAGACACTAATGTCTGAAGTAACTACTATGGCTACTCCTGCCGCTGAAATCAGTGCTTCAAGTGGAAATCGTTTTTATTCTCCATTAGTTAGAAGTATCGCTAAAACTGAAGGTATTTCACAAGAAGTTTTAGATTCAATTCCTGGTACAGGTAAAGATGGTAGAGTAACGAAGAATGATATTTTAGGTTTCTTGAAAAATGGAGCACCTACTTCTACTCCTGCCGCTAAACCAACTCCTGCTCCCGCTCCTGTAGCTACAGCTCCTAAAGCAGTCACTCCTCCTCCTGCCGTATCAATGGACAACGGTGATGAAGTGATCGAGATGGATCGTGTACGTAAGATGATTGCAGATAGAATGGTTAGTTCTAAGCATACTGCTCCTCATGTCACTTCATGTGTAGAAGCAGATCTTACAAACGTAGTGGTTTGGAGAAATAAGCATAAAGATAGTTTCCAAAAGAAAGAAGGTGCAAAACTAACTTTCATGCCAATCATCATTTCTGCAATTGCAAAAGCAATCAAAGAATATCCGATGATCAATGTACAGGTAGATGGAAGTAATATTGTTGTAAAGAAAGATATCAACATTGGTATGGCTGTAGCAATGCCAAATGGTAATCTTATTGTTCCTGTGATTAAAAATGCAGATAGATTAAGTCTAAGTGGTCTTGCTATTAAAATCCAAGACTTATCTGTTCGTGCTAGAGAAAATAGATTGAAGCCAGACGAATTACAAGGTGGTACTTATACAGTATCTAACATTGGTTCATTTGGTAATACAATTGGTACACCTATTATCCTTCAGCCTCAAGTAGCAATTATGGCTGTGGGTACTATTAGAAAGAAACCTGCGGTAATCGAAACGCCTCAAGGTGATCTAATTGGTATCCGTCAGTTTGCTTACTTCTCGCACTCTTATGACCATAGAGTTGTAGATGGTGCATTAGGTGGCATGATGGTAAGAAAGGTTGCAGACATCCTTGAGAACTGGGATATCAATCAAGAAGTATAAATAGAATTAGATCCTATTGAAAAGAGGTATTTTTCGCTTGTAAAATACCTCTTTTTTTATGTCTCGTTTTTAGTCTATAAAAATCGGACACTTTTTACCATATCTCTAATTCATATTCGTAATATATCTATTCAATTATTAGATTATTAAAAAAATAGCTGAAAATTTTCCATTTATCTAAAAAACAGGATAAAGTTTACCATTAAAGAATTTCAACACTCAAAAACAAGACCTAAAAGACACTTTTAATCAGAACATTTAATAAGTAAAATTGATATACATCACCTTTTTATTCTATATTATTAATATTAAGTTCATATTAACCAAATAATATTCTGTAAATGAATTCAAATTCGTTCAAAACCGAACAATATGTTCATTTGAGGTACATCTAAAAGTGTATTATATATACTTAAAAGCAAAATAATCAATCATAAAATACTAGTAATCAATTAGTTATATTTTTATGGCATGCGGTTAGTATTTAGCAAAGTGTAATTAAATTAATCTGATTTCATCAATCAAACCCTTAAAATATAAGTTGTTATGAACACTTTAAGATATTTCTTTTCATTCGTATTTGTAGCATTAATTTCTTTCAATACTTCATTTGCTACGAACACTGTAAACGAAGACGAGATTGCTAAATTAAGAGCATCAGTAGAAAACGCAGAAGACTGGACTACATATGCTGATGCAGCTGAAAGATGTATTGAATTAAAGACCAACTTAAGTGAAGCATACTTGTGGTTAAACACTGCAATGGAAATGTCTGAAAGTGCTAGAACTTATGAATTAAAAGGAGATTATTTAAAATTAAATGGTGCTGATGATATGGCTATCGAAGCATATACTCAGGCTATTTTAAAAGGAATGAATGACGACTCTGTTGACGTAGATAGCGTTCAAAAGAAGTTGTTGTACTTAGCAAAATAAGTTAAGTAAAATATTAATTGAATTGGACATAGCGAAATGCTGTTAGAATTTTTCTGACAGCATTTTTTTATGCCTTTTTTTCATTATTCAAGAGCCTCTTATAACTCGAACAAAATATCATTTTATTCCAATTTAAAACACTCAAAAACAACCATTTATTGGTGACTTTGATCAACTAAATTCAAGCCTCATTTTCTTGAATAAATACCATTTCTCAAAAGCGTACACTTTACATTAATTCTCGTTCAAACAAGGAGAACTTTATGATATTCAAAAAAAATATTTCTTCAAATTTAGAATATTTACACAATTGATAATTATAATATCAAATTATTATCATTTTCATAAATAACATACTAAAGATTACTTTTTACACAAGAAAACTAACTTCCCTTTACACATGAAACAAAATATTAAAGACATTGATATGTATATTTACCAAATATAATTCTAAATAAATGTAAATAATCATTTCATTTCAGTATTATATTTTGAATAATTTTCACAAAAGTGATCGATTATGTACAATATGTTCATTTACGCAATAACAATTCCGTACAATTTACACTTAAAAATCAAATTTTAAGTCACAACTAATTAACTATCAAGTACTTAAGTTATTTTGGCAAGTATTTAGTATTAGGATAAGTGTAAATTAAACGAATCAAAAAAATACTAAACATATATAGCCATGAAATCTTTAAAACAACTTCTAGTTCTAGCGTTATTTGCAATCATCACTGTAAATCCTACATTCGCTAATCCAACGGACAATGAGGATAACGAGATTGACAAATTAAGAGCTTCTGTAGAAAATGCTACTGCTACAGATTGGGAGGCTTATTCTGACGCTGCTGAAAGATGTATTCAACTAAAAACAAACTTAAGTGAAGCATATCTTTGGATCGAGCAATCAATTGCGATCAATGCAAATGCTGATAACTTAGAAGTGAAAGGTGACTATTTAGCCTTAAACGGTGCTAGAGAAATGGCCATCGACACTTACAATAAAGCAATTTTAGCGGGTGTTACAAATGGTGAGGATGTTTCTGGAATCCAGAAAAAAGTTTTAAAACTCTCTCGTCGTTAATCGCACTTACTAATACTAACCATATAGACACAAAAAAGCCTTCAAGATTAAATTCCTGAAGGCTTTCTTATGTGCTTATCTTTTTACTTTTGAATAAATACAGTCAAAGATTTTGCTCCGTGTGCTCCTTTTACAAGAGATTGCTCAATATCGGCAGTTTTGGACGGCCCAGAAATGAATACTCCGTAACCACTTTGTTGAGGTTTTACATAAGTATACGCCTCATGCATATTCCAAACTACTTTTTGATACGGCAATACGATCACTAAGTGAGAAGCAACAGCAGTCAATGCTCTTTCAGCTAGTGTATCACCTTCAACCCAAATCGCACCGTTTTCAGCAACACCTAATTGACCTTCAATTACAGATAAGTTTAGATCTTCGACTTTTGTATGTTCTAGTGTATCTGAACATACAAAAGCTGGAATTGAAGAATAAACAGGTCCTTCTTTTTTTCTTTCATCGACCATTTGTTGTAAATGTGTTTTGTCATCACTTACAATTACCTCTACTCCTAACGAGTCTAACATCTCAAAGAAGAATTGGTGTTTATCTTCTCCTAAACCTTCAAAAATAGGAACTAGTGGTAAGTTCTTTGAAGGAAGGTCTAACCCTTTTATATTATTTAGAATCTTTTCTCTCGCTGTCATGTCTTAGTTGTTTTGTTTGAACCAATCATCAAAAGTTTGTGTTGGCACTGGCAACTCTCTGTCTTTACCCCAAGTATTTAAATTATTGTAGATGTTTCTTTAGAATTAAGTGGTAAAGATGCTGACTTAGATTTAGCTGTATAAGCAATATAAACATAACGTATTATGCTTCTTTCTAAATAAATTCCTTTTCAGCTATATTTAGTACTCCATCAAACACTAGCTCTTGGAACAAGCAATTTCTTCTTCAAATAGAAATAACCTATAACCAAAAATAAAGCTCTCAAAAAGGCACTAATACCTATCGCATACCAAACTCCATCCACTTCCCAGCCTAAATTATTGGCTAAGAAAAAGGCTAAAGGTACTCTGATAATCGTAAATGTAATATTGATCCAAGCGGGAATTTTGGTTCTACCCAAACCATTAATAACACCTGTGGCGACCATTTCTACACACATAGAAATTTGGGCGACTCCAAGTACTTCCAAGTAATCTGCACCTATAAGAATTGTGTCTCTTTCATTGACGAAAATATTCATCAATTCTTCATCCATATGATAAAAAAGTAAACCTGTCACTCCTCCCAATACCGCACACATTATCATGGATATATTAAAACCTTTGGCAATTCTATCAAACTTTTTAGCACCATAATTCTGCCCCGTATAAGACATCATTGCGGTAGCCAATCCAGTGATACACATATAGGTGATTGCCTCCAATTGATTGCCAATTTTTTGGGCGGCAATAGCATCAGAACCCCAATCAGAGATAATTTTTGTAATTGCAATGCCGACAACAGTAAAAACAATACGCTCTACTGAGGCTGGTAAACCAATTTTTATAATATCATTAATTCTTATAAAACGAATACCCCAATCAGTTCTTTTCCCAAAGAAATCTTTTCCGGATTTTATTAAAAATAAAAATAGAATTACCCCTTGTGCTACTCCAGTTGCCCATGCTGCACCTGCTACTCCCCAATCAAAATAAAAGATAAAAAGTGGGTCTAATGCTAGGTTTAAGGAAACACCTATTGACGAAAAAATAAAAGGACTTCTAGCATCTCCACGAGCATTACTAATGGATGTCAGCAACAAGGCTGGTAATGAAAAGAAAAGAAACAAAGTCATCCATGACATGTAGGAATAGGCATAATCTATAATGATTTGCTTTTGGAAATTGAAGTAACCAATGATTTCATCAAAGAAATACATCAAAATCGCACCCATGACAAGAATGATCAGCATCAAAGCTTTAATGGCATCTTTACTGTATTCTTTTGCTTTAGCATCATCATTTTCTCCTATGGATTGTGCAACTAGAACACCGGCTCCTATTAATATCACTGACGAAAAAGCCCAAACTAATTGTAAGAATACAGAGCTCGTACCTACTCCAGCAACGGCATCACTTCCTAATTTTCCTATCCAAACAATATCCACCACATTGGTCGCCGTTTGCATAAACATAGCACCAATAATAGGGATTGATAATCTTAATATTCCTTTGGCCTCATTGCCTTGGGTGAGATCTATATTTTTTGTCTTACTTTTTTCCAATAGTTTTTGAGATATTACTATAGAAGATAATTGATTTCAATGTTTTGAGAAAGTACTTCACGTACAACATGATCACGATTTCAATTCTTGTACTAGTTTTTATTCATATAGTATTAAAAAACACTACAAAGTTGTGACAGCTTTTGGCTTTTAGATCAAAAAAAGAATATTTCTTTGAACATTATAATTGAGACAAATTGAATCTCAATAAAAAAATGCTATCAAGTTCTCACCCAATAGCATTCTAATATTTTTATTTTTAAGAAGATATTATTCTCCTCTAATTCCTTTTACAAAAGCATTAATATCTTTTGGTAAATCATTGGATGATTTAATCAATTTCACGAAAGCAGAACCAATAATAGCTCCATTTGCATGTGCAGATGCTTGCGAGAAAGATTGATGATCTGAAATACCAAAACCAATTAATCTTGGATTCTTCAAGTTCATATTTTCAATTCTCTTAAAATAATCTACTTGAGCATCAGAAATACCCGTTTTTGCTCCCGTTACACTTGCCGAAGAAACCATGTAAATAAACCCTTCTGTATTTTCATCAATTTCACGAATTCTCTCATCAGAAGTTTGAGGAGAAATTAAGAATGTATTTCTAATACCATAAGAATTGAACATCTCTTTTAGGTTCATCTGATACTCAATCATCGGTAAATCTGGAACGATAATACCATCAATACCTACTCTTTGGGCATCTTTACAGAAATTCTCTAAACCATATTGCATGATAGGATTGAAATAGCCCATCACCACAACTGGCACTTGTACTTCTTCTCTAAATCCTTCTAACTGCTCAAACAATTTTTGCATAGTCATACCATTATCCAAAGCGATTTGATTACTGTCTTGGATCGTAGGACCATCCGCTACGGGATCAGAAAACGGAATACCAATTTCGATTAAGTCCACTCCTGAATCTTGAAGTGCCTTCAATACCACTCTTGTATCTTCTAATTTTGGAAAACCAGCCGTAAAGTAAATATTTAATACGTTTTCTTTCTTTCTCTGAAATAATTCGTCAATTCTATGCATGCTAAAATCTGTTTGTTTTGCTCCGAAAGTTACATATTCTAAAGCAAACTAACACCTTCTCTACTTGATTTCATTTCACCTAAAGCTTAGATCTACAATTATTTGCTTTTTTTTAAGTGAATTCCTCAATATTTTTGCATTAAAGAAAGAAGAAACGTATTGAAAAGTACAATCTTCCATTTTCTTTCAAGAATTATTAATAAATCATAGAATACAATAACAAAATGATAAACTTCTGGAAATACCAAGGGGCAGGAAATGACTTTGTAATGATTGATGATAGAGAAAATAAATTTGATATCAATGATTATAAAAAAGTTGCATTCTTATGTGATAGAAGATTCGGTATTGGTGGTGATGGCCTTATCCTTATCCGCTTACAAGACGGTTATGATTTTGATATGGTATATTTTAATGCAGATGGACACTTAGGTTCTATGTGTGGAAATGGCGGTAGATGTGCCGTACGTTTTGCACATACTCTTGGCCTATTTGAAACAAAAACGAAATTCTGGGCTGCTGATGGTGAACATGAAGCTGAACTTGATGCTTCTAATACTGTTCACTTAAAAATGAACCCTCCAGGTGAAATCGAAGTCAATAACGATCACTATTTCATGGATACAGGTTCTCCACACTATGTACGTTTTGAAAATACATTAGAAAATTTTGATACAGTAGCAGAAGGTAAAGCGATCCGTCATAATGAGCGTTTTAACGAAGAAGGTACGAATGTCAACTTCACAGAAGTGACAGGTGATCAAGCTTTGAGGGTGTTTACTTTCGAAAGAGGCGTTGAAGATGAGACATTAGCATGTGGAACTGGCGTGACTGCTTGTGCAATTGCAGCCAATATTGAAAAAGGAATGTCCTCTCCAATTGCTGTAAAAGTAAAGGGTGGAAATCTAGCAGTAGGCTTTAATAAAGTAGCTGAAAATAAATATGATAATATTATTCTTTCAGGTCCAGCAACCCCTGTATTTGAAGGTAAGATTGAAGCATAAGAAGATTAAATTATATAATAGCCTTCTCTCCTAATAATTTTCAAGGAGAGAAGGCTTTTTTTATTCTCTTGAATTTGCACTTTTATAAACAAAATCATAACTTTTATATCATAAGAAAGTTACACTCTTATATCTAAAGCTGATGAACGTTATATAATCTATCAAATGCTCACCTGCTTATTAGTCCATTTCACTAACCTTAGCAAACCACGAAACGCATAAATATGAAGCGTCTTCTTATATTTATAACATCTATCTACTTCTTTGGAAGTTGCTCTTCTCCTCTATCCGTTGCTGACAAGCACTTTATAAGTGGAGAATATCAGCCTGCTATACACAAATACGAGGCTATTATTAAATCTGACAAATATGCTAAAGAAAAACCTGAGGCATATTATAAAATTGCCGAAGCTTATCGCCTTTCGAATCGATTACCAGAAGCATTGCCTTATTACAAGCTAGCGAAGGATAATGGATACGAAAATATAGATATGTATTATTACTATGCATACGGCCTAGAACTACAAGGTGATTATTCCAAAGCAAGAAAATTATTTTCTAGATACGCTAAAGAAGGTGAAGATCGACAGCTGATTCGTCGTGCAAAAGATGAAATAAAACAGATAGACATGGTGGATAGTTTATCAAAAGTCGTTGATCCATTTATAGAAATTTCTAAATGTGATGCTTTGAATAGTGAGGCATCTGATTACTCTCCAATGTTCTTAAAAGGGGAAATGATTTTCGCTTCTACAAGAAGTAAAGAAACGGTATACCATGGAACAGGTGAAGGGTTTTCGAACTTATATACTTATACTTTCGACAAAGCAGATAGTTGTAATGGAACTGTCACATTCTTTGATAGTTTAGTCAACAAACCTGATTTTCACGAAGCATCAGCAACTTTTAATAGAGCAGGAAATTATATGATTTTCGCTAAAAGTAATAGTGGTCATCATAAAGAGAATTACAAAGAAGTTGATTTGTATGAAAGTAGATTGGAAAATGGACAATGGACAGAACCAACAATCTTAAATATAAGCAGTCCTCAATCATGGGATGCCTGCCCTGCCTTATCTACAAATGGTAAAACTCTTTACTTTGCTTCCAATAGAAAAGGTGGTTATGGTGGTATTGATATTTATCGTTCTCAATTAAACACAAATGGATCTTGGGGCAAACCAAGAAATATGGGTCCAAAGATCAATTCACGCGGAAATGATATGTTCCCATTCGTAGCTCCAACTGGAAAGATGTACTTTGCTTCAGATGGACATCCTGGATTAGGGGGTCTTGATATATTTGAAGCCACGCGTAAAAACAAAAAAATTAGGATCAGAAACCTAGGAAAACCTTTCAACTCTTCGGCAGATGACTTTGGGTTAGTATTCATGGAAAAAAGATTTGGTGCTTTCACTTCTAACAGAACTGAAGGTGAAGGTGGCAATGATAATATCTATTTTTTCTCTGATCAAACACCAATTCTGAAACCTGTAAATTATTTCTTAGCAGGTACTTCATATGCAATGAAAGATACTACGAAATCAATCTTAGCAGGCGCTGAAGTAGAATTATACACACCTGAAATGGAGTTGATTGAAAAAGCAATTTCAAATAAAGATGGTCGATATGAATTCAAAACTCAACTAAATATGGGTGATGAATATATATTGATTGGTAACAAGTTAAAATATTTCGAAGATTCTGTTTACTATACAACAGCAGATAAGGAAGTCGATCAAGAGGACCTAAAGGAACGACCTGAAAAAATAGTCAACTGGACTTTAGAATCTGAAGTAGAACTTACTAAAGATTTCTATGATGAATTGATTGAAGAAGGTGAAATTACACTCAATAATATTTTCTATGATTTCGATGATTACAGAATTCGTCCAGATGCTGCAAAAGAGTTAGACAAATTAGTGACGCTACTAAAGCAACATAATAATATTAGTATTGAGTTAGGTTCACATACTGATGACCGTGGTTCTGAAAAATATAATCTTAAGTTATCTCAAAAAAGAGCAGAAGCTGCTGTCGAATACATTGTAAGTAGAGGAATTAATCCTGATCGCCTTGAAGCTAAAGGTTATGGAGAACTTCTCCCAGTAGAGTTTAATGCTCAAACAGAAGAAGAACATCAACTCAACCGTCGAACAACGGTGGCTTTATTAGAAGATATATAAAAAAATAGTTTACAAAATTATAAATAAAAAGAGATCATTTCATTCTGCAGAAATGATCTCTTTTTTATATATTTTAATTTACTCTACATCAGTATCTTCCTTTACTTCAGCAGGAGAATATTCAACCCAATAATTTTCATCATCATATGCATTTACTTTTCGCATAAATGAATAATAATCATTGTATTTTTCATTAGAATATACACCTCCATTTAAAGTTAACTTTCTGATATATGTAATCGAAGTTTCTGAGGTTTTCACGACTTTAGAACTATAAGACCCAAAGTCAGTTTGTAATGATTTCTCCTCTGGAAATGCAGATAATTTCATGCCTTCCAAGAAATGAATTTCAACACTGTCTACATCAGAATAAGGATAATCAATTACAAAATCTGTTTTTCTAGAACGATATCTTTTAGGAGTTCCATAATCATCTTTAAAAGGAAATAATGGAATCATAAAACCGTTATTTACCATTTGACTATACTTACGCACCTCGCATGTATAGTCCATATTGGAAGATGGGTTTGGATATGATTTATCATTTTCAACCTTAAGGTCTAATAATGATGAAGCTGAAAGAGCAAATCTATTTGAAAATTGTTTCTTCAATTCTTCCTCAGATTCTCTTGCTAAATCTTCATAGTTATCATATTGAAAACCATAAGATGAAATATGACTTTGTAACCAAACACTATTATTTGCTTTCAACTTCACAATCGTTTTTCTTACTTGTGCATTGTCTTCCGCTGTATATTGTTTCGTCGATACAATCTTACTTTTTCCTTCTTCAATTAATAAAGCTTTTCGATTACCAGTAAAAGACCCCATATACCCAAAAGGTGTTGTTTGAGAAGTACATTCTAACCAAACGGTATCTTGATCAACAATATTCGGTAAACATAATATCGCATGATTAAATTGTGAACCTACCATTTCTTCATCCAATGTGGTATATCCTCTACCGCCTTTAATAATTACATAACGAGCATCAACACCCAATTCCTTCATTAGATTATAGGTATAATTCGATAGTCCTTTACAATCACCATATCCCTTACTATCTACCAAACTTGAATTCATCGGTTTTAATCCACCAATTCCTAACTGTATACTTACATATCTAGTTTTACTTTGCATGTATTCATAAATAATACGTGCTTTTTCTAAATCCGATTCTGCATCTTTCGTCAAAGCTTTTACTTCATCAATAACTTCTTGAGAAAGATCACGTGTGTTTTTATTTAACCCTGAAATGTAATCCCCAAATGAATTCCAAGAAGCTAAACTTCCTTTAGTATCTTCATAAATAAATTGATAAGGTTGAACAGAAACATAAGGTAAAAACTCATTTGCAGGTAAGCTTTTTCGTTCATATTTCTGAGCATTAAAGTTATTTAAGTTCCATTCATAAACGTCCTTTTGCTCACTTGTTCGTTTCGTATGCTTATTAATATTTTTCTCTCTAATTCTAAGTTTCTTACCACTAGGTACTTTTACTGTAAAACTTGATGAAACAATGGAAGCATTATAATCTGAAACTGGATACCACTTTGGATATACAAAAGTACCATCGAAAGTTTTGGTATATGAATACTCAATAACAGCAGGATAAACAGAAATAGTAGGTTCAATATATTTCACTCTTTGATCACTTATATCTGCTGCACCTGGAGAGGTGGATACATCTACAATTTCTTCTGTTTTGAATTTTTTAGGCTTCTTAAAACCTTTTTCTAAAAGAGAACCTTCTAAATTACTGATACTTGAACTTTCATCATAAAAAGCAACAAGGGAGGCCTTTCGAAGACCATCCTTGTTTTTAACCCATATTTTTTGATGGAAATGATATTCCATCTTTTCATCATCTTGTACATCTAATTCTTCATTAGATTCCAAAATAACAATATCCGAATACTTTAATACTTTCTCATCTAATTGTCCTAATTGACAAAATGCAGGAGTTACTAAAAGAAGAAAATATATGTATAAAATTAATTTTCTCATTTCACTTGCTCTTTTACTAAGACGATAGATGTATTCTGAAGTTCATATGCTTCATCAAAAAAGCCTTTTAAAGAAGTATATTCCTCAGGAACATAAACCAAACGATTAACTTTTAAATCAACCATTAGTGTAACAACATTCCCTTGATATGAAGCAATATATTTTACACCACCACTTCTCTTGTCAATAAGGCTCATACTTACAGGTTTCTTTAAATCTTTTACTGTATATCCTTCAGGAATTTTTACTTGAATTGTAAATTTTGTTCGATATGCATAAGGAAACTCAACAGGGTATCTTCTTTTTTCTAATTTAAATGGATTCTCAATCACACTTAAATATTTTAATGGGTTAATGATAATCGCATCTCCTGCTTTTTCAACACCATTTTCTAATTCAAAATCAAATACCTCAACAGGTTCTTCATAAATGTTATTATTATTTTCAACCTTATATTCCCCGATTAACAAACCAGGATTCTTTTCTTCATAATTTTCAAGATACTCATCTTCACTTTCAAAAGAATTATACTTTCTTCTCCAACTGATAGCATCGTAACCTAAATGTTTTCCTTTATAAGTTCCTGTTACATTTAGATCATTGTCAATATCTACAACTAGGGTTTCGTGAACTTCATCCTTTACAGCTGGTGATATATTCATAAATTGACCATTGACCTTATCATTTTGAGACATCAATACACCTTGGTAATTTAGATCTCTTGTAGGTAAAACTTTAAAAGGATAATTTTTTTCTGTAGCATCTAATAAGTAACTGTTGTCTCCATCTAATACAAAAGCCATTACATAATTTAATTGTGCTAAAGAAGGGCTAGACCTTACAATTTTTCCTTCCGAACGAATACTACCAAAGAATGGATAAGCAGATACTCCCACTTCTTTTAAACCTGCAATCAACATTAAATTGATATCTGCTACATTTCCTTTTCGGTTCATGTATGCCTTTCTTGTTCCACCATCATCAGCATATAATCCCAACTTTTTATTCCAAGTCATACGTTTTCTAACTACCTCATAAACTAAGAATGCTCTTTCATTAAGGTCACTTGTTCTAGCTTTAATAGCATCTAATTCTTCTTTCATAAATGCCGTTTTAGTCAACATACCTCCACAAGAAGATGATTGTCTTAATTTCACCATCGCAGAACTCCATGTAGTGGAAACAGGTTTTATACCTCTTTCTGTTGCAGAAAGTTCCATCTCAATTCTTGCAATATAGTCTTTAGGGGAAGTCATAAAAGGTTCCTTTTTGAAAGCAGGAATATTTTCTTCTCTCCAATGTCTTGTACTAGTACTTTCTGTAAAAGATTGTTTTGTATCTAGAAATGTAAAGGTTGCTGTGGAATTAGAAGATTTCAATTCTTTTAGGCTATAGTATCTAGAATTATTTACGGAATAAACTAAATACTCTGGCACTGTAAATTTAAAATCACTTACAAGGGTCGGAATATCTCTCTGAGCAATCCAAGGGTCTAGTGAAAATATAAAGTCAGATTTTTTAATGTATGAGTATTCAATCACAGATCCTACTTTTACATTACTAAATGAAACTTTTTTTACTTTTTTATTCTCACTTAATTTTTGATCATAAATATTATCCTTTGTCAGTTTTATCTTTTCAACAGAACCGCCTTTCATATTGTAGACATACCCCTTAATGGAAGAGATACTTTCTCTTAAACCATCATTTTCATAATAGTCTAATAATACATCAGCATACTTCAGCCCTTCTTTCTTTAATATTTTAATTCGGATATGCTGTTTGAAATTTGAACGGTAAAATGAATTACCACCATCAAACATAAGTTCTCCAAAATCTCCAATAACAACTGCAACTGCTGATGTATCGCTTTCAAAAGTTGTCATTTCTACTAATTCTTGAGATACTTTACCCATTTTCATTTTAGTAGGTGGAGTTTGCCCATATCCAAAAGTAAAGGCACAGGTAAGTAGAGTAATAGATACCAGCTTAATTAGTTTGTTCATAAGTAAAAGTTTACAAGTAATAATCTCTTCAAAAAAGATAGAAAAATCTGTTGACAAATCACAGATTTTCAAAACAATAGTTGACAATAGTTACTTTATCTATTGAATAAGATTAAAAAGAGATTTTTTTTAAAAATTAATGTAATACCTAATATCTTTAAAAGAATTGAAAAAGAAAAATTCAACTCTAAAATTTAATGCACTCCATAACAAGAATTGTGTATTTTTGTAGTTGGCTTAAACAATTTTAGTAAAGTACTTCAAATGAAAAAAACAGTCATTATTGGGGCGACACCTAACCCTTCTAGATATGCATTTCTTGCTGCTCAACGTCTAACTCAAAACGGTTACCCTATTGTTCCATTAGGAATAAAAAAGGGAAAAGTGGGAAATGATGTGACTATTATTAATGATAAACCAATGATTGAAGATGTAGATACAGTGACCATGTATGTTGGTCCTCAACGTCAAGGTGAATGGATAGATTATATTATTTCATTAAAACCTAAAAGAATTATTTTCAATCCTGGAACAGAAAATCCTGAGTTTTATAAAAAAGCAGCAGAAGCAGGAATTTTTACAGAAGAAGTCTGTACTTTAGTCATGTTATCTGCCAAGACATACTAATGTTAAAAGTAGCATACCATCCTAGATATGGTCATCCTGTTGAAAATGGACACCGTTTTCCTATGGACAAATATCCTCTTTTAAGAGAACAGCTCCTTTTCGAAGGCACGTTAAATGAAGAAAATCTATTTTCTCCAATTGAAGTTGAAGAAAAACATATTCTGACTACACATTCTCCTGAATATTGGGATAAACTTAAAAATCAAAAATTATCCTATAGAGAAATCAGAAAAATTGGTTTGCCTATGTCTGAAGATTTAATCACTAGGGAACTAATTATTACTCAAGGAACAATTGATTGTACAGAATATGCTTTGAAATATGGAGTTGCAATGAATATCGCTGGTGGTACTCATCATGCTTACACTTCACATGGAGAAGGTTTTTGTATTTTAAATGATTTCGGTGTTGCTTCTAATTATCTTATCCACGAAAAGGGTTTTTCAAGAATATTAATCATTGATCTTGATGTTCACCAAGGCAATGGAACTGCAGAAATATTCGAAGGAAATGATAAAGTATTTACTTTCAGTATGCACGGTGCTAATAATTATCCTTTAAAAAAAGAACAATCAGACCTCGATATTCCTCTTGAAGATAATATGGATGATCGCACATACTTAGATGTACTAAATAAATATTTAGATGAATTATTTCCTACAATACAACCTGAGTTTGTCTTTTATTTGTCAGGAGTTGATATATTGAGTACTGATAAATTAGGTAAACTAGGTTTGAGTATTCAAGGCTGTAAAATGAGGGATGAAATAGTTCTTCAAAACTGTTATGATTATAACATTCCAGTTGTGATTAGTATGGGAGGAGGCTATTCTAAAAAGCTTAGTACGATCATCGAAGCTCATGCAAATACCTTTAGAGTTGCAAATAATATTTATTTCTAAAATAAGAATGTGAAAATAATTATGATTATTAATTAGAAAGTAGGAATATTACGCCACAAAAAGGTCGTACTCACTCTGATTAGGTGATTTTAAAGCCTTGGGTCAATTTATTTAACCTTAAAAAATAAAATACTGAACTCTTGAGCTACTGTAATTAGATTAACAAATTATTAATTTACTTATATTTAATTACAGTATACTAAGATTTGAGTTACTTTGCACTTTCTAATCCAAAAGTGGATTTAGATTTTGTTGTATTTACATAAGATATGGAATTTGGAATTTTTGAGTTTCTGAAACTTGTAGGAGCGCTCGGTTTATTCATCTACGGGATGAAAGTAATGAGTGAAGGGATACAAAATGTTGCAGGAGATAAAATGAGAAGCATTCTCTCCGCAATGACCTCAAATAAGTTTGCTGGTGTTTTTACAGGATTCTTAATTACTACAATCATTCAATCCTCTTCTGCGACTACCGTAATGGTGGTTAGTTTCGTGAACGCAGGATTATTAAGTTTAACACAGTCTATAGGTGTTATCATGGGTGCCAATGTTGGTACCACCGTAACTGCTTGGATTATTTCGATTCTTGGTTTCAAGGTCAAAATGTCCAAATTAGCATTACCAATCATTGCAATTGCATTCCCAATGATGTTTTCTAATTCTAAGAAATTCAAAGATTGGGGAAATACATTAGTAGGTTTTGCTGTGCTATTTATTGGTCTTCAAATGTTGAAGGATTCTGTTCCGAATCCATCTCCAGAAGAACTTTCATTCCTTGAATCTTTCAAAAATTTAGGGATTTTTGCACCAGCTGCTTTTGTGATTGTAGGTACATTAATCACTATCATTGTACAATCATCAAGTGCTGCAATGGCCTTAACTTTAGTACTTTGTAATCAAGGTGTTATTCCTTTTGATATTGCTGCTGCAATGGTATTAGGAGAAAATATCGGTACTACTGTCACTGCAAACTTAGCTGCTGTAGTAGGTAACACAAATGCAAAAAGATCTGCTAGAGCTCACTTGATTTTCAATGTAACTGGTGTGATATGGATGTTATTAATCTATCCATTCTTCCTAAAAGGTGTCATTTACTTTATGTTGAATTTCACTGATTTTGGAAACCCACTTACAAATGCGAAATCAGTTCCAATTGCATTATCTATCTTCCATACATCATTTAATATCATAAATACAACGGTTATGATATTCTTTGTAGGAACGATTAGAGATATAGTAGTAAAAATGGTTCCTGAAAAAGAGGAACAAGATGACTACAGTCTTGAATTCATTTCTGATGGTAGACCAATCGCAAATGAAGCAGGCGTAGAACAAGCAAGAAATGAAATAAAACGTTTTGCTCACATTATTGCAAAACAAACAACGACTGCCAGAAATCTTTTTGGTACAGGGAAAGAAAATAAAAAAGAAAGAAAAGGATATATCGCTAAACTCCGTAAAATCGAGGAAAACTCCGATAGAATGGAGCAAGAAGTTTCCCTTTTCTTATCAAAAATATCAAGAGATCAATTATTATCTTCTTCTCAAATTGATGAAGTTAACAACCTTATGAGAGCTGCTCACGAAATCGAAAGAATTGGTGACATTTACAAAGGAATGACTTTTACCATTGAAAAGAGATATGATCAAAAAATCTGGTTATCTGAAGGCCAACAACAAGATTTAGATGAATTCTTAAATGTTGTGGATGAAGCTTTCAATATCATGAATGCTAATATTGATGCCACTACTGTTGATCTTGAAGCTGCAAGAGCAGCCGAAAAAGCAGTGAATCAAAAAAGAAAGCAACTTCGTAGAAAACACCTAGATCGTTCAGAGTCAACGTCTGAAGAATCAATTTCTACTGGAGGTCTTCTAGCATACAATGACTTATTATCATCAATGGAAAGAATTGGTGATCATATTTTAAATATTTCTGAAGCATTTTCAGGTGTTGTCGATTGATTTCAATCGCAATTCACTATAAATGAGCCTCTTCTTAATAAAGAAGAGGCTTTTTTTATATCATTTAACTGTTTTATTATTCCATTAAAACTTTTATTGCGTATGTTTGCTTTCTGAATAGTACAATTTTAGAAATCTTTCTAGGAATAATCCTTTCTTAGTCTGAAATTCTAATGAGAATTAAACATCATATTTTTCGTAGCAATGGATCAGAATACACTGCTAGATTTCGAAAAGCCCATCGCTGAGCTTGAGGCGAAACTTGAAGACATGAGAGATCTTGCATCTAAAAACAATGTAGATGTAAGTACTGCTATAGAAGAGCTTGAGAACAAAATCGTGCAATTGAAAAAAAGCACTTTTGAAAATCTTACGCGCTGGCAAAGAGTACAACTTTCACGTCATGCTGATAGACCGTACACACTCGACTATATTTACCAAATCACTGACGACTTTGTAGAGCTTCATGGTGACAGAGCCTTTGGAGATGATAAAGCAATGGTAGGTGGTTTCGGCAACATCGACGGAAAAACCTTTATGCTTATCGGGCAACAAAAGGGTAGAAATACAAAACAACGCCAGTTGAGAAACTTTGGTATGGCTAATCCTGAAGGTTACAGAAAAGCACTTCGCTTAATGCAACTTGCAGAGAAATTTAGAAAGCCTGTTGTTACTTTTATTGATACTCCTGGTGCATTTCCAGGTTTAGAAGCTGAAGAAAGAGGTCAAGCTGAAGCAATTGCAAAGAACTTAAAGGAAATGTTCAAATTGACAGTTCCTGTAATTTGTATTGTTATCGGTGAAGGTGCGTCTGGTGGAGCATTAGGTATTGCTATCGGTGATTCAGTAATGATGCTTGAAAACACTTGGTACTCTGTAATTTCTCCAGAATCTTGTTCTTCAATTTTATGGAGAAGCTGGGATTACAAAGAACAAGCTGCTGAAGCATTAAAGCTTACAGCGAAGGACATGAAATCTTTTGGATTAATTGATAAAATTATTCCAGAACCACTAGGTGGAGCTCACACAAATCCTCAAGAAATGTTCAAAATCATGAAGGACACAATCTTGAAGGAAACTGCTGAGTTAGAAGCTTTAGATACAATTACACTTAAGAATAACAGAATTGAAAAATTCTCTACTATGGGTGTTTTCAATGAGTAATCTTTATTACTCATTATACATAAGGTCAATTCATTTAATGGATTGACCTTTTTTATAACTTAAGCTTCATCTGAAGAAAAAACTCTTGCTTAATATGACTTGGTATTTCATCTTGACCACTCCCAATTACTTCACGATCAAAATAAAAGGTCCTTGCCCATCTTCCTATTAATTTAATTTTTGAAGATAATTGATATTTAAGCATTAAAAACGTCTTCCACCCTTCCCCATAATATGCAGGAAATGAAAAAGCATATTGAATATTTTTTTCATAACTATATAATCTCGAAGAATAATCATCTGTATTAAATAAAGCTATTCTGCTATCTAATTTTAACTTTCTAGAAAAATTACAACCAAAGTCTTGTGCGAATAAATAGCCAATTGATTCTTGTAATCCTTGATAATAATGGACTCGAATAGATGGATGAAAGTAAAATTTTCTATCGTGCTGCAAGACACTTCCTAATACAAATTTAAAATTACTTTCAATTCCTAATAGAGACTTTGAAAGTAAATCAACTGTATAATACCTTTCTTTTTCTTTATACCTTACTCTACAATACACATTTACAGTTGAAGACAATCTAGTTTGAAACTTTCCAAATAATTCTACTCCATTTATACCTGTATCATTTAAATAACTAGGGTAAAGTGATGAAAATAAATCTGCATACCCCTCAATCAATAACTTTTTATTTTTCTTCCATTTAAATCCTAAATAAAAACCCTCTTCATTAGTAGTATTGGTTCCTTCTGATAATCCATTTCCATAAATAGAAATATAATTATGTGCATAATTTCTACCTGAAAAGACTAAATCAAAATGTTTAGACAAACTTAAATAAGATGAAAAGACAAAAGCATAGCCTCCAAAACTAGAATAGGCAAGTTCTGAGAAAAATGAGAAATTCTTCCAGTTAAAAGATAAATCTAAACTTGTATTGGATACAAAATTTCCTTTAAAAATGGACAATGAATCTTGACGTACTTGAGGTGAAATATACCTAGAATATTTATTCTGTATATGATTTATACCCAGTAAATAATTCTTTTTATAATATTCTAATCGACCTCCAAAACTATAAAGAGTTAAGTTCTTTTTATTTGCTATTTCTGTATTTGAACGATGTAGTCCATTACTTATAATTCTAGTTGAATCCATTGCAACAGCATCTAATTTATTCACACTACCAAAAAGAGTAAATTTAAAAGAAGACAGAGGTTTAATGGTTACTAAGCCTCCTCTCATAAAACCACTCTCTGTAACTGAGTTGTAAGGACGTCCTTCAGATAAGGCTCTAGTAATATTAAGAATTGGATCTCCTCCTTTTCCTAAAAAATAACCTCCTCCAAAAACAAGCCCTTGCCCACCTATCATTTGGTAATCTCCTAAAATAACTTTTTCAAAAACACCTCTATTACTGACACTTAGATGTGCAGAATAATAATCTATTCCAAAACTTCCTTGATTAGGTTGCCAATCCCAAATTTCTCCAGCGTCATGTTGTAAGGCTAATCCAATACTGTAATTGTTTTTCTTAGACCAAGTAATTTTATTTTGAAAATGAAAAGGTACTCCTTTATAAGTATCATTGGAAAAACCTTTTGAAAAAGGAAATTTCATTCCGAAGTTCATTAAACTATAATGTATATCAGGTGCCACTAGTTCTTCTCTAAAATTCTTCCCATTTTCATCATTTTGAGATACATAAGTACAGTTTTTGACTAGCTGTATAGTTCTATTATCCCAACTAGGTATTCGCTTTAACTCACTTGTACTTACCCATTTTCCATATTCTTTTTGATAAGTATCAAAGGCTTTGACTTCATCATATGTTAAAGAAAATAGTATCTGTAATTTTGATAAAGAAATTGTATTTAAGTTTTTAGGGTTATGCATCAATGACAACCAATATTCAATTTCTTTAGGGGTCATTTGTTCTAAATCAGCTGTAGAAAAAACTTGTGTTAACCAATCATTTTCTTCTTGATTTACTTGAGCTAACATGGAATTTATTGATAATAATAGTAGTAGAGTGAAAAGGATCTTCATTTTTTTGTAAGTCCATAACGTAATGTAAAACAATGTGACCATGGTAAAACTTGATGTATTTGAAAGCCATAATCAATATTCCACCTATTCAATTGGACTGAACTTCCGAATCCTATTACTAAAGGAAATAAAGCAATACCAGTATAAATATTTAAGTATTTTGATAGTTGATAATGAAGGGATGTTCTTGATATTAAAACTTGATCAGTTGCCTTATCTAATTGAGTAACAACACTTAAATAATCATCAAAAGTATATTGAATACCTAGTTTAAAAAGTGACGTAATGAGAATATCAACTTCCTGATTTTCATACCCTTGATTTAGAAAATTATGTGTATGAAAAGAAAGAGATATTTTGGGTGATAAGCTTGCATTTATACCAAAATTAAAAGTATAGGCATGAAGTTTTTGTAAATAATCACCACCTATTTGATAAAAATTAATACTTCCTCCTATCTGAATAATTCCTAAAGAATGACTTAAACCTAAAGTAATTGCTTGCTCATTAAATTCTATATCACCAAAACGTTGAGCTGAGAAAGAAACTACACAATTCTTTAAGGGGTAAATAGAGGAAAATCCTATTGTGGAAACAGATAAAAGTTGAAAATTCCATCGATGTGAAAGACTCAATGAAGGATGCTTTACATCAGCTGTATTAGCTATCGCATTTACTGCTGACCAAGTATCTTTGAGAAATAAATTTGCTTGTGCACTTCCTAAAGAAATAGCTCCATTATCATGAAGTGTAGTACTGGAAGTAATAGTTTGCGCTTTTACTTCTTCTATGTAAAAAAAATAGAAGATAAAGACGCTCAAAAATGAACGTATCATTTGAACCGTTAAATAGTTAGTTATAAATGCATTAATCAGTGAATAGTTGATATAGTTTGCTATCTAAATCAGCTTATTTCAGAACTAAATTTAAAATATCAATACATACTTTCATAATTATCAACCTAATATTGTGAAGATTAAAGGAAAGAATTGTATTTTCAATTATGAAAGTGGAATCGATTAGCAAAAATCTGATATTTATACTCGATTTCAACTACCCATTAGACTTAGTTTATGAGAAAAAATAAATTCAATATATACATCCTGTCTATCCTTTTCTGGCTAATAAGTAGTCCTACTTTTGCGAACTATATTTTAGTTCCTATGGATAATACCCAGACAAATCACCTTAAAGCTTACGGTATTACGTATTGGGTGCTTCAAAAAGAGGTAGAAGCAGAATGGTTATTAAATTATCGCGGAGGAAGTTTTCTTTTCAAGTACGCTCAAGGTTTTGAGAACGAAATGATTGTGAGAGGTGTGAGCTATGAGGTAATTTCTGATGCTCAAGTACTCAATATTAAAAGAGAAATAGAACACCCTGAAGCAAATATGGATATCATGCGTTTAGATGTCCCTCCTAAAATTGCAGTATATTCTCCACCTTCAAAAATGCCTTGGGACGACGCTGTAACACTCGTTTTAACATACGCTGAGATACCTTATGATGTTATTTTTGATGATGAAGTTATTGCTGAATTACTTCCAAAGTATGATTGGCTTCACCTTCACCATGAAGATTTTACTGGTCAATATGGTAAATTCTTTAGAGCATACGGAAGGCAAAAATGGTATATTGATAATCAAAAGAAATTTGAAGCTTCTGCTCATAAACATGGATATAATAAAGTATCTCATTTAAAATTAGGTGTTGCTCAAAAAATAAGAGATTTCTGTGCAGGTGGTGGGTTCTTATTTGCCATGTGTTCTGCGACAGATACCTATGACATTGCACTTTCAGCAGAAGGTGTAGACATCTGTGATTTTATGTATGATGGAGATCCAGCTGATCCTAATGCTCAATCTAAATTAGATTACTCTAAAACTTTTGCCTTTAAAGATTTTAGACTTTATATGGATCCCTACAAATATGAATACTCAAATATTGATAATCAGTATTATGAAAGAGGTCTTACAGAAAGTAATGATTTCTTCAAACTGTTTTCTTTCTCTGCAAAATGGGATCCTATTCCTACCATGTTAACTCAAAATCATGAACAAAATATTAAAGGTTTCATGGGGCAGACTACAGCTTTCAAAAAACATCTTGTTAAATCTGATGTGATCATATTAGGAGAAACTAGTGAAGCAAATGAAGTGAGGTATATCCATGGTACATATGGCAAAGGTACTTGGACTTTCTATGGTGGTCATGATCCAGAAGATTATCAACATCTTGTAGGTGAAGAACCAACAGACTTAAACTTGCATCCTAATTCGCCAGGATATCGATTAATTTTGAATAATATCTTGTTCCCTGCAGCAAAGAAAAAGAAGCAAAAAACTTAGAATATGCACATTGCTTCATTTGTTAAAGAACATTCCCTTCTTATCGTACTTATCTATTTCATCTGTCTACTTCCACAGTTAGTCACTTGGGGGATTATTATACCTTATACTTTATGGAAAAAAAAGAAGAAACTTCAGAAATCAGATGAACCAGTAAGTATTATTATTGCTGCTCACAATGAAGAAAATAATCTACCGAAGCTTCTTCTAAGTCTCATTCAGCAAGATTATCCAAAGTTTGAAATTATTGTCATTAATGACAGATCAACTGACAAAACTACAGATGTAATTGATCAATTTTCGAAAAAATATCACATTGTAAAAAAAGTTGAAATTTTAGAAAAGCCTACGAATTGGAATCCTAAAAAAAATGCTCTATCAAAAGGTATTGAAAAAGCAGCATTTCAAAATTTACTTTTTATTGATGCTGACTGTTGGGTTAATACAACAAAGTGGATTCAAAACATGTCATCCTATTTCGTGAATTATGATATTCTACTTGGTATAGGATTATACAATAGTTCAATTGACAACTGGGTCACTAAACTTACAAAGTTTGAGACATTCCACACCGCTTTACAATACCTATCGTTCAACACATTAGGTATAAACTATATGGCAGTCGGAAGAAATTTTGGATATAAAAAATCCATATTTCAAAAGGCTAATGGCTTTGAAAAACACAAATTTGTAATGAGCGGCGATGATGATTTATTGGTAAATCAGATGTCGAATTCTCAAAATACAATTGGTATATTAAACAAAGATACGATCACTTTTAGTAAACCAGAAACAACTTGGAAAGCATGGTTCAGACAAAAAACTAGACATGTAAGTGCTAGTTATCACTATAAATTTTCAAATAAATTACTTTTAGGTACACTTAGTACTTCTCACGTATCAGTATATTTTATATATTTACTAATGCTACCACTTGGTATGGCAAATTTATTGCATCTCTCCTTACTATTCTTGTTACGTACAATACTGATGATTGTATGTTTCAAAAAATTCTCTGCAATAGTCGGTGAGAAAATACATTGGTGGCTTATACCAATTTTGGACCTAATGCTAATTGCATATCAAATTATAATAGGAGTATCCTCAGTGATCTCAAAGCGAAAAACATGGATTTAGACAGACAGTTTTCCCAAAAAGCGCTTGAAGATTTTGAATTAATAGACGAAGCGATTGAAGGTAATGAGCAAGCATACGCAAAGCTTATGAGCCGTTACCGTAAATCGGTATATCATACGATTTTAAAAATGGTTAGAAATGTAGATGATGCAGAAGATCTAACCATTGAAGCATTCGCTAAAGCATTTAAGAATCTCTCCAAGTTCAAAAAAGACTATACTTTTAGTACGTGGTTATTTAGAATCGCGTCTAATAATGCAATTGACTTTATTCGTAAGAAAAAGTTAGAAACGTATTCTATTGATGCTGAAGTCACCAATAAAGATGGTGATACTATGAGTATGAATATTCAGGATTCTGGATTAACACCTCAAGAAGAAGCAATCAAAGCACAAAAAATTCAAATCGTAAGAGAATTTGTAAGCTTATTACCTCCAAAATATCAACGTTTAGTAAAACTAAGATACTTTGAAGAAAAGTCTTACGATGAAATTGCAGATGAATTAGAAGCTCCACTTGGAACTATCAAAGCACAATTGCATAGAGCCAGAGAGTTACTGTATGACTTAGCAAAAAATAGTAAAAACATTCTGTAAGAAATTTACTTACAAAGCAGCATCAGTTCTTCTCAAAAAACTGATGCTGTTTTTTTTATAACACAATGTGTTATTTTTGTATAAAACAGTTTTATAACTAACATATTAAAGATAGATTTTCTACTTTTGAAATCAGTAGTCTTTCTATGAGCAATTGAAGGTTACTTTCAGTTGTGAAAGGTCATATGTTATTACGAATCGACCTTTAGCGGTTATTTTCAAACAAACCAACTATCCAAATTTTATGAAATTAGCAGTTGTAGGCGCCACAGGTTTAGTGGGCGAGCAAATCCTTAATGTAATCGATGAAAGAAACTTTCATTTCGATGAACTGTTACTCGTAGCATCAGCAAGATCTGCTGGTAAAAAAATGACATATAAAGGAGTTGAGTATACTCTTATTACTCCTGAAGAGGCTATTACACAAAAGCCAGACATTGCAATCTTCTCTGCAGGTGGAAGTACTTCATTAGAATACGCTCCAAAATTTGCTGAGGTTGGGAGTACAGTTATTGACAACTCTTCAGCTTGGAGAATGGATCCATCTAAAAAGTTAATCGTACCTGAAGTAAATGCAAAGTCTTTAACTAAAGAAGATAAAATCATTGCAAATCCTAACTGTTCAACAATCCAGATGATTGTAGCTGTGGGTCCATTGCATGAAAAATATACAATCAAAAGAATCGTAGTTTCTACTTATCAGTCTGTAACAGGTTCTGGTAAAGCTGCAGTTGATCAATTATTTGACGAAAGAGCTGGTAAAGAAGCTAACATGGTTTATCCTCATCAAATTGACTTAAACGTTCTTCCCCATATTGATGTATTCCAAGATAACGGATATACAAAAGAAGAAATGAAAATGATCAATGAGACAAAGAAAATCTTAGAAGATGATTCTGTAAAAGTAACTGCTACTACAGTGCGTATTCCTACTGTTGGTGGTCACTCTGAATCAGTTAATATTGAGTTTGAAAACGAATTTGATGAAGCTGAGTTAAGACAAATTTTAGCTGATGCTCCTGGTATCATCGTTCAAGATGACCCTGCAAACAATGTGTATCCAATGCCATTAACTTCTCATAATAGAGATGAGACTTTTGTAGGTCGTATCCGTCGTGATGAAACACAAGAAAAAACAGTAAACATGTGGATCGTAGCTGATAACCTTCGTAAAGGTGCTGCTACAAACACTGTTCAAATTGCTGAATACTTAGTTTCTAGCGGATTGGTTTAGTTTTTTAAATCAGATTATATATATCCAAACTGAGGTAATTTATTTTACCTCAGTTTTTTTTATTTTTAATAAAAAAACATCAGAGGCTAATTCAATTTAATTAACTCACAATAAGCATTCTAATACGTAATATTTTAGTAATTTCGCATCTTAAGTTGTTTTCAGATGTAACTATACATCACACCTAAGCTACAATATTTAAACTGTAACTACATTTAATCATTTTGGAAAAATCAATTAATAAGGGAAAACCTTTAGCTTTAATTCCATTACTAACTTTTTTAGTTAGCTATTTAGCCGTTTCTATCATTACAGGTGACTTTTATAAGATGCCCGCTACAATATCTTTCTTATTGGCTTCTGTAGTAGCATTACTTATGAATAATAAACTTTCTCTAAAAGAGAAAATATCAATATATACTCAAGGAATGGGACACAGTGACATAATGTTGATGTGTATTATATTCCTACTTGCTGGCGCCTTTGGTAATGTCAGTAAAACAATGGGAGCTATTGACTCTACAGTAAATTTTGCATTGACTTATTTACCGAGCAATTTATTGATTACTGGGTTATTTATTATCTCTTGTTTCATTTCAATCTCAGTAGGTACTTCTGTAGGTACTATTGTCGCTATCGCTCCTATTGCTGTTGGAATAGCTGAGAAAACCGGAATGCCTATAGGGATTGGTCTAGGAGCCGTTATTGGAGGTGCCATGTTTGGTGATAATCTTTCTATGATCTCTGATACGACAATCGCTGCAGCAAGAACACAAGGTGTAGAAATGAGAGATAAATTTAAAGCAAACATAAAAATTGCTTTACCAGCCGCAATTATTACAATCATTATTTATTTGGTGACAACAAATGGTATTTCTCTAAATCTTGAAGAAAATTATGAGTACTCATTAATAAAAGTACTTCCCTATATCGCTGTACTATTAGGAGCATTAACTGGAGCGAATGTATTAATTGTCCTATTTTTAGGGATAATACTTTCTGGAATTATTGGTATATCATTAGGCTCATTTGATATTTGGGGTTTAATTTCAGCAACATCACAAGGCTTTATGGGAATGTCTGAAATTATCATTCTATGTCTTATGATTGGCGGTGTTGTAGCTATCACCACTAAAAACGGAGGTATTGATTATATTATTCATGCTATTAACTCTAGAATTAATTCTGAAAAAGGTGGAGAATTAGGTATAGCACTACTTATTTCATTCATCGATATGTGTACTGCAAATAATACTATTGCCATTATTATTGGTGGTCCTATTGCGAAAGAGATTAGTACAAAATACAATATCGATCCTAAAAGGGCTGCTAGTATTCTTGATACATTCTCTTGTTTTACACAAGGAATTATCCCTTATGGAGCACAGATCTTGGTAGCAGTTAGTGTGGCACAAACCATCACTCCTTTAGGAGTAATTCAATATTTATATTATCCTTTTATCTTAGGAATATGTGCCTTGGGCTATATTTTCATAATGAAAAGATCTTTTAGTTAAAAAGTGACACATAAAAAACCCTTATTTGATATTATTCAAATAAGGATTTTGTTTATATCTATTCAGCCCTAAATAAATGTACTATAAACATCTGAATTTATAATTAATAAAATGTTTATCATTTTTAAATATAGAAATCCCAACCTCTCTAGAGAGATTGGGATTTCTATATTTAAAAATGAGGGAAATTAGTTTGCCGCTAATGCTTCTGCACCACCAACAATTTCAAGGATCTCATTAGTAATAGCTGCTTGACGCGATCTATTGTAATCTAATTTCAATTCTTTCAATAATTCTCCTGCATTCTCAGTTGCTTTATCCATTGCAGTCATACGAGCTCCGTGTTCTGCCGCATTCGAATCAAGCAAATGCGTATAGAAGTTCACCTTCAACGTCTTTGGAATCAACTCTGAAAGAATTTTTTCTTTCTCTGGCTCGAAGATGTAATCAGCTTCGTTTCCAGATTCTTCTGTAGATTCTGAAGTTTCTAAGGCAAAAGGTAAGAATTGTTTCGTTCTCACGATCTGAGTTGCAACATTTTTGAACTCATTATAAACAATCACTACCTTGTCAAACTTTCCTGAAACATAGCCATCCATAGCATATTCAGCAGACTTTCTTGCTTCTTCAAAAGTTGCATTGTGGAAGAAGTTCACGTAGTCAGAATTAACTTGTACGCCTCTCTTCTTGAAGAAGTCGTGACCTTTAGAACCAACACCTAAAACTTCTACTCTACCCGCTTTATGCTGAGTAGCGAATTCTTCATTAAGAAGTCTTGAAGTTTCTTTGATGATATTGGCATTAAAAGCACCTGCTAAACCACGGTCTGAAGTTACTACAATAACAAGAACGCTATTTACTTCGTCATGTGCCTCAACGAATGGACTAGAAAAGTCGTTACCAAGAGCCGCAGTAACGTTTTCAAGTATAGACGCAAGCTTATCAGCATATGGACGCATACCTGTTACACGGTCTTGAGCTCTACGCATTTTTGCCGCTGAAACCATTTTCATGGCTTTAGTGATTTGCTGCGTTGAGTTTACAGAGGTAATTCTCTCTTTTACTTCTTTAAGACTAGCCATTTTCTGTTTGAGTAATAAAAGTGAATTAGCAACAAGCGTAGTGAACTACCTTGTTGCTAATTTCTAATATAATTATTTGTGGTTCTGAGCTATTTCCTCACCAACTTTTCTTAAAACGTTGATTTGGTCATCTCCCCACTTACCTGAAGCAATTTCAGCCATTGTATCAGCATGCTTAGAGTTAAGTACTTCTAAGTACTCTGCCTCAAATGCTTTTACTTTTTCCTCAGCTACTGGATCTAGGATACCGTTAGTACCTGCCCAGATAATAGCCACTTGGTTTTGAACTCTGAAAGGAGTGTACTGAGCTTGTTTTAAAACTTCAGTATTTTTACGACCACGGCTAATTGTTAACTGAGTAACTGGATCTAGATCTGAACCGAATTTTGCGAAAGCCTCTAACTCACGGAATTGAGCCAAGTCAGTTTTTAACTGACCAGAGATTTTCTTCATTGGTTTGATCTGTGCGTTACCACCTACACGAGATACTGAGATACCAACGTTCATCGCTGGACGAACACCTGCGTTGAATAAGTTAGTCTCTAAGAATACCTGGCCATCAGTAATCGAAATTACGTTAGTAGGGATATATGCTGAAACGTCACCTGATTGAGTTTCAATGATAGGAAGGGCAGTTAAAGATCCGCCACCTTTTACCATACCTTTGATAGACTCAGGAAGGTCGTTCATATTCTTTGCGATATCGTCTGATGAGTTTACTTTCGCAGCACGCTCTAATAGACGTGAGTGAAGGTAGAATACATCACCAGGATAAGCTTCACGTCCTGGAGGACGACGAAGTAGAAGTGATACCTCACGGTAAGCTACCGCTTGTTTTGAAAGGTCATCATATACTGCTAATGCAGGACGCCCAGTATCACGAATAAATTCACCAATTGCAGCACCTGTAAAAGGAGCGAAATATTGCATTGGAGCAGGGTCAGAAGCGTTTGCTGCTACAACCACTGTATATTTCATAGCACCTGCTTTTTCAAGCGTTTGTACTAATGCTGATACTGTAGAAGCCTTTTGACCTACAGCAACATAAATACAGTAAACTGGTTCTCCTTTATCGTAGAACTCTTTTTGGTTGATGATTGCATCAAGTGCAACTGCAGTTTTACCTGTTTGACGGTCACCAATGATTAATTCACGTTGGCCACGTCCAATAGGAGTCATCGAGTCGATTGACTTGATACCCGTTTGCATAGGTTCGTCTACTGGTTGACGGAACAATACACCTGGAGCTTTACGCTCGATAGGCATTTCGTACGTTTCACCTTCGATCTCGCCTTTGCCATCGATAGGGTTACCTAATGCGTCGACAACACGTCCAAACATACCTTCACCAACATTAACTGATGCAATACGTCTTGTACGCTTTACTGTATCACCCTCTTTGATATCTGTGTATTTACCCATAATTACGGCACCTACATTATCTTCTTCGAGGTTCAATACCATACCTACGACTCCTGACTCGAACTCGATCAACTCGCCAGCTTCAGCATTAAGCAAGCCATAAATACGAGCTACACCATCACCTACTTCTAAAACAGTTCCCACTTCTTCTAACTCAGAAGAAGCTTTAAACCCTGTAAGCTGTTCCTTCAGGATCGCAGACACTTCATCTGGTCTAACTTGAGCCATTTTTGTATCTGGATTTGAATTTGACTATTCTTTACTAAAAAAAAGCATCCTAATTATACAAAGGATACTTCGTACAAAGGTTTACTGAAAAGCAACCTTTAATTGTTGTAACTGTGTTTTTACAGAACAATCTAATTGTCTGTCTCCCACAGTTAGAATGTAACCACCAATGAGACTTGGGTCTACTTTCTCTTCTAACTCTACAGTTCTACCTGTAGATTTAGCTACTTTATCTACTAAAACAGCTTTTGTATCAGCTGCTAAAGGTGAAGAAGTAACCACAGTAGCTCTTTGAATATTTTTTACAACATCAAACTCACTTAAAATCGATTCCATGATCTCTTTTAAGGCGTCTGTTCTGTTTTTGTCTACCACCAAGTCAAATAACTTGTTTGTTAGATCGCTTACTTTAGCTGAAAAAATTTCTTTCAGAATTGCTGCTTTTTTATCGGATTTGATAATAGGACTTTGAAGGGCTAACGCCAATTCTCTACTATCAGCAATAGTTGTCGCTACTAATTTAGCGTCATCATATAGTTTTGCTTGATCTTGTCCGTTTAATGCAACCGATACAAAAGCTTTTGCATATCGAGATGCTACTCTAGATTCTGCACTCATGGTTATGATTTATATACTACAAAGAGAGCACTCTTTGTTTGATTCCTGTTTAACTTAGATCTTAGCTTCAGCAACTAACTCTTTTACAAGTTCTTGTTGAGCTGCATCATCAGCAAGTTGCTTACGAACAACTTTCTCTGCGATGTCTAATGAAAGTTCAGCTACAACACCTTTGATTTCTGATAAAGCATCTCTCTTTTCAGCTTCAATCGACGCTCTAGCTTCTTCAATAATTCTTTTTGCTTCAGCTTTTGCGTTATCAGTAGCTTCAGTTACCATTGCATCTGCTTTCACTTTTGCTTCGCTAATGATTTGTTCTCTTTCAGCACGAGCAGCTTCTTTCATCTTCTCGTTGTCTGCTTTAAGTTGTGCAATATCAGCTTTCGCTTGCTCTGCACTTTTAAGAGCATTATCAATTGACTCTTCTCTCTCTTTTAGTGCCTTAGAAATTGCAGGAACGATTCCCTTTCCAATGATTAAGAACACTACCAAGAAAAATAAAGTGTTCCAAAATATAAGGCCTATACCAGGAGTTATGATATCCATTTTCGTTTATATTTTGCGTGTGAGCTTTGACGTTTCTTTGTTAAAAGATACCCATCGCCGGGCAAACCCCTTAAGCGACGGATATCCAAACAAAATGTTTCTTTTGCTTGTGATTAGGGATTAACCTAAACCGATCAATAGACAAACTACTACTGCGAATAGAGCAACACCTTCAATCAAGGCTGCTGCGATAATCATTGCAGTTTGAAGGTTACCTGCGATCTCTGGCTGACGTGCCATCGCCTCAACAGCGTTACCACCAATTTTACCGATACCAAGACCAGCACCAAATACTGCTAGACCTGCACCGATTGCTGCACCTAATTGACCTACGCTACCACTTACTTCTAGTAAAATCGAAAGTAATGACATTTTGAATTTTGTTTAAATAGTTTTAAAAAAAGAAACGTATATGAAGCTTTCGCTTGCGCGAAGATCATTCATTATATTCACTTATCCACATTCATTAAGTTAAATAACTCAAATACAAATGTGTAAGACAAGATTCTAGTGATGGTCAGCTACTGCTGCACCAATAAACAACGCTGAAAGCATTGTAAAGATATAAGCTTGTAAGAAAGCTACAAAGATCTCCATGAAATAAAGTGGGATAATAATGAAAGAGGCTACTCCTCCAACCCAAGCTGCTTCAAGGATAAACACTAATGACATGAATGACAATAATACGATGTGACCACCTGTGATATTGGCAAACAAACGAAGCATTAGGGCTATTGGTTTAGTAAAGATACCAATGATTTCTACTGGAATCATAATTGGAGACAACCACCATGGTACACCAGGAGTGGCAAAGATATGACCCCAATATTGCTTATTACCACTAAAGTTAGTTACAATTAGTGTAAAAGCTGCCATCAACATTGTAAATGAGATATTTCCTGAAGAGTTTGCTCCACCTGGAAGTAAGCCCATTAAGTTATTGATTAATACAAAAAAGAATAATGTCAATAAATAAGGAAGAAACTTATCAGTATTGTGACCTAAGTTAGGCTTAATCACTTCATCTCTCATATAAACTATAAGTGGTTCAAAGAAAGATTGTACTCCTGAAGGTGCTTTTCCTGCATTCTTCTTATATCCTTTAGATATCGCACTAAATACTAAAATTAATAGTATTACTGAGATACCAGTTGATGCTGCGTTTTTTGTTAATGAAAAGTCATAAACATGTACATTTTCATCAGTTGAAGCAATATGCTCATGATGATTTACATAGCTACCATATTGACCTTTCACAGGTTCGTGATGTAAAAACTCACTTGCCGAGAAAAATTCAAATCCTTTTCCTTCAACATATAAGATGACTGGAAGGTTGATACCATAATGGTGTTCATGACCTTGATCGTCTGTTGTTGAATAAATCGTCCAATAATGCTCATCCTTCACGTGGTGAAGAATTGTCTCTACCGGGTTATACTCCTTCACATGAGCTCCTGTTGGAGTCTCTCCATGTCCATCACTTGCATATGATGTGGAAGTTTGTAATAGTGCTGTAAAAAGCAACGCTAATGCTGCAAAGCGGCTGTAAATAGAAAAATAAGTACTTTTCATTATTATAAAATCACTCACTACCTTGTTTACCCTGTAACTTAGACATGAGGTGCTTTACCTCAAGGATAGTATATGCAAAATAAAAAAAGAAATAACTTAATATGAAAACTAATTTCTCATGTTTATCTGCATCCATCAAAATAAAGTACAAGATAAAGATGGTTAATGTTAGTAAAATCCTTATCAAGACTGTAGCCATATAAAAACCGTAGAAAATCTCACCATTGTCGGTGCTAGCTCCTAAACAAGTTACTTCATATGACATTATCGCTAACAATAAATTGAAACCTAATTCAATATATATATAACGACCAACATTGAACCCACTCTGAGAAGCTCCCAATATCGACAGTAAAAAAATCGTCGACATCACTAACATTCCAAAGTAAAAACGTGTTCGTAAACTTAGTTGCATATTAAAATTCCAACTCAATCAGTTGAATCGATTGCAAACATAAGGTAATACCTTTTAAACACAAAGAAGCAGGTACTCATTTTTTAGAAAAATTGTCTTGTTTACCTTTTTTTTTCATTATTTCTCCTTTTTTATTAGATATTTTCTTCAATCCATTGATTAAAATCATCAAAGAAGTGAAAACTCCGAATAAAAGAAAACCAATGGTGAAATACGGACCATTGGTTTCTACTATATCATCTAAATATCTCCCACCATAAGCACAGACCAATAAAGTCACGATCATTTCAGTACTTATAGAAGAGTATTTTAAAAAAGTCGAATATTTTTCAGTTGCTTTCTTTGCTTTCGAAATTTTATTCTTCTGTTCCATTTTCTTCTTCAATAGAAGTTTCAACTTCTGGAGCTGATGTTTCTAATAATGGTCTTGAAGATTCACCCATGTGGCACTGTCCATTGAATACAGCTCCTGGATCAATTGTCAATTTTTTAGTAATGATATCTCCATGCACAACAGCAGAAGCTCTTAAAACTAAATTGTCTGATACTTCGATCTTACCATGAATCTCTCCTTCAATCTCTGCATTTTGAGAGAAGATGTCACCTTCTACTACACCATCTTTCCCTAAAAACAATTTAGAGTGACAATGTAAATTACCGATGATTTTACCATCCATTCTTAAAATACCATGTGTTTCTACATCTCCTTTTAATGTAGTTCCATGTCCAATTGTATTATTTGCGGCATTAGTTGGTTGCTGTGTTGGAGCAACTCTTTCTTCGTTGTTTTTGAACAAACCCATATTTTTTAATATTTATAATCGTTAAAGTAGTATTCTCCTACAAAATGGATGATTTCTATTCAAGAAGTCAACTTGATATAAAATACATCCAAAAAAAGTGCAATAACATCCATAGAAATCTACTTATTCCACCTAAAGATAAGTATTTCTATTCAAATGGAATAAAGTCAACTGGATCTACTGGATTACCATTGAACCACAATTCGAAATGTAAATGTTGACCATCTGTCATTTCTCCACTATTACCGATAATAGCAATAATATCACCTGTTCTAACAGTTTCTCCTACTTTTTTTAGTAAAACAGAATTGTGTTTATAAAAAGATAGAATCTGACCTTTATGTTGAATTCCGATAACATATCCTGAATCTTGAGTCCAAGAGGATAAAATAACAGTTCCTTCTGCAATAGCTTTAATTCCTTCATTTCTTTTTGCTAAAACATCCACTCCATAGTGTCCATTTCGGATATCGAATGTTTTTGATAATACACCATTAGAAACTGGAGGAAAGAAAAATAAATCTTCAACACCTGAACTGACGCTATTTACTGGAGCTGATTTAATTTCTAGACCTTCAAATTCACTTCTAAACATAGAATCCACAGGATCTACTTCCTTTAAGTCTACTACGTTTTCTTTAACTTCCTCAGTATTTACAATTTTAGCTTTAATATCTTCTGCATCTTTAACCTCTCCATCTAGAATTGCTCTAATTGAAGCCATATAAACATCTTTATCCTCAGATGCTATTTCTAAAGAATCTACAAGGCGTTCCATTTCGATAAGTTTTCGATCTGTTTCACGGTATGCAACTCTTGGATCAAAAATCTTAGACAATAATGTTGTCGCAAGTACAAAGCTTAAACCACCGAGTATGGTAAAAACTATACCTGTTAGTAATAGTATTTTTACGTATGATAATCTATATGCTGCTCTTTCAGCAAATGTTTCTTCATCTCTAACCACAAGTACAAATCTTGTAGTTAGCCATTCAGATAACGTTTTCCCTTGTCTTTTCATGTATTTTTCTTCTTTCTTTAAGAAGGTATTTCTTTACAAAAATAGAATAAAAGTGGATTTTCTTGATATTTTTGACAGAAGTATTGAATTAATATAACTTTTTGGTCAAGAAAAACTGTAAATTAGCTACTAATTAAATTCTTTTAAGAGTAATTCTTGTTGAAAATGATGCAAACTTTTTCAAACTTCATATATAAGTATTTTTTCAAATCTTTTCTATTATTTTCTTTAATACTGATCTCCGGCTGTCATTTTTATCATAATACTGCCACTCATTACAATTCCTACTTCTTAGCAAAAGAAGGTATGGATGAATTTGAAAGAGATTATTTTAATGAACATGTAGATGATTACAATGATGTATTATCAATTTTAATACCTATTGATTCCAATAAAACATTATCTCATAAAGATAAATTGGATTATATCATTACGAAGGCTTCTCGTCCTATTAAATTTCATCAAACTAGTGATTGGATTGATGAATGCTACTTATTAGTTGCATGGGTTCGTCTTTATGAAGAAGATTATGAAAATGCTCTAACGACTTTTAAATTCATTAATGCTAAGACTACAGATAATGATAGTAGACATGCTGCATTAAATGGATTATTAAGAATGTTTATTGAGAAGGAGGAAGATGGAAATATTGTTTTAGTTAAAGATGTAATCAAACAAGAGGTAGCTCCTTTTAGCAAAGAAAACACTAAAAATTATCACTTGAATTTTGCGCACTACTATAGAAATAAAATGGATTTTGGGCAATCAATTCAACATCTTCGTTTTGCTGTTGACCTTGAAGAAAATAGACATAAAAGAGCAAGGTATTATTTTATTCTCGGGCAAATGCTTGAATCTAGAGGACAAATAGATGATGCTTATAAAGCGTATAGTAAGTCTGAAAAATTAGCAAAAAGCAATGAATTAGAATTTCAATCTAACATTAGTGCTTATTCGATGCAACCTGTCGACTTTAATGACGAAAAGCAAATGGCTAAAATCAGTAAGTACTTTTCTAAAAAATTAAAAGATCACAACAATTGGGACAATAGAGATAAAATCTATTATGAAATGGCCCAATTTCAAATTAGAAACCCTGATTATGATCAAGCTTTACATGAACTTAATGAATCTGTTCAAGTAAGTACAACAAATAAGATTCAAAAAGGACACTCTTATCTTGATGCAGGTGATATTTATTATGATGTCAAAAAAGATTACATTTCAGCAGCTGCCTATTATGACAGTGCTGTTCAAAATTTTGATGAAAGTGTTTATGGATTTGAGGAAATAAAAGAAAAAGCAAAAAACCTCCAAGACCTTGCTAATTATACTTCTATTGTTCAAGAACAAGAACGTCTTCTTAAATTATCAAAGATGTCTGATGAAGAACAAAATGAGTTTATAGATAATGAAATTGAACAGGAAAAAGAGGCTTTAATTCTAAAACAACAATATGCATTAGAGAACGAAAAAAGGCGACAAAAACCTGAGGTCAGTGAATCAAGTTCATTTAGTGCAAAAGAATCAAAAGAATTTTATTTCTATAATACAACTGCAATTACTCAAGGTAAATCTCAGTTTTTAAGAGTTTGGGGCTCTAGACCGCTAGAAGACAATTGGAGAAGATCTAGTAAATTAGATTTCTCTAACCCTACAAGTCCAAATCAAAATAATGTATCCAATCAACCTTCAAATAGAAACAAGAAACAAAAAGGAAATGAAGAGGAGGCTGTAAATAAAGACCTTTTTGCAAGTGTAAAATCATTTGATGAAAGAAAACAGGAAATACCTACAAGTGAAGAACAACTAGCTGAAGTGCATAAAAAATTGGCTGATGCTCTTTTTGAACTAGGTAAAGTATATATGTATCAAATTAAGATTCCTGAGAATGCTCTATCTAACTTTAATCGTTTCTTAAAAGATTATCCTGAGGATGAAAATGCATATGAAGTAGCATATTTAGTATATGTCATCTGTCAAGACTATGATGGATGTGATGAGGAAGCTTCAAAGCAATTCCTAATAACAAATTACCCTGATTGTCTTTATTCAAAAATCTTGGTAAACCCTAATTATGTAAAAGAGACAAACGAAAGAGAAAACTATATTAGAGGTTTATATTCCGATGCCTATGCATTATATATGAAAGGTGATTATAATGCCTCAGATAAAAAGTTAAATGAATTATTAAATGACTTTCCTAATTCATCTTATGAAATACAGGGACGTTTCCTTAGAGTATTATTAGTTGGAAGAACAACGAAGTACTACAAAATATTTAAAGATGCAATTTTAAACTTCCAAAAAAGATATCCTGATAGTGAATTTAATGACATAGCAAATGGTATGTTGGAACAAATCACAGAAAGGCGTCTTGAGAATGGATATATTCCTGGTCGCTATCACGACTTTGATATAACTATTGAAGAATAATAATTTTCTTAGGTCGTAGCTTCTTCAATTTTAAGATAGAATCACTAAATTGCTCTTTGAAGTTACTAAAACTTAACGAAAATTAGCTTAAGCACTGATTAATAAAAACTTATGTATTTAAAAGCTATTAAAACACTCTGGATACTTTTTATCATCGGAGTCATCAGTATAGTTCTAATTGGATTTTCCCTTTCTAACAACTGGTTTAACTTATATGGTGAGCTTCCTGATCCGAGTATTTTAGAAAACCCTAGAAGTGAATTAGCTTCAGAACTTTATTCTGCAGATGGTCAACTATTAGGTAAATATTTCAGAAAAAATAGAACAAAGTCTGAATACGAAGATCTTTCCCCGAATCTTCTAAATGCTTTATTAGCTTCAGAAGATGTTCGTTTTAGGGATCACTCTGGTATTGACTTTAAAGCAACACTTGCTGTACCGTATTATTTATTTAAATATGTAGTATTAGGTGGACAAAAAAGAGGTTCTTCTACAATTACACAACAGTTGGCCAAAAACCTTTTTAAAATTCGTAATGAAGAAAATTTAAAAGGTAAATTATCTGATGTAAGAGGATTAAATCTAGTGATTAATAAATTCAAAGAATGGATTGTTGCTGTTGAACTTGAAACTTCTTATACGAAGAAAGAAATCATTACAATGTATTTAAATACGGTTGATTTTGGTTCAAATGCCTTTGGTATTCACGTAGCATCACAAACTTTCTTCGGTGTAGATCCAGATCAATTGAGTATTCCAGAAGCTGCCGTCTTAGTCGGTATTCTTCAGGCTCCTTCCTACTATAGCCCAAGATATCATCCTGATAGAGCTATTTATGTTAGAAATAAAGTGATTTCTCAAATGGAGAAATACGGTTACATTTCAAAGACTGAGGAAGAAAAACTAATGGCAGAAGGACTTAACCTTAATTATAATGTTGAAAATCATAATAAAGGTATAGCTCCTTATTTTAGAGCTGAAGTAAAGAAGAATTTATTGAAGTTCTGTAGAGAAAATGGTTTAGATCTTTATGCAGATGGTTTAAAGATTTATACAACAATCGATTCTAGAGTTCAAAAATATGCTGAAGCAGCTGTTGAAAAACATATGCGTGAGCAACAATCTCTATTCAGTGATCACTGGAAAGGTCAAGGTGAACCTTGGAGAGACAGAGAAGGGGACGTTATTCCTAATTTCTTAGCCAACTCAATTCGAAGAACTGAAGTTTACAGAACCTTAAGAAAACAAATCGGAAATGATTCACTGGCAATTGACAAACAATTAAAAGTGAAAAAGAAAATGAGAGTTTTCTCATGGAATAGCCCTAATTATGAGATTGACACTGTAATGAGCTCTTATGATTCATTGAAGTATTATAAGATGTTCTTACAAATTGGTATGATGTCAATGGAGCCTAAAACAGGAGAAATTAAAGCTTGGGTTGGTGGTATTAATTACAAATACTTCAAATATGATCACGTAAGATTAGGTTATAGACAACCTGGATCTACTTTCAAGCCTTTCTTATATTCAAGAGCTTTAGAAGATAGATTCCAACCTTGTTCTCCTATCACAGATGTTCCAATTACATTTACAGCTGAAGAAGCTGTTGCTGATAAACCTTGGACTCCTAAAAATGCAGATAGATATTCTGGTCAGACATTTACTCTAAGACAAGCGATGTCTAGATCAATAAATACTGCTGCTGCATACCTTGTAAAAGAATTAACTGCAAAAGAATTAGCGGAATATTCTGCTGATAAATTTGGTTTTAGATATATACGTGATCAGATGTTTGATTATATGGTTACAGATGAAGAAAGAAAAAATGGAATTACAGGATACAATAAAAAACGAATCTTAGCTGTCCCTTCTTTATGTTTGGGTACAGAAGATGTTTCAGTTTATGAAATGGTGACTGCATATTCTACTTTTATTAATAAAGGTGTTTGGACAGAACCTCTTTTCATCACAAAAATTGTTGACAAAAATGGAAGAGTTCTAAAAGAGTTTATTCCTAAGAAAAGAGAAGCATTGAATGAAAAAACTGCCTGGTTAATGACGTATATGTTAAGAGGTACTTCTGAAGAAGCAGGTGGTACAGCATTAAGACTTAATCGTTATAATTTCAAAAGAGATCAAAAGACCGGAGAGGCATATCACGTTGGAGGTAAAACAGGTACTACAGCTAATTTCTCTGACGCATGGTTTATGGGCTTCACAAATGATCTTGTAACTGGTGTTTGGTGTGGAGGTGAAGATAGAAGTATTCACTTTAGAACAATCAAATATGGTCAAGGTGCAAGACAAGCTCTTCCTGCTTTTGCTTACTTTATGGAAGATGTCTACAAAGACAAAGCTTTATGTAAAGACCTAGGTTATAAAAGAGCATTATTCCCTGAACCTTCCAAACCTATTGGTATTGAATTGGATTGCAGTAAATACGATGTAGAGAACTTTGGAGAATATGGTGTTGAAGTAGATTCTTTAGTAGAAGAAGAATATATACAACCGACCGAAGCTACAGATGGTATTTTATAGAAATTAATTTATCTTTAGAGGCGAGGAAAAGAAATTTTCTTCGCTTTTTTTATTACCCTACCGAATAAGCTGAAATGGAAATTGAAATCAAGGACAAATTAAAAAGCAATAAAAGCATAAAAATAGAGCCTTTTAAAGAAAGTATTCGCAAAACTAAACCACACAAACATCATAAATATTTTGAGATTATCTATTTATATAAAGGAAGTGGAACCCATATTATAGATAATGATACATTTGAAATAAAACCGCCCACAATGTTCTTTATGAGAAAAGATCAATTACATTGTTGGGATATCACAACCGCTCCTAAAGGCTTTGTTATCATTATAAAGAAAGATTTTCTTGAAGATTCATATGATAAAGAACTTGAAAAACTTATTGCTCAACTGAGTAATCAAGTTTGTGTAGATGTAAAAGAGTTTGAAAAAATAAATAGAATTTTTGAATTGTTGGTTGAAGAAGTGAATAACTCTAGTAGTTATCAACAAATTATTGTAGAAGGTTTATTAAAAGCACTTTTTGCGAAAACTTTGACAACAATTTCCCCAATTGAGAGTAGTGTCAAAACTAACTTACCAACAATATTTATTGATTTTAAGGGATTGTTAGAAAATGAAGAAGTTATTCACAATAGTGTTAACAGTTATGCTGAAAAGTTAAATACAACTCCTCAAAATCTAAATACAATTTGTAGACAAGCTACCGGTATGTCTGCTTCAAAATTTATTGGAGAATATATCATCAAAGAGGCAAAAAGATTACTACTATATACTAGTATGCCGATTAGTGAAGTCGCTTTTAGATTAGATTTCAAAGATACTTCTCACTTTAATAAATACTTTAAAAGGAATACGGAGAAAACTCCTACTCAATTTAGAAACTCATAAAAAAAGAGCATGTTTTTAGGCATGCTCTCTTTATTTTTACTGTTTTATAAACTTCTTATGGAATATTTGTCCATCTCGCCTTTTCAGCTTAAGAACATATACTCCTTTCGGTAATTGAGAAATATCTAACTGTCCATTTACAGGCTGAGAATTGATATTTATAGCTTCTCCTGAAGTTTTATAGACGGATAGTTCATCAATTATTTGTTGCGATAAGATATTTAAAGTATGTCCATTACCTGGGTTAGGATATAATATTGGTGCTCTTTCAAACAACTCATCTTCAAGAGAAGTAACTGTTGAATTTGATGAAGTCGAAACATTGACTACATTAATAAATTCTTGTTGTTGGTTTGTTCCTATAACGAACATTACAAGGTCTTTACTTCCTTCTGTTGTATATTCTACTTCATGTGGACCCGCACCATAAACTATAAGAGGGTCTTCGGTTGGATCATCAAAAAATGCCCATCCTATTAAAGCCTCATCAGTATCAGAATCATTAGTAAAAGTGACAGTCTCATTTAAACCTACTGTAGTCTTATCTACTCTGTAACTTAAATTAGTAACTGTTGGCTCATAATCAACAACTTCAAAATCATCCATTGCTAATCCTGCTCCACCACTTGAATCTAAAGTTGCTCCAACAAAGAAAAATCTAAAGGCTATTTTTTGTCCTTCAAACCCTGCCAATGGGATATACTTTTTCTCCCATGCATCATTTGTGGAACCAGTCATAATAGGAAATCCTTCTCCTCCCCAATAATATTCACTTGACCACTCATTAGTCCATGCAGGGTCTTTGAAAAAACCTAGAGGGAACCAACTTTGGCCATAATCATCAGTATATTCTACATTCATACCATCGATTTGATTTGCAACATCCATTTTTAATTGGAAAGCAAACTGTTGGGTTGAATCATTTAAATCTTGATCTCCAGGCAAGTCAAAAACTGACGTATAAAAATAGAAACCTGTTGGAATTTCATATGCTGAAGTATCTGGCCCCAAAACATAAGCATTATCGCCACTTGTAGTTCCTGATTTTCCAGGAACTGTTGAATTTCCTTTTTCTAATGATGTCCCAGCAAGATTTAAAGAATAAAATAATAATTCATCAGATTCTAAATCACCTCCGTCTGAAGGTAAGAATGGTGTTTCCTTTATTCCTAAAATTCCCATCGTATCTTGATAAGCTGAAGCAGGGTTATTATCTACTTCTAATTCTACAATAAATCTACCTGCGGTTTCATAAGTATGTGTTGGATTTTCATCAGTAGAAGTAGTTCCATCACCAAAATCCCATAAATAACTAGAGGCTCCTCCTGAATTATAAATAAAGTCAATTGGTCTATTTACATAAGCAATATCGGATGGTTTTGTAAACTCTCCGGTAGGATCTTGTTTTGTTACATTAAAATCATGTATCATAAAACCATCGTCTGTATCTTCTATCATAAAGGCTGATTCCATTCGGTAGATAAATCTAAACCTTACCATATTTCCCGTTAAGAAAGAGACATTATATGATGTAGAATCTCTATCAAAGTTACCTAACCAACCTGTTTGATTTTGAAAAATAATAGGATGAATTGCACATCCATCATCAGGTGTTTTATTGTACCAACCTATACCTAATCCATCATAAGCTTCTCCTAATAGTCGCCATGATGCTCCATTATCAGTTGTATATTGCATTTGAGCAGCGGCAGGAGCATTACAATACGTTATATGCATACTTTTCAAGAAGTTAATCTTATATTCTTTTCCTTCTTCAGTTAAATCAAAAGTTGGTGTATAAAGAATAGCTGCAAATGATCTTAGAGGAACACCACCTGCTAAAGTTGTCGCCCATACTAATGAATCTCCACTATCTAAATCATCTCCTAGTGCTCTACCCCATTCCCAAACATCATTACCATCTCCTCCATCCAAGAATATAGTTTCTGTAACAAATCCTCCAGTATCTAACTGAAAATCGGTTGAGAAAGGTAGCATTTCTGTTGGACCTTCAGGTGGTCCTTCAGTCATACGTATACCCCTTCTAAAAGTATTTTGTCTTCCTTCATCATCTGTAACAGTCAAAGTGATTACATAAGAACCTAATACTGTTAAAGAATCGTATGTATGAGATGGATTCTCTTCAGTTGATGTTGTTTCATCCCCGAAAGTCCAAAAATATGTAAGGTTATTTCCAAAAGATAGATTTTCAAATTCTAACGCCTGCCCCACTATTCCATTATCTGATAAAATATTAAACGCAGCTAAAGGACGATTAGATTGTAAAGCATCCATTGCAGCACTCATATTAATTCTACCAGAACCTAATGCATTTTGATAATTAGGGTTCCTAGGGTTAATATCCGTTGCAGTTCCTAACAACACAGCCGTTAGTTGATCCGGTGTTAATGATAGGTTTTGTGTTTTAAGAAACGCTGCGGCACCTGCTACCATTGGACAAGACATTGATGTACCTGTATAAGGTGCATAATCACCAGAAGGGTTACCATTATCGGCCGCTACAGTACTAATAATGTCTGTACCTGGAGCAGAAACATCAATCCATGCACCATATTGAGAAGAAGGCGATTTCACATCATTGCTTGTAGTATTGGCAACTGCAATTACATTATCATAACCTGCAGGATAGCTTGGTAAATTAACATTATCATTACCTGCTGCAGCTACAAACAACATTCCTTGCTCTTCTGTAGCTTCATTAATCATTCTTGCGACAGTTGCAGAATAATAATAACTACCATAAGACATACTTACTATATCAGCATTCATTTCAATAGCATACATTAATGCTTCGGTAGAATGTGTAATTGCTCTAGCATTTGGTGTATCATCAGAAGTCGCTTTTATAGCTAGAATTTTCACTCCTGAATTCACTACTGATGCACCTCCTGTTCCATTGTTAGTTACTGCACCCGCAATTCCAGCACAATGTGTGCCATGTGAAAAATTGAAACGACTTGCCTGGTCTGTTGGTGGATTTGGATTAGGATCCCCATTTTCATATTCATCCCCTGAAGCATCCCAACCTGAGTAATCATCTATATAGCCATTTCTATCATCATCTCTACCATTGTTTTGTATCTCAGCATCATTGACGAAAATATTTGCTTGTAAATCTTCATGAGTGATTAAAACACCATCATCAACTATTGCGACAACTACATCTCTTTGATTAGCATTCACTGTTCCTTTACTCCATGCATCAATTGCTCCCACTAAGTTTAAGTGATATTGATCTTCAGCTAGAGGATCATTTACATCATTAAACTTAATTGGTAATGGAACACTTTCAACATATAATACATTAGGATCACTACTTAACTCTCTTCTGTAACTTTCCATGTCGTCCTCACGAAATAATGTAATCTGCAACACATCTGATACACTATTTTTCAAGACTGACATTGGTTCCAAAACAGATTTTATTCTACCATCAGTTAATAAATTGTACAGTCGTCTCTTTTCACTAGTTACAAACTGAGGTTGTCCAGATTCCATATATGCATAAGATACATCTCTTACATCCTTCAATCTAACAAATAGCTTTTTTGGTGCCGTCTGAATAGAAGGTGTTATCCATTTCTGGCCTGGTGAACTTATCAATTGTTGCTGACCTTGAGCATTTACTCCATTACTAAAAAGGAGACAACCTAAGACAGCTAATAGGATATTTAAATATTCTTTTCTCATGGCTGTTATCTTTTAGTTAAATAAAGTATCCACTGTTTGGTTGTAATTCCATCCGTAAATAGAACTTCCAAAGCAATTCTACCATCTGAAAGTGTTTCTCCTTGAAGTGAAATATAATTATCAGATGGACCTAAAAAGTCTCCACATTGATCAATAATCTGAAAAGGAATATCCTGAAAATCTCCTGCAATATTAGAGATATCATATAACCCCCAAATTTCATCCGGATTACCTAAATCTCCTACTGCACTTAAGGTGACATCATCCACATCTTTAATTCCTTCTTCAGTAGACATTTGTGCTGCATAAGTACCATCTAAAGATGTTGGACAATGAATATCTTCGATTACAATATTGTATTCTCCTCTAATTCCACCTTGTCCAACAGTGATAGGTGATCCATCATCTAAATTTTTAGCAGATTCTAAAATGACATTCAGTTTCTTTCCCCCTGCCTTATCAACTCCATAAACTACTAATGGAGAAATCTCAATATTTGCAGTATTTCTTGTATTTGTATAGCTTTCTTCTCCACTTTGATCTTGAGAAGTAATTCTATTTTTAATGATAAAAGTTCCTCCTGCAGCAGTCGCAAACTTCTCCGTTATATCAGAAAAACTAGCATTATTTCTTTCAATCGCTTTAGCAGTAAAGTCCGTTCCGAATTCTGCTTCTCCACTAAAAGAATATGTGATTTCTATTCCTCGATCAGTATCGATTGCCATGGGCATTCTTACCTCTAAACTTAGAGGAATAGAATTTTCTTTTATGGAATCAATTTCGCCAATTGGTGTGGCTACTGTAAATGCTACGGTTTCTCCGATAAACTCTGCATTTACTTCGTTATTATAGGTATCATAAAGCTCACAACTTTGAAAAAAGAGAACTCCAAAAGTTATAAGCCCTATTAAAAGTTTCGTTCTCATTTGCTTAGTAGGTTAATTAGATGTCATAAACCACATTGGTTCATCTAAAGGTTTTTGCTCTGGAATATTAGGATTTGCACTGATTTCATTTGGTGAATAAGGTAACCTTGCAATATGCTCACCCAAGACAGCATCTACAGGTAAAGGCATATTTTTTGGATAATTTGTTCTTCGAACATAAGTCCATGCGTCTATACCTCTTTGGAAAGTTTCAATATAACCCTGTAAATACACCGCATCTAATGCATTATTAGGAGCTAAAGTCTGTAAATCCGGCAGAGAATTATTGTAGTTATCATATTCAAATTGAGTGACTCCCTCATTATTATCTTGAACTGCTTGAAGAGAATTTAGATGAATGATATTCAATATTATTCCTTCCCTATAATATTCGTTTGCATCAGCAGCATTACCAGGAAGCCAACCTCTTAAAATTGCTTCGGCTCTCATAAACTTTAATTCTGCTACAGTTATCCAATAATCAGGTGATGTCGCAGTTATAAAATTTAAGCTTAATACAGAAGTAGAAGTGAATGCACCACTTGCTCCTGGAGAAACACCTGTATGTGGAACGGCATCCACTATACCTTCTGGTCTATCATAAAATAATTCTAGTCTAGGATCATTTGTTCCTCTTAATAAATCAATAAAAGGAGTACTTGCATAAAAGAATAAACTTTCTCCTCCTGCATATTGATAATGAAGTTTATAAAACTGATTTGCATTATTAAGATCATCATAATAATCCATTCTCACTTGGTCTGTCAAATCTTCAATATGATCTTGAGAAAAAGCAGTTTGAAGTCTTGGTCTTGCATATTCTTCATCTTTCTCAGCAATTATCATCAAAGTTTTAATTTTTAATGAATTGGCCATTTTAGTCCATTTCAATAAATCACCTTGAAATAATAAATCTTCTCCAGCAACTTTATTAGGATTTTGATAGTCAAAATTTTCAACAGCTTCATCCAGCATTTCAACAATACCTTTTAAAACAACTTCTTGAGAATCTCCATTTGGAAATAAAATATCAGTATTTAATGCTTCACTAAACGGAATATCTTCAAACATTAGTGTCAAATGAAAGAAGGCAAAGGCCTGCATAATTTTAAATTGTGAAGCTGTATTGACTTCTCCAATTTCATTCGCTAAATATTCACCTCTACTCGCATTTTTTAATGAATTCACATAATAAGTAGACCATGTATTAGTTTGAGGGAAAGCAGGTATAGAATAGTTATCAGCGGAATAAAACACTGACGCTCCTGCTCCAACATAATGCTGTGACCATCTATTAAACAAATTTGTTTCCATGACTCTATCAGAACTTATATTCGTCATGATTGTAGTCATTAATAATCCAGGCTGCTCGGCCACTTGACCATCTCCAGCAGCAAAAGGATCTTCATTAATATCTAAAATACTATCACAAGAAAATGATAGTAAAAATAAAGTAACTAACCCTGATCTTGTTAGTATACTTCTATATGTTTTTTGTTTCATCATTTTTCTAGAATACTATTTTAAGGTTACCACCAAAACTTCTTGTAGAAGGTAAACTACCCATCTCTACAGCTCCTGAAGCATCACTTGCTGCTTGGAATAAACTTGTTTCTGGGTCAATATGAGGAATATTACTGTAGATTAACCAAAGGTTTCTTGCTTCAAAACCAACGGCCATTGATTTAATAAAACCTGATTTTTTCAATAAAGAAGATGGTAAAGAATAAGCAACACTAATCTCTCTAAGCTTCACATATGTTTTATCAAAGACAGAACCTTCTGCAATTCCACTTGTTGAATAAGCTTGCCAATAATCTTGATGAGTTACTGCAATGTCATTTGGTCTTACTGAACCATCTCCATTTTCGATGTAGGCATTTTTATCAATAAACACTTGCCCTCTATTTACTGCAGTTTCTTCCGCTAGTCCATTATACCTTAGATCTCCAACAGTTCTAGAAATCATTTTTCCACCTTGATTCCAATCAATCAAAAAGTTTAGTGTCACACCTTTGTAGGTAAAACTGTTTTGGAAGCCTAGAAGGAATTCTGGTTGTATCTCACCAAATGTTTCTTCATCTCCTTGCATTCTTAAACCTGTTTTAGGGTCTACTAAAATTTCACCCGTTTCTGATCTTTTAAAACCGACTCCTTGTAACTGTAATGATTCTCCAGGTACAGCTTGAACAGAAACACCATTAAACCCTGATGCAATTTGAAGTTTATCTAGACCTTCTGTTAGCTCAGTTACTTTGTTTCTATTTCTTGTAAAATTAATTTGAGAAGTCCACTCGAATGAGTTCGTTTGAACAGGAATAAATGAAAGCAATAATTCAATACCTTTATTTGATACTGCACCTGCATTTACTCTTTTACTTCTGTATCCAGTAGATTCAGGAGTTGGAACAGCCAAGATTTGATTTGACGTTACAATATTATAGTAAGTGAAATCTACGCCTATTCTACCATTGAAAAAGCTTAATTCTGTTCCAATTTCCCATGAATTTTGTCTTTCAGGTACTAAACTTTGAGGTGGAATTGTACTCGTTGCCGAATAAGCTGTCTGACCATTAAATGGATAATTATTAGTAGTACCATATTGACCGAAATAACTTGACAATGGATAATAGTAATAATCTAATTGATATGGATTTGTATCATTACCAACTTGGGCAGCACTTAAACGAAGTTTACCAAAAGAGAAAATATCATTATGAATTTTGAAAGCATCTGAAAAAACAAAAGATACACTAGCTGATGGGTAGAAATAAGATCGGTTATCCTTTGGTAAGGTAGAAGACCAATCGTTCCTCATTGTAAGGTTTAATGTCAAATAATTATTGTAAGTCAACGAAATATCACCATAAGCTCCTAATAATCTCGACTCAACAAAATCTGTCGTACTCGTCGTATTTTTTGCATTCGCTGGCGTATACAAATCAGTTACTGATAATTCATTAGCAGTTAATGTACTTCTTTTAAAAACTCTGCTATTATATTCATGGCCAACAATAGCAGTTAACTTCAGTTTCTCTCCAAACTCCTTTTGAATAGTAGCCATTAAAGAGGTTGTCAATTCTGTATTTTCAATATCATCATTTGTAAACGCTCCATTAATAGCACCTAATGTACCTTTAGCAGATTTTCTAAATCTCTTGTCAACTCTGTAATCCATACCCACTCTAGCTCGGAATGATAACCAATCTGTTGCGTCAGCTTCTAACATTCCAAAACCAAAGAATCGGTTTAGATTTACATCATTACCATTTTTTTCAGCTACCCAATAAGGACTATTTGAAAATCTACCTATTGGATCTTGCTCTCCATTTACTAATTGAAGTCTTTCAAGAGAAGTGGTTCTTGGTATTCCATTGATGATTGACGTTAATACATTTGGAGAGTTACCACCTTGTGATACAGAACCTCGAGTTTTAGATTGAATATAATTCATACCTACTCTTGATTTGATCACTTTATTCAATTGTTGTCCAGCATTTACTGCAAAAGTATATCTATCCAATCCTGCTCCAGGAACAATACCTTGCTGATTCATTGATGTAAATCCTAAACGGTAATCACCTTTTTCTGTCGCACTTGATACATCTACTGAGTTTATAAATAATGTACCTGTTTGATAAAAATCTTTTACATTATTAGGATAGGCTGTTAATGATTCTAGTGGCCATTGATCTTCTGGAAGATCTGCTGTATCTGCTGAATAATCATAAGCGGGAACAATTTGTCCTTCTATTCTAGGTCCCCAACCATTTTCAGATCTTTTATCATATTTGCCATAAGACCCTTGTGCATATTCATTTTGAAAAGAGGGTAATCTATTAGGCATTTCTGCTCTAAAACTAGAATTAATGCTTACGGTTGGACCTTGCGAGGCTTTACCTCTTTTTGTAGTAATGATAATTGCACCATTTGCTGCTCTCGATCCATACAAAGCTGCTGCTGATGCACCTTTTAATACTGTTACAGAAGCGATATCTGCTGGATTAATTTCTCCTGCGCCATTACCAGCGTCAAAAGCACCTTGAATACCACTACCTGTTGATACATTAGCATTACTCACTGGTACACCATCTACTACCATCAAAGGTTGATTTCCTCCACTTAGTGAGTTGGTACCTCTGATGACAATTCTTGTTGATCCACCTGGATTTGAACTAGCTTGTGAAATTTGAACACCTGGCACCTTACCAGAAAGTGAGTTTAAAAAGTTTGTAGATTTTACTCTGTCAACTTCTTCGCCTTTAACGGAAGTAACAGAATATCCTAAAGTTCTTTTTTCTCTTTCAATAGCATTGGCAGTTACAATTACTTCATCAAGTTGTTCTGTATCAGCTTCCATTACAACATTGATAATGGATTGTGAGCCAATTTCTACTTCTTGTGATTTTAGGCCTATGAAATTATAAACTAATATTTTATCTGCTTGTTGCAGTACTAATTTATATTTACCATTTACATCTGATACAGCACCTCTAGATGTTCCTTTTATCATCACTGTAACTCCGGGCAATGGATTGCCTTCACTGGTTATCGTACCCGTTACTACCCTTTCTTGTGCAAGTGAAATTGAGATCGATAATACGGAGAGCAACAAACATAAGATTGTTTTAAGTCTCATTAGTTAAGGTTGGTTAAATGAATAGAAGTTTACTTTTATTTTCACCTCTGATAGATAGCATTAGATCTTATTATAGGGAGAGTAGTAATAAGTGCTTAGTCATGTTTTTGAGTATAGTCTACGCAATGCTTTATAGCTTAATATCGAAGATGAATAGAAAGGTTAATTTCTTTCTATAATAATACATAATTTTCTGATCATTTCCTTTGCATCACTCTAATAAAAATTTGAACTTATTTAACATTTAAGCATAAAATGAAAAATCCCAACCTCAAAAAAATGAAGTTGGGATCCTTTTTTAATAAAAAATATCAAAATTCTAAGACAACACCTTAGATGATATATTGACTTAAGTCTCTATTTTTCACAAGACCAGAAAGTCTCTCATTGACCATTTCTTTGGTAACTACAATTTGTGCATTTGCTCCAATTACATCAGGAACATCAAATAACAAATCATTTAATAAGTGAGACATTACAGTATGTAAACGTCTTGCTCCAATATTTTCTACCTCTATGTTAATTTCGTAAGCTAATTTTGCAATTTCATCTAAAGCATCTTCATTGAAACTCAATTTTACATCTTCAGATGCAAGTAAAGCTTCATATTGTTTCGTTAATGCATTTTTAGGCTGACGTAAGATAACCTTGAAATCTTTATCCGTAAGAGATTGTAATTCTACACGTATTGGAAAACGTCCTTGCAATTCAGGAATTAAATCTGAAGGTTTAGCGACATGAAAAGCACCTGCTGCTACAAACAGCATATGATCTGTTTTCACAATACCGTGTTTCGTATTGACTGTACTACCTTCTACGATTGGTAATAAATCTCTTTGAACACCTTGTCGAGAAACATCTGCTCCGTTCTTATTTCCACCACTTGCTACTTTATCAATCTCATCGATGAAGATTATACCAGAGTTTTCTGCAAGACGAATTGCTTCATCTTTTACCTCATCCATGTCAATTAATTTCGAGCTTTCTTGATCCACTAAAATTTTTCTTGCTTCACCAATAGACATTTTTCTTTTCTTTGTCTTTTTAGGCATCATTCCATTGATCATTTCTTGAATATTCATCATAGAACCTTCATCAATTGGAGAACCTCCTATAAAGCCTAAATTACCTCCATTTTTATCGACAGAAACATCTATTTTTCTATCTTCTAATTCTCCTGCACGAAGTTTTTCTCTAAAACGCTCTCTTGTTTTTTCGTTTAATTCGTGATCTGAATTAATATATTCTCCATTATTATTTGTCGGAGCACTTTTTATCGGTGGAATTAATGCATCTAAAATTACATCTTCTACCGCCTGTGATGTTTTTTCTTCAACTAATTCTTTTTTCTGGTCACGGATCATAGTAACAGCTTGCTCTACTAAGTCTCTAACCATACTTTCAACATCTCTACCTACATATCCTACTTCTGTAAATTTTGATGCCTCTACTTTTACAAATGGTGCTTTGGCAACTTTCGCTAATCGTCTAGCAATTTCAGTTTTACCAACACCTGTAGAACCAATCATTAGGATATTATTAGGCATAATTTCTTTTTGCATATCGCCGGCAACATTCATACGTCTCCAACGATTTCTTAAAGCAATAGCAACGTTCTTTTTAGCATCATCCTGACCAATAATATACTTATCTAATTCAGCGACAATCTCTCTTGGGGTTAAGTATGTTGAATTTTCTAACATGTTATAGATTTAATCTTTATAAAATTCTTTTCTCAATTGATTTATTCAATAACCGTTTTCTTTCTTTTATCCCATCCTGAAGTAGCAACTGAAAGTGATAAACTGTTCGTCGCTCCTGCAACATGATACCAAGCGGCACTGTAACCAAAATCAATATGTTTTTTAATTTTCAATGACATCCCCAAAGACATACCAGCTAATCCTTTTACGCCTTGAGTAATCATTTCCTTTCTTCGCATCACGTTATATCCCATGCGAAGGTTTAATACTTTCCCTAAAACAAATTCACCGCCAAAGCTAAAGTGTCGTGACAATTTGTCAGCAAAACTAGGATCTTCATATAAGGGATTACCAAAAGCGTCTTCTTCTCCTTTGAGTGAAGTATCTACATAAGTAATATCAAATTGGTGCAAATGATGATAAGTTACCGAAAAACGAATAGGCATTTTTTCAGGCTTAAAAGAAATACCTAATTGTGTATCAAAAGGTAATTCTGATGTATCATTTGGCTGATAATCTCTCATTACAAAACCTGCATTCTTGATCACTAATCCGATTACTAAATCTTTTGTTGGGTGAATAAATGAGCCATTAATATCAAACATTAAGGCATTTGATTTATAACTTTCAATGGTAGAGGCTGCAAATTTCATATTAGCAGCAAATGAAAATACACCTTGTTTACGAGTATAACTTCCTTGAAGCCAAAAATCATTGGCAGAATATGTACCTGTATAGTTTCCAACTTCATCAAAACCATCAAAATCTCCATATCCCATATAGCCCATTCCAAATCCTACAATACCTTTTCCTACTTTATGGGCATATCCCAATGTTGTAAGACCAGATGTTGAATTATAGTCGTAATAATTAAAAATTACTTTCTCTACTGAATTTTCTCCCAATAAAGATGAATTATAGAACATAGCATTAGCATCATCTATACCAGAAGATACTAGAAAACCACCCAAACCGACTTGTCTTGCATTCGTAGGAACATTTAAAAAATTATAAGTTTCTGTTCCACCCAATTGAGCAAATGCATTGATTGATGTCGATAGTATAGTTAAAAAAATTAAGTTTAGATAGATAGATAATTTTTTCATTATCGTTTTGCCTTATAGTATAATGTTGAACTGTTATTACTATCAAATAATGTTTTCAATTTTGACTTCACATCACTGACTGTAACTCCACGTAGTTTTTCTTCTTCTTCATTTATTAAATTAGGGTTACCAAGCATCGCTCCATATGCGATAGACATTGCCCTTGGTAAAATTTCTGTCTTTCCATAAGTCATCGAAAATTCTGCTTGATTTTTTACCTTCTCAAGATTTTCATTATCAATATCTGAATGCTTAAAGTCATTCAAAACAGTATTTAGACTTTCTTCTACTTCCTCCAAAGTCACTCCATCAGACACTTTTCCAGTAATACAGAACAATCCAGGCTCGAAAGATCCAGTAATATAAGCTGATAAGCCAGAATATATTGGATTATCTTTTACCAGTTTTTGATAAAGTAACGAAGATTTTCCTCTTCCCAATAAATCACTGATTAAATCGGAAGTATAATAACCTTGTTGAGACCTTCCTTCCATATGCCATACTTTATAAAGCATATCAATTGGAACTTTCTCTTCTACTATTTTCTTTCTAGGTGCTATTTGAATAGGTTCGATTGGAATATTTCTTTCCGGTTTTGTTCCAGAAGGGATAGGTTCAAACCATTTTTTAGCCAATCTTTTGACTTCTTCTAATTTTACATTCCCTGCCACTACCATCACAGCATTGGATGGAACATAATATTTATGGAAAAATGATTTCACATCTTCCATTGTAGCCTCTTCAATATGCTTAATTTCTCTTCCGATAGTTGGCCATCTGTAAGAATGTTCTTTATAAGCTAATTCCCTCAGATAATGCCAAACATTTCCATAAGGCTGATTAATATATCTTTGCTTATATTCCTCTATCACAACTTTTCTCTGAACCTCTAATACTTTGGGATCAAATGACAGACTTAACATTCTATCAGATTCTAACCAAAATGCAGTTTCTAAATTCTGAGAAGGTAGCGTTACATAATAATTTGTGATGTCAGGAGAAGTAAATGCATTGTTAGTACCTCCTACTTTTTGTAGAGGGGTATCGTAAGAAGGAATATTCACCGATCCACCAAACATTAAATGTTCAAATAAATGTGCAAAACCTGTCTTTTCTGGATCTTCATCTCTTGATCCTACATCATACATTATATTTACTACTGCTGAAGCGATATTATGATCTTCATGAACATATACCCTTAAACCATTATCTAAGATGAATGTTGAAAACTCTACCATGTTGTATTTTAATAATAAGTATATAAAGTTAGCAGACCTATATCACTTTCCAAATTCAATTTAGAGCAAACATTTTAGTAACTTTGCTTTTAGCATTAAAATTCTAATGCAATTTGATTGATTTTTATCCTAGGTTTTAACTAAATCTTAAATTAATAGTTAGAATCAAGTATTCATATATATGAGAGAAGATTATTTAAAAGGAGATAATGAAGGATTTTCAGATGCAGAAAGGGATGTTGAAAAAGCATTAAGGCCTCTCTCATTTGATGATTTTACAGGTCAACAAAAAATTGTTGAAAACTTAGAAATTTTTGTTCTTGCAGCGAAGAGAAGAGGTGAACCTCTTGATCATGTACTTTTACATGGACCTCCTGGCTTAGGTAAAACCACCTTATCCAATATCATTGCAAATGAAATGGATGCTGAAATAAAAATTACTTCTGGACCAGTTTTAGAAAAACCAAGTGATTTAGCAGGGTTATTAACTAATTTAGAAGACAATGATGTTCTATTTATTGATGAAATACATCGTTTAAATCCTGTAGTTGAAGAATATTTATATTCAGCAATGGAAGATTTTAGAATAGATATTATGTTGGATTCTGGACCAAATGCTAGAACAATACAAATTGATCTAAATCCTTTTACTCTTATTGGAGCGACAACTAGATCTGGATTGTTGACTGCTCCTCTTCGTGCTCGATTCGGAATCAATGCACGTTTACAATATTATGATTCAAAATTATTGACGTCTATTATAAAAAGGTCATCAGGTATTCTTGAAACTCCAATCCAAGATGATGCAGCATTTGAGATTGCAAGAAGGTCAAGAGGAACTCCACGTATTTCTAATAATTTATTACGTAGAACTAGAGATTTTGCTGAAATAAAAGGTGATGGCACCATTACTTTGGATATTGCCAAAATGGCCTTAGGAGCTTTAAATGTTGATCAAGGTGGATTAGATGAAATGGATAATCGAATCTTATCTACGATCATTGAAAAGTTTAAAGGCGGCCCTGTGGGAATTACAACAATTGCAACAGCTTGTGGGGATGAAGCTGAAACTATCGAGGAAGTTTATGAACCATTTTTAATTCAAGAAGGGTTTATTAAACGAACTTCTAGAGGTAGAGAAGTAACATTAAAAGCTTATGAACATTTAGGTATTGTTCCTCCTTCAGATGGTTCTCAAAGTAGCCTTTTTTAGCTTTAATATAATTGATATTACATCAAATTAAGATCAGAGAGAGAAAACTCTTTGATCTTTTTTTTTTACAAAAAAATATTAATATAATTATAAAAAAAATATAAATTATCACTTGTACTATCAAAAGCTTATTCCTACTTACACTTACTAGTCTTTTAATTTTGACTACAACTTTAGGGTCTAACAGACAAAATTCAACTTATGATACAACATCTATAAGTAGTACTTTTTCTGAACAGAAACCTATTGCTCAAGAAAAAGTCATTAGTATTTATAAAAACAGACTTTACGATAGTTGTATAATTGAATCTGAAAAACTAATAAAACACTTACTTCAAAATCTTGAATATCAAAACTTACCTACTGCTTACAAGTATTTAAGTAGATCTTACCGTAAAACACATCGATATAAAAAAGGTTTAATAGCTGCAAAATCAAGTATTTATTGGGCAAAAAAAACAAATCAATTTGAAGTTCTTTCAATTCTACTTATTGAAGTAGGTAAAAATGAATATGCACTTCAACAATATGATAATGCTATTGAAACTTACCAAGAAGTAATTGATCATAGTGAAAAATTCAACGATTTCGAAAGTAAATCTGTGGCTTACAATAACATAGGAAATGTATATAAGGCTTTAGGAAAGTATACAAAAGCAATTCAATATTATATTAATGATGCTGAATTGAACAGTAAATTAGATAGGCAAAAAGATCTTGCAATAGCATATAATAATATTGGACAAATTCATTTAATAACAAAAGAATACGAACTTGCTCAAAGTTTTTTCACAAGATCTAAAGATATTAGAGTTGAATTAAATGATGAATATGGGCTAGCTCTTGTTTCTAATAATCTTGGAGCGCTTTATAAAGATACTTATGATTTTGATAGTGCACTTGATCAATTCTACATCGCTCTTGCTACATTTGACAAGTTTAATATCAAAAGTAGAGTAGCGGAAGTATATCTTAATATTGCTGATATTTTTCTCTCAAAAAAAGAAACTAAAGATGCTTTTACTTTTGGTAAAAAAGGCTTAGAAATTAATAAAGAAATTGAAAATAAGTATGGTATTAATAGAGCTTATAGAATTTTAGGAGAAGCAAAATTGATTGATAATGAAAATACTGCTGCTCTTAAATATTTCAAAAAAGCACTACTTTACTTTGAAAAAAAGAAGCATTATACACCTGAAAAAAGAAATCTATACAAACTTCTTGTTAAGGTGTATCAAAATAACAACAACTACAAAAAAGGATTTGAGTTTCAACAAAAACTATATGATCTAGAAGTAGAGTTTACTGACGCCTCAAATAAAAAAGATTTAGCTTTTATTCATGAAAAGTTTAATCAAAGAGATCAAATACAAAAAATAGATAAACTTCAGAAAGAAAAAGAACTAAGAGACAAAGCAATTACCTATCAAACACAATTAAACCTATCTTTCTCAGTAATTATTGTCGTTCTCTCAATTTTTGGAATATATATTTATTTCATCAATAAAAAAGTTAGAAAAGCACATTCTAGAATTAGAACTCAAAATAGAGAAATGACAGAAATTCACGCTGAGCTAACAGATAGTTTAAAATATGCTTCTCAAATTCAACAATCATTAAATGCTATTCCAAATGAAATAGATGCATTTATTAATGATTACTTTATAGTATGGCAACCCTCACAAGAAGTAAGTGGAGATGTTTATAATGTTACAGTTATTGATCATAAAGTAATTATTACAATGATGGATTGTGCTGGACATGGTGTTCCTGCTGCTTTACTGGCTACTTTAGGTATTAAAACATTAAATCAAGTCATTCAGTCTGGTATCACATCTCCTGATAAAATCCTCACTAATATGGATGAGATTATGAAAGACATTTTCGATCAAAGTGAAGATTTAGCAGGAATTGACATGGCTGTTGTAACAATTGATTTAAAAAATTATACACTTGATTTTTCAGGAGCAAGAAGACCTTTATTATATATTGAAAACAATAACCCAATTTATATTAAAGGCACTAAAAAATCAGTTTGTGATAAACTTTCCCCTTTCAATTATACTTATCACAAACATAGAATATTGCTAACCTCAGATATCAAATTCTACCTTTACTCAGATGGTTTACCAGACCAGTTTGGAGGAGAGCATGACAAAAAATTTAAAGAGAAAAATCTAAGGGCTCTTCTTATCGACAATGCTTCAAAAGATTTTGAAACACAAAAAAGAATAATAGAAGAAGAAAGAAATAATTGGATGAATCCAAATCAATCTACTCAGAATAAACCTACCGACGATACTTTAGTCATGGGATTCCATATTAATCTGTAATTTTTTTGCTATTTTAGATGATGTTCTAAAAATTAACATGACATCATTTATGAGCAAAACCAAACAATACATTCTCTCTCTTGATCAAGGAACTACAAGCTCTAGGGCTATTTTATTTGACCGAAAAGGTAAAATAATAAATACAGCCCAAAAAGAATTTAAACAAATTTACCCTAAGCCTGGATGGGTAGAACATAATCCTAACGAAATTTGGTCTACTCAAGCTGGTGTTGCAGCTGAATGTGTCGCTAAAGAAGGTTTAACAGGACTAAATATTGCTGGTATTGGTATTACAAATCAAAGAGAAACAACTATTGTTTGGGATGCAAAAACCAGTAAACCAATCTATAATGCTATCGTGTGGCAAGATAGAAGAACTTCAAAATTCTGCGATTCTTTAAAGAAAAAATATTCAAAGAAAATTCAGAAAAAAACTGGGTTAGTCATTGATGCTTATTTTTCAGCTAGCAAAATCCATTGGATACTTGAAAATGTAAAAGGAGCCCGTAAAAAAGCAGAAAAAGGTGAATTAAAATTTGGTACTATTGACTCATGGTTAGTGTGGAAATTTACAAGAGGAAAATCACATATAACCGATGTAACGAATGCCAGTAGAACCATGCTTTTTAATATTCACACTTTAAAATGGGACCAAGAACTACTTGATATTTTTAATATACCCAAATCCATGCTTCCTGAAGTGAAAAGTAGTAGTGAAATTTATGCACATACCGCTACGACTCTTTTTGCTACAAAAATTCCAATTGCAGGTATCGCTGGTGATCAACAAGCCGCCTTATTTGGACAAATGTGTACCAAGGAAGGTATGATTAAAAATACATATGGTACAGGTTGTTTTATCATGATGAATACCGGTAAAAAGGCCGTTACTTCAAAACATAAATTATTAACAACAATAGCATGGCAAATAGGTAAAGATGTCAACTATGCATTGGAAGGTAGCGTATTTGCAGCTGGTGCAGCTATTCAATGGCTAAGGGATGGATTACAAATAATCAAAAAAGCACATCATTCTGAAAAAGTAGCCAAAGAAGTAAAGGACAATGGAGGAGTAACTTTCGTCCCTGCCATAGCTGGATTAGGAGCACCCTATTGGGATCAATATGCTAGAGGTACAATGATTGGTATTACAAGAGGTACTGAAAGAGGGCATATTGTAAGAGCTACTTTAGAAGCTATCACTCATCGTTCTCAAGATGTCATTGAGGCAATGTTAGCTGATGTAAAATATGAAGCAAAAGAATTAAGAGTTGATGGAGGTGCTTGTGCAAATAACTTGTTAATGCAAATTCAAAGTGATATTTCAGATATATCCGTTGTTCGTCCTAAAATTTTAGAAACGACTGCTATGGGGGCTGCTTTTTTAGCAGGAATTGCCGTTGGGTATTGGAAAAACATTGATGATATTCATGAAATATGGAAGAAGGATAAAATTTTTAATACAAAATTACTTTCTAAAGAAAAAAATAAAGCTAGAAGGACTTGGAAAAAAGCAGTACAACGAAGTTTTGATTGGGATAACTCATAAAAGTACAATAGCAATCCTAATATCTCCTATATTCATATTTTAAAATTTAGTAGTTTTACTATACTTAAAAACTCTATAATCTCTCTAATAATGTCTATTAATTATTTGAATACTATTCCTAAGGTATTATTTGTAGTATTCTCAATAAATCTATTCATTAGTTGTGGTAATAAATCTGTTGAACAGAAAAAAAGTATGCCTCAACTAGAAATCCCAATTACTGAAGTAACTATTCGAGACGTACCGCTAACTAAAGTATTTGTAGGACAAGTTTATGGTACAAAAGATATTCCTATCCGATCTCGTGTAGAAGGTTATCTTGAAGGAATATATTTTCAAGAAGGAAGTAAGGTAAAAAAAGGACAACTACTTTATAAAGTTGACCCGCAACAATACGCTGCTACAGTTGCTATGAGAAAGGGAGAATTAGCAGAAGCCGAAGTAACGCTAGTTAGAGCTTCAAATGATTTGGAAAGGATTCAACCCTTAGCTGAACAAAATGCAGTTTCTAAATCTGATTTAGATGCAGCTTTAGCAGAAAAAGGTGCATCCAAATCTATGGTAGCTGCTGCAAGAGCAAATTTAAGAATGGCTGAAATTGAATTAGGTTATACGCAAATTTCTTCTCCTATTAGTGGCATCATAGGCAAAACAGAAGCGAAAGTAGGTGAATTTGTTGGTAAAGATCCAAATCCTGTAATACTAAATACAGTCTCTAGAATTGATTCTGTAAATGTGAGATTTTTTGTTAATGAAAATGACTACTTAAAATTTGCAAGATATGCTGTAGAACAAAAAAAAGCTGGAAATACAAAAAAGGATAAAAAAGACCCTAAAGACAATCTTGATCTGATCTTTTCTGATAATACGGTCTACAGTAGAAAAGGACATATTGATTTTGTTGACAGAAATGTAGATTCAGAAACTGGTGCATTACTCGTTCAAGCTACTTTTCCAAATCCTGATGGTTTAATTAGACCTGGGCAATTTGCTAAAGTAAGATCAATCATTGATGTTGTAAAAGATGGAATATTAGTCCCTCAAAGAGCTGTTTCTGAATTTCAAGGTAGAAACTTTGTTTATGTTGTTGATAAGGATAACAAGGTTAAAGAGCAAGAAGTAGATTTAGGAAGAACATATAAAGATTATTGGAGAGTACGTTCAGGACTTAAAGAAGGAGACAGAGTAGTTTTAGAAGGTCTTCAAAAAGTACGCGAAGGCCAAACAATTAAAGCAAAACTTGTAAAATTTGAATCACAGTACGATCAAGAATAATGAGTCAAGAACAAATTAAATCGAATTTCTTTGTTAGGCGACCTATTGTAGCCATGGTAATTGCTATTATCATGACGATCGTAGGTGGTGTTTCGATTACAGGACTCCCTATCGAACAATATCCTAACCTAACCCCTCCAATTGTAGTAGTTTCAGGTACTTATACTGGTGCTAGTGCATTAAATGTAGAATTATCTGTCGCAACTCCTTTAGAACAAGAGATTAATGGGGTTGAAAATATGATTTACATGAGGTCAACCAATGCGAATGATGGAACAATGTCTATTGAAACATCATTTGAAATTGGAACTGATCCTGATATGAGTACCGTATTTACACAAAACAGAGTCTCTACAGCTTCTCCAAAATTACCTGAAGACGTAAAAAGAACTGGGATTAAAACGGAAAAAACTTTCTCTAACATTCTATTACTTGTTACACTAATTTCTCCTGACGGAAGATATGATCAGAAGTTTTTGGGTAACTATGCACTAATTAACATAAAAGATGTTTTAGCACGTATCAAAGGTGTGGGTAGTGTAAAAATATTTGGTAGCTCTGATTACTCTATGAGAATTTGGGTCAAACCTGATATTCTTGCAAAACTAAATCTAACAATACCAGAAATTACACAAGCGATAAGTAAGCAAAATGTGATTGTTCCTGGAGGTAAGTTTGGAGCTGAACCTGCTCCTAAAGGAACTGAATTTACATATACAGTTCGTCTTCCTGACCGTCTTGAAAATGTAACTGAATTTGAAAACATTGTCGTTCGTACAAATAAAGATGGTAGTCAAGTTCGTTTAAGTGATGTTGCTAAAATTGAATTAGGTGTTGAAACATATAATTCTTCCGCAAGATTAAATGGTAGTGATTGTGGTACAATTGCCTTATATCAAGCTCCAGGATCAAATGCGGTAGAACTTGCTGAAAAAATTGTAGAAGCTATGGAAGGTCTAAAAAAAGATTTTCCTAATGGTATTGATTATAAAGTTTCATTAGATTCAACAAAACCTATTACTTCAGGTATTGATGAAATCATAGAAACACTAATTATAGCACTACTACTCGTTGTACTTGTAGTTTATGTTTTTATACAAGATTGGAGGGCTACTTTAGTTCCTGTAATGGCAATACCGGTTTCATTAGTCGCTGCTTTTATGCTTTTCCCTCTATTAGGTTTTACGATTAATGTACTTTCATTATTGGGATTAGTACTCGCCATTGGTATTGTAGTAGATGATGCCATTGTTGTAGTTGACGCAGTACAGGTTTACTTAGAGGAGGGATATTCACCAAAAGATGCAACAAATAAGGCAATGGCTGAAGTTACAGCTCCCGTTATTGCTACTACGCTTGTATTAGTTGCTGTATTTGTTCCTGTTGCCGCAATGTCAGGAATCACAGGTAAATTATACCAACAATTCGCCATAACAGTAGCCGTTTCTGTATGTTTTTCATCAGTGAATGCACTAACTCTATCTCCTGCTCTTTGTGGACTTATTTTAAGAAAGTCCGAACCCGTCAAAGGTCCATTGGGCAAATTCTTTGATATCTTTAATAACATATTTGACCGTTCTACAGTGTCATATTTAAGTGTAACAAAGATTGCAACTCGAAAAATTGCAATGAGTGTTACTTTTATCTTATTGACTCTTGGAGCTGCAGGTCTATTGGGGTTAAAAGTACCAATTGGTTTTATTCCTGAAGAAGACCAAGGTTACTTATTTGTCAATATTCAATTACCAAATGCAGCTTCATTACAACGTTCTGATGCTGTTACAAGAAAAGTTGAAAAGATAGTTTCTAAAATACCAGAAGTAGATTTAGTAACAACTGTAACTGGTTTCTCTCTTTTAACTGGTAGTACATCTTCAAATACAGGTTTCTCATTTATCGCTCTAAAAGATTGGGCTGAAAGAGAGAAAACTGCTAAAGAAGTACAACAACAATTGAATTATTTATTTGCAACTCAAATCGCAGAGGCACAAGTATTCTCATTTGGACCACCAGCAATTCCTGGTCTAGGTAATGGATCTGGTTTTAGTATTATGGTTCAAGATAAAGGTGGTAACACTCCTGAATATTTAGCTAGATATTCAAATGAATTTATTCGTGCTGCTAATGCTCGACCTGAAATAGGAATGGCATTCAGTACTTTCCAAGCTAATGTACCACAGCGATATATTGATATCAATCGTGATAAAATTTTAAAATTAGACGTAAATCTCGATGATGTTTACTCTACAATTGGTGCGTTCTTAGGAGGTACTTATGTAAATGATTTTAATAAATTTGGACGTTTATATAGAGCTTATATTCAAGCAGAACCTGAATATCGACATGATGAAAAGCAACTTGATCTATTTTATGTAAAAAGTAGAAGTGGGGCAAAAGTTCCTTTATCCACATTAGTGAATGTTGAAAAAATTAGTGGGCCAGAATTCACTAACAGATTTAATCTTTTAAGATCAGTTGAAGTGACAGGAGCTCCTGCACCGGGCTTTAGTTCAGGACAAGCAATGGATGCTCTCGAAGAAGTAGCAAGCGAAGTTTTACCAGCTAACATGACATATGCATGGAATGGCATGTCTTATCAAGAAAAACAGGCGTCAGGATCTGTATTTATGATTTTTGGATTCTCCCTGCTTTTCGTATTCTTAATTCTTGCCGCTCAATATGAAAGTTGGTCAATGCCTTTTAGTATACTTTTAGGTACTCCATTCGCTGTATTTGGTGCATTTTTACTTCTATGGTTTGCTAGATTCTTTAGTGAAAGTTATGAAAATAATGTCTTTGCTCAGATTTCTCTCGTAATGCTAATCGCCATGGCTGCAAAAAATGCTATTCTAATTGTTGAATTCGCCAAATTAAAATTTGATGAAGGACTCAATTTATTCGATGCTGCCATCAAATCTGCAGAATTAAGATTTAGGCCAATCCTGATGACTGCATTCTCATTTATTTTAGGTGTTTTACCTTTAGTAATCGCAACAGGATCAGGTGCAGAAGCAAGAAAAGTAATGGGTATGGCATTACTTGGTGGTATGGGAATGGCTACTATCTTGGGGTTATTCTTATACCCAATGTTATTTGTACTTGTAGGAAAATTAGCCAAGTACGAAGAAAAAAGAGATGCTGAAGTTCAACAAAATGGTGAAGTATAATTATGAGAAATACATTATTTTATAAAAATAAATTAGCCATTCTTCTTGGACTTACTTTTACCTTACTTTGGGGCTGTAAGCTTGGAGAAAATTACCAAAAACCTGATGTTGATGTACCACTAGAATATAGATTTGGGAATGATAGTTTGATATCTAGTGAAGATGATACAATAGGCTGGTGGACTCTAATTAATGACAATGTTCTAGACAGCTTAATTTTAGTTGCACTTCAAAATAATCAAGATGTAAAAGTAGCTTTACAAAGAATTATTGAAGCTGAAAAACTATATAGAATTCAAAAGGTAAATACCAGACCTCAATTTGGGTATGAAGGTTCTTACACTTATGGAAACTATGGAGTAATTACATTTGATGATGCTGCAGGAAACTATTTTGGTGGAGCATCTCTCAATTGGGAACTTGATTTATGGGGAAAAAATAGAAGCTTATCTGAAGCTGCTCAGGCAAACTATTTAGGCACTGTTTATGGACTAAGAGCTACACAAATCTCTCTTATTGCAAATGTAACAAGTGCTTATGTTCAATTATTAGAAAATAAAGCTAGTTTGAAAGTTGCTGAAGAAACCCTAGCATCAAGAGATAGCTCTATGATTATAATGGAAGCAAGGTATAGACAAGGTACGATTCCTGAAATTGATCTTAATCAAGCACAAATACAGCAAGCTATTGCTGAAAGTGCAATACCCGTTTATAAAAGAGGAATAGCTCTTTCTGAAAACCGTCTTGCCATTTTATTGGGCGAAAACCCAAAGTCTATCATTACAGGAATGGCATTACAAAACCAAATGAAACCTCCTGTTATCCCTGCTGGTATTCCGGCAGATTTACTTAAACGAAGACCTGATATCTTAAGAGCAGAACAAGATGTAAAAAGTCAAAATGCTCAAGTTGGTGCTGCCATTGCAAATAGATTTCCTACAATTAGCATCACTGGTGTTGGAGGTGTTGCGTCTCAAGCTTTAAGTACTACAAATACTGCTACAGGAGCTTGGAATATTGGTGCAGGCTTAGTCGGCCCCTTATTCCAATGGGGACAAAATAAAAGAAGAGTTGAAGCTGAAAAAGCTAAGCTAGAAGCATCTATACAGGAATATGAGAGATCTGCCATTAAAGCTTTTAAAGAAGTTGAAGATGCATTAGCTTCTGTTCAGTATTATCAAGAAGAAATGGTTGCCAGACAAAAACATGTCACTGCAGCTGTTAATGCAGAGTATTTATCTAAACAAAGATATGATAAAGGTGTAACAAGTTATCTTGAATATCTTGAACAGCAACGACAAGCTTTTGAAGCTGAACTTAATTTAGTAAAAGTTCAAAGTGATATTTTATCATCATATATAAAGTTATACAAAGCATTAGGTGGAGGATGGATAACTCCACAAGAACAACAAGATGCTCAAGGAAACTAATTAATATTTGATCAAACAAAAAATGGAGTAGACTTTAATCTACTCCATTTTTTTATAACATCTCATAATTCCATTTATCAAAAGCATAATTCCAATTTGAATTTACTTTATCAATAGTTTCCTGAGGGAAATTATATTTATGTTTTTTATGTGATCCTAAACTATCTAAATAGTTCTGCATAATATCCTTTACTTTATTAAAATCACCCAAATTCAATTGTTTATAAATCGAATCAAGGTAACCTAAATTATCCTTTGAGAACTCCTCGTATTTAATTTCAACTAGGTTTTCAGAAGGAATTAAACTTTTATCTTGCTCGTATTTATCGAACATTTTTGTAAATACTTTCAAGATATTTTCACTCAACTCATCGTCAGAAATCTTTTGGAATTGCTGACTTGGTAATACACCTTTAAAAAACCTAAAAGTTGATCCATATACTTCATAAGGGTTTCTATATATATAAATAAACTTAGCATTTGGATAAATCTTCAAAAGTTCATCAACTCTTGCTGTATGCGGAGGGTTTTTCGATAGAAATCTTTTACCTTTCGTTTGCCATAAAGCTAACTTTGCAAATCTTTCGTATGTATCTCTCCACTTTTGTTTATCTGCCTCTGACATTCCTTTACCTAACAGAAATTTATCAAATATTCGTATTGTATCCTGAGGGAAATACCAGAAATAGTAATAACACATGTCATGAATATTACCTAAAGCAAATTCTTCTTCCTGAGGAAAAGATGGATCTAATTTTAGACCATCAGCAGGCCGCTCTTTTGGCATAAACATCTTCATTAAAGGAATAAAAATATTTCTACCAAACATTAAAGCATTAGGAAATACACTTTGAAATGTATTGACAAAACCAAACTGTGGATCTTTACTTAATAAATTATGAAGGTGTGTAGTACCACTTCTCCAGTGTCCTAAAACGAAAACGGGATCTTTATCCATTTTCATTTTATCAATCTTTTTGTATAACCAATTTTGATTTATTGATTCTACTGGTGAACATAATTTACTTATAAGTCTTGCTTTATTGAATTTCTTTTTGAATTCATCTTCAATAGTATATTGAGCTTCTAATTTTTTAAAATTTGAGCTTGAACTACCAGCTAGGGTAGCCATATCTAAGTTATCAAATGATGCCATTTTCGAGAATAAGTTAAGCGTATAGATTTTCTATTACATACGCTAATAGTTTTTGAGAGAATGATTTAATTAATAATTATTTAAAAATAAGACATGTACATAATCATGTAATATTTTATTAATTTTTCAACTTTTTTGAATTATTAAATATTTATTACTTATTATTTGATTTTTTTTTACATTTTATGATTTAACAGATTATTCTATCATTAATTAAATAAAATATATAAATTATTTAATATTATCAAACTTTTTTGTTAACAAACATTGCTTAAAATACATGATTTTAATACTATTGCATCAACAAAAAAACAAAGTAAGAAATTTTAATTTTATTAGTTTTTTTGATCCACTTTAATGGATAACTAAGCAAACATTACGACTTTTTAAAGAGTGCATTGACAAACTTTCAACTTAAAGAAAAACTAAACGAATTTTGCACTCAAACTTTTTACACTAAAATACTAACATCGTTATTTAATGACTTAGTCATTAACATTACTGAACAACAAAACTTTCAAGCTTCATTTCAACAATGGGAATGTAGTAAGCTATTAAAGCTTACTACTGCTCCTTGTTTTATCCTACACATACTTCTAACATTTCTTGTTTGAAGTATTTTTTTGCCACATTTTTTATTTCTTCAGAAGATATCTTTTGAATTCTACTAACATAATCGTCATAGTAGTCAAAAGAAAGGTTCTTTTTGAATAGAGATTTTGTTACTTCTAGCAACGATAAATTTGAGTTGATCGACATTACAAAATTTCCAGTCATATAGTTTTTAACCGTCTCCAATTCATCAATTCCAATTTCTTCTTCTGTTAAAATATTTATCTCTTTATATATTTCAGTTAATGCTAAATCCTTTGATTCTTTCTTTAAGTCTGTACTTATAATAAAATAACCTTGGTTAATTTCATTTCTAAAAGAAGAGTGAATTCCATAGGTTAAACCCTTTTCTTCTCTTACATTTTTCATTAACCTTGATCCAAAATATCCACCAAGTACTTCATTTAGAATAGTAAAAGCTTCTAAATCTTGATTAGGTAACTTAAAAGTTGGGCAGCCAATACGAATACTTGTCTGAACTGCATCATCTTTTTCTTGATAGATATATAAATTAGGTGAACTTATTTTACTAACAAATTCAGGGTAAACAAAAAAAGCACTTTCTTTCACCTTTAAAGTACCTAGGTTTTCTTTAATCTCATTTATTTCTATTTCAGTTACATCTCCTGTTATAAACAACGTAAAAGGAAGACCAACTACATTATTTTCATAATAGTTAACAACTTCTTCTAGCTTAAAGTTCTTTAATGCCTCTACTGAAAGAGATTTACCATAAGGATGTTGATTTCCATAAAAGTTTTCTCTAAACAATTTTGTCGATAAATACGATGTTTTTTCTTCATTTACCTGTTGCTGTTGAAGCATTACTTTTAGAATGTGTTGAAAGTCATCATTATCAAAAGTAGAGATCGTTAGATACTTTTTCACCAATAATATAACTTCACCAAAATATCTTTTTAAACAGTGTCCACTAATAGTGAATGAATCGATATCACTAGTTGTAGAAACAATTGCTCCTAATGATTCTAATTTATGATGTAAAGCCTTACTGTCCATACCTTGTATTCCTTCACCCACAAGCTTAGCTGTTAATGCTGCAGCTCCTTGTTCTTTCTCTAAAAGTTTACCTCCTTTAATAGATAAAGAAAAATGAATAATAGGTTGGGCATTATTAGGAATACTATAAACTTCACAGCGATTTTCTAACGTAAATTTCTGTGGCTTAGGCAAAGAAAAGTCTTCAATTGCATAAGAAGATGGTGCAATAGTTCTATCTATACTACTCATTATAATTTTTGATAAAATAAAAAAGTGAGGCAATTAAATAATTACCTCACTTTAATTTAATAGACTATAGTTTTATATCATAATTCAATTTGAATAAAAACTATTAAATATCATCAGCATTAAGCGTATCAGAACTATTATTGTTACTTCCTTTACCTTTGCCTTTTGCTTTACTCTTACCTCCCTTAGAATTTCCAAAGTTGAATGCAAGTGTAAATCTTAATGTATCTTCTAATGGATTATTTCTTTCAAATGCTAGTAAGTAAGAGAAATCTAGACTTACTACTTGATATCTTATACCAAGACCCATTTGTAAATACTGTCTGTCTCCTTTATTAGGGTTTTCGTAAAAATAACCAACACGTGCAGCGAATAAATCATTATACCAATATTCTGCACCAACACTCCACATGAATTCTTGCATTTTCTCACTAAATCCTCCAGGAGCTTTAGTTAACCCATACCACATACCTTCAAGAACACCTACAGATTTGTAATCATATGTAGAATCTGGTGTAGGTACTAATAATTTGTTTACATCTACACCAAAAGTAATTTTATTATATGGATCTAATTCAGTTGTCAAAGTAGCTCCTAATCGAAGGTTTGTTGGTAAAAAGTCTTCTTGTGACTCATTAGAATAGTTCATCTTAGTACCAATATTCGATATATTCCACCCCCAAGCAAACTCTGCATCATAAGTACCTAATTTTACATCAGGGTTTACCCAATAACCAGAAATATCTGCCGCAAATGCACTTCCAGGCTTACTATCTTGTGCACCTGTATTAATTGATCCAGCTAAGTTTGAATAAATATATCTTGCTGAAACAGCCATACTATATCTTTTTGATAGTTTCATTGCAAAATGACCATCAAAAGAATATTCTCGAGGATTAAAGTTTTGAGTAATATTTCCTGTTCCATCTGTAAAGTCAATACTACCTAAATCAAAATATTTCATACTTAGGCCAACAGTTTGTCTATCATTCAAACGATAGTAACCTGATAGATAACTAAGCGACATATCTCCTACAATTTTTTGTAGCCAAGGATTGTAAGATAAAGAACCTCCAAAATCCTCTTCAATAAAAGCATATTTAGAAGGGTTCCAATGTGCTGAATTTACATCTGGTGATGTTGCTGCACCCATATCACCCATTGATGCACCTCTTGCTTCTGGAGCAATTGTTAAAAACGGCACTGCGGTAATAATAGGATTTGAATTTTTATCTTGTCCAACTATTTGAGATTGACCGTATGAATCAATTACACTAAAGACTGTCAGTATAATGAGTAGGTATTTAAAATTTTTATTAATCATAATTATCTAATGTACTTTTCTCAAGTCTAAAAAAAATAACCTTAGTTCTTAAAGGTATGAATGTGTAAAAGTTAGATTATAGGCATACGAATTTTAACAACTCTTAAAGATACTAAAGATTTATTAAAAAAATTATTAAAGCTGTTTGTTTATTTAAGTACTATCCTACTTGTTTGATAAGTTTTAATTCCTAAAGCAGGACAATTAATTATTAATTGTACAATATAAACTCCACTTATCATTTGATAATTACTTCTTAAACCTTCATAGCTTATTAAAATTTCTGATTCGGAATTAATTACTTCAAAGTCATTAGTAGCAACAATATTGCCATTCATGGCTATAATATTTGATTTAATATCTAAATTTTGTCCTAATAAATTATGTGTGAATCTAATGTCAAAATCATTGATTATTGGATTTGGAAAAGCTATATAATTAGTAATTTCAATATCAGACACTTCGCTTACAAAAAATGAAATAGTTGTAGAGGAACGATTATTTGAAATATCCCAAGCTTCTAATGTAAGAGTATTTTCTCCCTCTGGTAGATCATTTAATGGAAATGTAAAAGTGTAACTTGAATTATCATCTATTATTGGGCTTAAATAGTCATTGACTATCCATGTAGAATCTCCACTATTCAACATTAATAATACATCATGTCCCGCTCCTATTCCAGATAAATTAATTCCACTTTCATCTGATATAGTTGCTGTTACATAGGTATCCGGATAAACAATATTTTCTTTTTCTGAATAAATATCTAATTCTATTTCTGGAGGTGTATTGTCAATCATTGGTGAATCAGAAGTTCCTCCTAAAATTATATTTTTATTACTACCAATACCATCTTCATTTATTTCACTCTTAGCATAAAAACTAAACTTTGCATCGTCATAAGCATATCTTATATCTTTAGGAATTGTAAAATTCATTTCAAATTCACCATTTACTACAGACGACACCCCTCTATAAAGTTGATATTTTCTTTCTAAATAATTAAAAACTGTCTCTGGACCATCATTACCTCTAGTTTCAGATTCTGTTTGTTTTTCATAAAGCGTTAAATATACTTCCCCATTAAAAGTATTATCTAATTGATTATTTATTTCAATTTGACCATTTAAGTGCACATGATCTAGTGCTTTCAAAGTATCAATATTTGAAATATCAATATCATTAATTGCAGTTATTGCTACTTCTCTTTGTGGAATATTTAAATGTAATGATGGATCTCCTAATAAGGCAAAATTTCTATTATTAACCCCTGATAAACTATTATTTTTTGTAAGTCTAAAACTTTCACCCAGAGTAATATAATTATCATTATCATCTTTAAGAAAGATGGATTCATAAAATGCTTTATTGATTTTAAAGTTACTTGAAGCATAAACTGGACGTGTTGTCGTTAATAAACTCATGCTTCCACCACTTTCATTAAAAAGTAATCGTTCTGCACTTGATAAAATATTAGGGTTATCATATCTTCCAAATTCACAAGTTGCCGTAAAAAATAGAGATAATTGATCATTATTGGTAAAGTTTTCAACCATATCAGCATTTAAGATTCCTTCTTCAGCCCAATTTGTAATTGAACCATGTCCACTATAATTAACAATAAGGACTCCTTCATTATCTACCCAATTCACTAACTCTTCATTAATCTGAGGTGACTTTGCTCCAGATGGTGTTGAAACTTTTGGCTGATTATCAATATAAACTCGTTGAGAATTAAAATCAGGATAAGTCTCCTCTACATATAATGCTAAACTATTTGCATCTCTTTGATGTGTATTTCCATCCCCATCATCGGCAACAAACAATACATTCTTCTTCCATCCTGAATTGTTAACTGAATTTGTATCGTATGCGATTAATTTGTCCACTAAAATTGTTGCATTATCAACATTCCTTGCTGGGAGTCTACCTATTCCTATTTCTAAATCATCATTATCAACTCTTCCATCAATATTTTCTCCCCAAAAACCTTCATCTTCATCAAAAAAACCAAAATAGTCATCTGAAGAAAAAGACCTTACCCGATGTAAAACATCTCTTGATTCATAAATTGGAATCTGACTTTGTCCTTGATATCGGATACCTTTATAATCATAAGATCCTTGACCAAAAAGTAATAAATACTTAAACTTTTCAGTGTTTTCAAGATATAATGATCTTGCAAAATCTCGAATTGCTGTTATATCCTGTCTACCAGAAGAAAATTCATTGTATACATGATTTATATCAACAACTTCTACATCTATGTTATTAAATGATTCTCTATGGTTGGCTAACCTTTGAGCTTGATTTAAATATTCAGAACTAGTAATTATCAATAAATCTGGAACATTTATATTTCGCAAATCTTGGTTTTCAATCTCACCTATTATTTCTGGAGTATTTACATCTTCTATATCAAAACAAATTATTGAAAAATAATTTTCTGTTTTATTAATAGTAATTTCAGAAGAAGAAATTAATGCGTCTTTTACATCATGAGTATTTGTAATGTCCCATACGTAATCGAAGTCTTGTGATGTTGGAACTGTAACACCATCACTCTGAGGTTCTATTTTTTGGTAGTAAACTAGGTTTGTTTTATCCTGACTTAATGATGTAAAAGTATTTAATGTTAGATAATCTAAAAAGCCTTCTGAATCAGATTGTGGTTTACTAAAAGTTATATTAATTGGAATACTATTACTTTCATAGTCTAATTTATCAAAATATTCAAACTCCATATATCCTTGTCTACCATATCTATAGTTATTAAAGTCTCGGGCACCAGGCACTGACAACTCTCCTATCACATGATTAGGTATAGATAAAGTAAAATTACTTAATTCTCTAGATTTAGCCATCACTCCTGCTTTCAACTTAAATGATGATGATGAATTAACTGTAATATTCACTTCCATTGAAGTATTATTAGTAAAGTTTTCTCCAAACCAGAACCTTCCTGATGGTTCTGTAAGTGCTGTCACTTGTTCTAATTCATGATGATAAACTTGAATTAAATTATTTATTGTTACTTTATTAGCAGGTCTTGATGTTTCTTGATTAATATTTTTTGTTCTTTCTCCTCCATTAATTCTTAAGTAATAATAATTTGATACATCATATAAATTAAGCTCATAATCAAAAAAGTCACGAGAAGAATTATAGGTAATTTTATCTGCACCTTCAGCAAAAAATAAAAAATAGTCAGATGAATTTAAATTATTATTATCACTGCCTACATATTTTAAAGGTACTTCAATCAAAGTTTCAGGTCTTGATATTGAATTTTCTTGAGGTAACATTCCTAATCCAAATCCAAATACAGCTATATTATTCTGATCGATTGATGAAATATCAACTCCTAATGAACTTAATAATGCCTCATCGATTTTATATATACCAGACTCTTCAACTTTTAACTTATAAACTTCTCCAGTACTAAGTGGTCCTAATTGAGCATGAGTAGTTGTCACCATAAAAGTAAATAATATGGTATAAAATAATCGAATTATTAATTTGGTTATATCTAATAAAAAAGTCATTTCAAAAAAGGAGTATGATTGATAAAATAGGCTTATGAGAAAGTTTGTTTGACCTATAAAAAGTAATTATATCTTTTTCATAAAAATAAAGAAGCCCAATTAGAAAAACTAATTGGGCTTTTAAAATATGATCTACTTAGTATTAATTATCTTGAATTAACTCTAAGAATCTAGTAAATAAATACCTTGAATCATTTGGTCCTGGTGATGCTTCAGGGTGATATTGAACAGAAAAAGCTTTTTTGCCATTCACTTTTATACCTTCAACAGTTTCATCGTTAAGGTTTTTATGTGTTAACTCAACAATATCACTATTTTCCACGCTATCCATCTTCACTGCAAAACCATGGTTTTGTGAAGTAATTTCAGATCTTCCTGAAACTAAATTTTTCACAGGGTGGTTTGCTCCTCTATGTCCGTGGTGCATCTTATAAGTATCTAAACCTACTGCTCTAGAAATGATTTGGTGTCCTAAACAAATTCCAAATAGTGGTTTGTCTGCTTCTAAAATTGCTTTTGCTGTTTCAACAACAGCATCCATTGCACCTGGATCTCCAGGTCCATTTGATAAGAAATAGCCATCAGGTTTCCACTGCTTCATTTGTTCAAAAGTAGTATCAGATGGGAATACTTTACAAAGCATTCCTCTTTCTGTAAAGTTTGTTAGAATAGATTTTTTAACACCTAAATCTAATACTGCAACTTTTACAGAAGCATGTGGGTCTCCTACAAAGTAAGGTTCTTTTGTACATACTTTAGAAGATAATTCAAGTCCATCCATATTTGGAGTAGCTTTTAAAAGCTTCTTGATTTCTTTTAAATCTTCTGTTTCTGAGGTAATGATTGCATTCATTGCACCCTGAGTACGAATGTGCTTTACAAGTTCGCGGGTATCAATATCTGCAATCCCTACTAAATTTGCAGCTTCCAAATAATCTTGTAAAGAACCCTCGGCAGTACTTCTTGAGAATACGCTTGAGAAACTTTTTACAACAAGACCATTAATCTGTGGCTTAGACGATTCATTTTCAGTTTGTACTGTACCATAATTTCCAATATGAGATACAGTATTTACAATGATTTGTCCATAGTATGAAGGATCTGTATAAATTTCTTGATATCCAGTCATACTTGTATTAAAACAAATTTCTCCGGTTGTGGTACCAATTGCACCGATAGCAGTTCCTTTGTAAGTTGTGCCATCTTGAAGCATTAGTATCGCAGTCTTTTTCTCCATTGATATTATAGTCTTATTGAACTTAGATTGTGCAAATTTAATAAAAAATAGGAATAAAAATATTGTTTCATTTTTAGACCCAAAAAAAGGGAAATAGTTTTTAAAACTATTTCCCCTATTTATATTAATAACTATTCATCAGAATTATTCTGCTGATTCGTTATTGTTTTCAGCTTCTGCAGTTGGCTCTGCACTAGCTGTTGACTTCTTTCTTGAACGACGAGTTTTAGTTTTCGTCTCTTTCACGTTGTAGATTTCGTTGAAGTCTACAAACTCGATCATTGCCATTTCAGCACCGTCACCTAAACGACGACCAGTTTTGATGATACGAGTATAACCACCTGGACGATTGATAACAGCATCACGAACTGTAGTAAACAACTCAGTAGTTGCTTCTTTATCTCTCAAGTAAGAGAAAACTACACGACGAGAGTGCATTGTATCATTTTTAGACTTAGTTACTAATGGCTCAACGTAAGTACGAAGTGCTTTTGCTTTAGCAACTGTAGTGAAAACACGCTTATGCTCGATTAAAGAACAAGCCATGTTTGCAAGCATTAATTCTCTATGCTTCTTTTGTCTACCTAAGTGGTTGAATTTTTTACCGTGTCTCATTTTTCACCTTTTTTAATGATAAAGCCGTATTAGGAACTCTATCAAATTATTTAATAATATGTGGACTAATAAGTATCAAGAAAGCCGTAGCTTAATTTTTACCGGTGATTTCAATATTTGCCGTGTCCAAGGAACAAATATCTATTCAGATAGATTAATCCTCGTCCAAACGGTACTTAGAAACATCCATTCCAAATGATAAATTTCTGTCAGACATTAAAGTTTCAAGTTCAGTAAGAGACTTCTTACCAAAATTTCTAAACTTCATCATATCAGAAATTTCTAAAGAGGCTAAATCACCTAATGTTTTCACATCGGCAGCCTTTAAACAGTTATATGCACGAACTGATAACTCAAGGTCAGAAAGTGATGTTTTAAGTAGCTTACGCATTCTTAAATATTCATCATCTATTTCAACTGCACTACCATCTGTAGGATCATCCATAATCATGTTTTTGTCTGAGAATAACATGAAATGTTGGATTAAGATGTTTGCAGCTCCTTTGATTGCTTCTTCTGGATGAATAGATCCATCAGATTCTACTTCTATAATCAGTTTTTCAAAATCAGTACGGTCATCAACTCTAAGGTCTTCTACTCTATACTGAACATTTTTGATTGGAGTAAAAATAGCATCAATTGGAATAAAACCAATGATATCGTCAGCTTCGCTCTCAGTTTGGTCATCTGCAGATAAGTAACCTCTACCATTATGAATGGTAAATTCTACTTGTAAGTTTACACTTTCATCTAGGTTACAGATTACAAAATCTGGATTTAAGATTTCATATTCCTCAGTGAACTGAGCAATATCTCCAGCCTTAAATTCGCTTTTGCCACTAAGATTTACACTGATTTTTTGTGAAGGATTTTCACTAACAGCTTTGAATCTAACTTTTTTAAGATTCAAGATAATCTCAGTTACGTCCTCCACAACACCATCGATTGTAGAATACTCGTGAAGAACATTTGGAAACTTAATTCCTACAATAGCATACCCTTCTAGTGATGAAAGTAATATACGTCTAAGCGCGTTACCTATTGTTAAACCGTAACCTCTTTCTAGTGGTTTGAACTCAAAAAGGCCTTTGAAATCATCAGCCTGTTCCATTACCACCTTATCAGGTTTTTGGAAAGCAAGAATTGACATATAAAAGTCGTGGTTTTAATAAATTTAATAAGAACTCATACGAAAAGCTCCTAAGAAAATTAAATATAATCTTCTTAGAAGCTTTTTCCAAAGATCTATATTACTTAGAGTACAACTCGACGATAAGTTGCTCTTGAATTTGTTCAGGAATTTCATCACGTTCTGGGAACTGAACGAATCTACCTGTCATATTCTCAGCATTATACTCTAACCAAGAATAAGCAGTACGTTGCTTACCAGAAGTTGCTTCCTTAATCACTTTGTTTGTTTGTGACTTAGCACGAACACCAATCACGTCACCAAACTTCAAAGTATATGAAGGAATATTCACTACTTTACCGTTCACAGTAATGTGTTTGTGTGATACTAATTGACGAGCAGCACGACGAGTAGGAGCGAAACCTAAACGGTATACTGTGTTGTCTAATCTTGCTTCTAATAATTGAAGTAAGTTAGTACCTGTGATGCCTGATTTATTGGCAGCTTTTTCGAATACGTTACGGAACTGACGTTCTAATACACCGTAAGTGTATTTAGCTTTTTGCTTTGCAGCAAGCTGGATAGCATATTCAGACTGCTTACGACGTCTGTTTTTACCATGCTGTCCTGGAGGATACGCCTTTTTCTTAAGTTCCTTGCATGCCCCGAAGATTGGATCATTAAACTTTCTAGCAATCTTCGACGTAGGCCCTGTATATCTAGCCATTTTTCTCTAGAATTTTAGGAGTGTCTATAATAATTTTAATTCAGGAGGTGTCAATGATCTCTGCCGTGGCTTAAGACGACAGACCGTTTTAATGGTTAACACACTCTTAGTTGTAATCTCAACAAGTTGAGAAGGTCAAATTAGACTCTTCTACGTTTTGGAGGACGACAACCGTTATGAGGTAGAGGAGTAACATCTTTGATGATAGTTACTTCGATACCTGAGTTTTGCACGGTACGGATAGCCGCTTCACGACCTGATCCTGGACCTTTAACAAAAACCTCTGCTTTACGCATACCTAAGTCATATGCTACTTTAGCAGCATCAGATGACGCTTGTTGTGCAGCGTAAGGAGTGTTTTTCTTTGAGCCTCTGAAGCCCATTTTACCAGCTGAAGACCAAGAAATCACTTGTCCTTCCTTGTTGGTGAAAGAGATGATAATGTTGTTAAAAGAAGCCTTGATATGTACTTCTCCCTCCTGAGTAACATTAACTACTCTTTTCTTCGCTTTTTCGTTTTTTCTTCTTTGAGCCATAATTCTTATTGTTCAGCTAAACGCTAAAAACTAAATTATTTCTTCTTGTTTGCAACTGTCTTACGCTTACCCTTACGAGTACGTGAGTTGTTCTTGGTATGTTGACCACGAACTGGCAAACCTCTTCTGTGACGAAGACCTCTGTAACATCCGATATCCATTAAACGTTTGATGTTTAATTGAATTTCTGACTTTAACTCACCTTCGATTTTGTGACCTTCTGTAATAAGTTCACGAATCTTTTGTGATTCTTCGTCTGTCCAATCTTGAACTTTTTTATCCTCGCCTACTCCTGCTTCAGCAAGGATATCTGCCGCTGACGATCTACCAATTCCGAAGATGTAAGTTAATGCAATTACACCTCTCTTGTTATTTGGGATGTCAACACCTGCAATACGTGCCATGTTTTACTGTGAACGGTTACTTTGTAAAACTAAATTTTAACTATCGCTCTTTGTACTTAAAGAATTATCCTTGACGTTGTTTATGTCTAGGGTTTTTCTTGTTAATAACGTACAATTTGCCTTTGCGGCGGATGATCTTATCGTCCGCACTGCGTTTTTTGATAGAAGCTTTGACTTTCATTGCTCCAATTGTTTATAAAACGTAATAAATCCTTGATTAAAATGTCAAGGCACCCGAAAGTCGCCTATCCATGCTCAGTTTATCCATAAAAAAACATCACATGCACATAACCTACCTTCTTAAATGCAAAAATAGAGGGAATAATTCCCTTATTTTGTTACCGCATGTTAACCTAAATGAATAAAATTAAATGCGAGCGTGCAAAGATAGACATTTTTTTGAATTATTTATATCTATAAACAATTCTTCCTTTAGTAAGATCATAAGGTGACATTTCTAAACGCACTTTATCACCAGGGAGGATACGAATGTAATGCATACGCATTTTACCAGAAATATGTGCTATTACCTGGTGTCCATTCTTAAGCTCCACACGGAACATTGCATTAGAAAGTGCCTCTACGATCGTACCGTCTTGGGTAATGTTAGACTGTTTTGGCATTTGATATTGATTTAAAATGGATATACTTCCTCAATGTACTTGAACGTTGTCAACACTTCAGTTTTTCCATCAATGATAGCTACTGTGTGTTCATAATGAGCTGAGGGCTTACGATCTCTTGTACGAATTGTCCAACCGTCTCTCTCTTGAGTGATTGCTCTCGTCCCCATATTTATCATAGGTTCAATTGCTATAACTAATCCGTCCTTGATTTTTAATCCTCTTCCACGTTTGCCATAGTTAGGTACTTCAGGTTTTTCATGAAGGTTTTTACCTAAACCATGACCAACCAATTCTCTAACCACGCCATAACCATGCATTTCAGCATGCTGTTGTACAGCATAACTTATATCTCCAATTCTGTTATTGATTTTGCATTCATCAATTCCTTTTTGCAAGCACTCTTTAGTTACTTTCAAAAGTTTCATTGTTTCTGCATCTACTTCTCCTACAGGATAAGTATAGGCACTATCCGAATGATATCCATTTAAGAAAACACCACAATCTAATGATATGATGTCTCCATTTTTTAGGATATAATCAGAAGGTAAACCATGTACAATAACGTCATTTAAAGACATGCAAAGTGTACCGGGAAACCCCTTATAATTCAAGAATGAGGGGTGAGCCCCATTGTCCTGAATAAATTCTTGAGCGATTTTATCCAGAGCATTAAGGCTAACCCCTTCTTTAATATTTTTTGCGACCTCACCATGAGCTCTACCGAGTAAATCACCCGATTGACGCATAAGTTCGATCTCTTCTGCTGTCTTATAGTATACCATTAGACTGTTGCCACATTTTGGCGGCCTTTGATATTACCGGACTTCATCATTGTATCATAATTTTGCATTAGCAAGTATGATTCAATTTGTTGCAGTGTATCTAAGATCACACCCACCATAATGATTAATGAAGTACCTCCATAAAATCTAGAGAATGTTGAACTTACCCCTAACATACTTGCAAATGCAGGTAAAATAGCAACTACAGCTAAGTAAATTGCTGAAGGTAAAGTAATACGATCTAAGATCCAACTGATGAACTCAGAAGTCTCCTCACCTGGTTTCACGTTTGGAACAAATGCATTATTTCTTTTTAAATCTTCTGCCATTTGATCAGGATTGATCGTAATTGCAGTATAGAAATAAGTAAATAATAGAATCATTAATCCAAATGTTAAGTTATAAGCAAAAGATGTATAATCAGAGAAATTCTGCATTATCCATCTTGCTGTATCACTTTCATCTTGGAATGCTCCAGCGATCAATGAAGGAAGGAACATCAATGATTGGGCGAAAATAATAGGCATAACGTTCGCAGCATTCACTTTTAAAGGAATGTATGAACGTTGACCTGTAGCAAGCGTACGCTTTTTACCTCCAGCACCAACAACTTGACGAGCATATTGCACAGGTACTTTACGAACAGCAGCATTTAATAAAACAACTCCCATTACGATAAAGAATAGTGCAATTAATTCAGCAATTAAAAAGATCAAAGATGAACTTTGAGTTTTTACCTCCTGAACGATTGCAGTAGGGAAACTTGAAATAATACCGATCATGATCAGCATTGAAATACCGTTTCCAATTCCTTTCTCAGTGATTTTTTCACCAAGCCACATACAGAAAACTGTACCTGCAGTCAAAATAATCATTGCCGCAGGATAAAATAATGACTGGCTGATTACGATTGCCTCATTAGGAATAGTTGAATACAAGTATCCAGATCCTTGAGCAAGTGTAATCACGATCGTCAAAACACGCGTAATTTGGTTCATGCGTTTACGTCCTGACTCTCCTTCCTTCTGTAAACGTTGGAAGTAAGGTACAGCCATACCTAACAATTGGATCACAATTGATGCCGAAATGTAAGGCATAATACCAAGAGCAAAGATAGAAGCACGCGTAAATGCTCCACCTAAAAAGATGTTTAACATCCCCATAAGACCACCTGATGTTTCAGATAGTGCATTTGGATCTACTCCAGGAAGGACGATATACGACCCCAATCTAAAAATCGCTAGGAAACCCAGAGTAAATAGAATTCTATCTCTGAGCTCCTCGATTGAAAAAATGTTCTTCAGTGTCTTGACAAACTTATTCATAGCTTCTTACAATGTAATCGCTTTTCCGCCTGCTTTTTCGATTGCCTCTTTAGCAGATGCAGAGAAAGCGTTCGCCGAAATCTCTACTGTTGCAGTTAGCTCACCATTACCAAGAACTTTAACTTTACCGTTCTTAGCAACAACGCCTAACTCCACGAATGTCTCAAATGCGAAAGTAGTAATACCTTTCTCTGTAGCGATCTTTTGGATATCATCCAAGTTGATTACGCTATATTCAACTCTGAAAGGAGCTTTGAAGCCAAATTTAGGCACGCGGCGCTGTAATGGCATTTGACCTCCTTCGAAGCCAAACTTCTGGCTGTAACCAGAACGAGACTTAGCACCTTTGTGACCACGTGTTGACGTGCCACCACGGCCTGAGCCTTGTCCACGACCTACGCGCTTATTTTGGCGAACTTTACCGCCTTTCGCAGGACTTAGTGTATGCAGTTTCATGACTGTTTCCCAATTAATACCTTTAAAGTACTAATGCCTTGTGCAAAAGTACAAAGAATTTACAACTCTTCAACACTGATTAGGTGATCAACTGCCTTAACCATGCCAAGGATCTGTGGATTTACTTCTTTTTCCACAGTTTTGTTGATTTTTCCTAAACCAAGTGCTTTAATTGTGCGTTTTTGTCTTTCAGGACGACCGATCAACGATCTAACCTGAGTAATACGGATCTTTGCCATAACAGATTAAATTTATTGATTAGCCGTTAAAAACTTTGCTCAATTTCACGCCGCGTTGTTCCGCTACCATACGTGGATCACGCATTTTTAGTAACGCGTCGAAAGTTGCTTTAACCACGTTATGTGGGTTAGAAGAACCTTGCGACTTTGCCAATACGTCATGAACACCTGCTGACTCTAGTACTGCACGCATCGCACCACCTGCGATAACACCAGTACCTGCAGAAGCAGGTTTGATTAGCACGCGTCCGCCACCGAATTTACCTTTTTGAGGGTGTGGTACAGTACCTTTCAATACTGGAACCTTCATAAGGTTTTTCTTAGCGTCGTCGATGCCTTTAGTGATTGCATCAGTTACTTCGTTAGCTTTACCTAAACCATAACCTGCAACACCATCACCGTTACCTACAACTACGATAGCAGAAAAGCTGAAGCGTCTACCACCTTTTACTACTTTAGCAACACGCTTAATAGCAACAACTTTTTCTGTAAGTTCTAGATCGGCTGATTTTACTTTTGTTACGTTCTGTTTCATCTCTGACAACTTCTTTAGAATTTCAAACCACCTTCTCTAGCACCTTCTGCTAACGCTTTAACTTTACCGTGGTAAAGGTAACCGTTACGGTCAAATACGACCGTAGAGATACCAGCAGCTGTAGCTTTTTCAGCAACCTTTTTGCCTACTTCTGTAGCCAAAGCAATATTCGCAGATTTGCTATCAGCATTAATCTCACGAGAGCTTGTGGCAACAACAGTACGGCTGTTTAGGTCGTCGATCAACTGCACATAAATTGCAGTGTTACTCTTATATACAGAGAGTCTAGGACGTTCTGGCGTACCAGAAACTTTCTTACGAATGCCCCTTTTGATTCTCAGTCTTCTCAGATCTTTCTTAGTGGCCATACTTGTTATTTTTTACCAGCAGCTTTACCTGCTTTTCTTCTAATCTCTTCACCAACATACTTCACGCCTTTACCTTTATATGGTTCTGGCTTTCTGAATGAGCGAACTTTAGCAGCTACTTGTCCTACTAATTGCTTATCGATTCCCTCGATAGTAACTACAGGAGCTTTACCTTTAGCTGTTTCAGCACTCACCTTGATTTCCGCTGGAACTTGGAAAAGGATACGGTGTGAATAACCAAGATCAAGGTCTAATAATTGACCTTGTACCGATGCTTTAAAACCAACACCAATTAACTCTAATGACTTTTTATATCCTTCAGATACTCCAGTCACCATGTTTTGAGTTAAAGCTCTATAAAGACCGTGCATAGAGCGATGATCTTTATGATCTGATGGACGTACAAAACGTACTTCAGAACCTTCAACTTCAATATTGATGTCTTTGTTGATTTCCTGTTGTAATTCACCTTTAGGGCCTTTCACTACTAACACGTTAGCGTCAGTAACTTTCACCTCGACACCTGAAGGGATAGTAACAGGTTTTTTACCAATTCTTGACATGGTTTTTACTATTTAGGCTTAAGGCTTTCGACTATGGAAAGCGGTCAGCCAATTATTTAATAAAAGTATTTCTTCTACTCTTAGTATACGTAGCAAAGAATCTCTCCACCAACGTTTAATTCACGTGCTTCTTTGTCAGTCATTACACCTTTCGAAGTAGAAAGGATTGCAATACCTAAACCATTTAATACACGCGGCATGCTCTTAGCGTTAGCATACTTACGGAGACCTGGACGTGATACACGCTCTAGATCAACAACCGCAGGTTGCTTAGTTACTGGGTGGTATTTCAAAGCGATTTTGATTACGCCTTGTGTATTAACACCATCCTCAAACTTGTAGCCTTGAACGAAGCCTTTCTCATGCAGTACCTTAGTCATCTGCTTCTTGATATTAGAAGCAGGAACTTCTACGATACGCTTGTTAGCGCTAATCGCATTTCTAAGTCTCGTAAGGTAGTCCGCTATAGGATCTGTCATTGCCATTGCTTGCAAATATTTTTACAACACTAATGTTGTAGGTTCCTAAATTTAATTACCAGCTCGATTTTGTAACGCCTGGGATCTTACCTGCTGATGCCATTTCACGGAATGTAACACGTGAAATACCAAACTTACGCATGTAACCTTTTGGACGTCCAGTTAATTTACAACGATTGTGTAAACGAACTGGTGAAGAGTTCTTAGGAAGAGCATCTAAACCTTCCCAGTCACCTGCTTCTTTTAACGCTTTGCGTTTTGCTGCATACTTTGCAACAAGTCTTTCACGCTTACGTTCTCTCGCTTTTATCGCTTCTCTTGCCATAATTTCTCGTGTTTACTACTTTTTCTTAAAAGGCATTCCAAATAATTTCAGAAGCTCATATGCTTCTTCATCAGTGTTTGCAGAAGTAGTGAACGTAATGTCCATACCTGTCACTTTCTTTACTTGATCAATTTTGATCTCTGGGAAAATGATCTGCTCTTTCACACCTAAAGTGTAGTTACCGCGACCATCCAATTTATCTTTGATGCCTTGGAAGTCACGCTCACGAGGAATAGCAATTGTGATCAAACGATCTAAGAATTGATACATTCTGTCACCTCTTAATGTTACACGAGCACCGATTGGCATATCCTCACGTAATTTGAAGTTCGAGATTGATTTCTTAGACATCGTTGGAACTGCTTTTTGACCAGCGATAGTAGAAAGTTCTTCTACTGCGATGTCTACAAGTTTTTTATCTGCAACTGCCTCACCAACACCACGGTTGATAATAATTTTCTCCAATTTTGGAACTTGCATTACAGACTTGTAATTAAAACGTTCCTTTAATGCTGGAACGATTTCCTCCTGGTATTTGTCCTTTAATCTTGTCGCTGTAGCCATTAGTCGATAAATTTTCCAGTGTTCTTAGAATATCTTTTCAACTTACCGTTTTCGTCTTGCTTACGACCTACGCGAGTTGATTTTCCCGTTTCAGGATCGATTAACATGATGTTAGAAACGTGAATTGGTGCTTCTAATTTTTTCACACCGCCCTCTGGCTTTTCAGCTGTTGGTTTGATGTGCTTAGTAACCATATTCACACCTTCAACAGTGGCACGCTCCTTCTCACGATCGACATTTAGTACTACACCCTCTTGACCTTTATGGTTTCCAGAGATGATCGTTACTTTGTCGCCTTTTTTGATATGGAATTTTCTATTCATAACTCTTAGAGTACCTCAGGTGCTAACGAAACGATTTTCATAAATTGCTTCTCACGAAGCTCTCTTGCGACTGGTCCGAAGATACGAGTACCTCTTGGCTCGTCTTGCGGGTTTAATAAAACCGCTGCGTTATCTTCGAAACGAATGTAAGAACCGTCCTTTCTACGAACTTCTTTTTTTGTTCTTACAACAACCGCTTTAGATACAGTCCCTTTCTTAACGTTTGAAGAAGGGATAGCTGACTTCACAGAAACGACAATTTTGTCGCCTACAGAAGCGTAACGTTTTTTAGTACCGCCTAAAACGCGAATACATAAAACTTCTTTTGCTCCTGAGTTATCTGCTACTGACAGTCTTGATTCCTGTTGTATCATTCTCCTATCCTATTAAGGATTCTTTTTTTGGTGATTGTAAAAATTTAATTTTTCGATGGATAGAAAAAGGAATTACTTCGCTTTCTCTACGATCTCCACCAATCTCCAACGTTTACGCGCACTCATTGGGCGCGTCTCCATGATTCTAACGGTATCTCCGATACCTGCAGTGTTACTGTCGTCATGCGCCATAAATTTCTTAGTCGTCTTGATGAACTTACCGTACATCGGGTGCTTTTGACGTGTTTCCACTTGCACTGTGATTGACTTATCCATTTTGTCGCTTACAACGATTCCAGTACGCTGCTTTCTGAAGTTTCTTTCCATGATCCTCTTCTGTCAGGTATCTTAGTTGTTAACTTTCTCAATGGCTCTTAAGACCATCTTCTTGTTTACAGGCGCTAGGAACGTTGACTTTTGCAAGAACTCTGAGATAGTCTCACGAGTTACGTTCTCAGCTTTAACCTTTTCCTCCAACTCAACAGTCACTTTTGCGTGTAACTCAGTTTTTAAACGAGCTACTTGCTTTCTTAGTGAACTAAGTTGCATTGGGTTCTCCAATGGTGATACTGCATGAGCATAAGCTAAATCTTCTAATTGCTTCTGAGAAGTTTTGATATTCTCAGCTAGCTCTTCTGAAGACATTGCTTTCACCTGCTTTTTTAAATCTAGTGTTTTCATCTTCTAAGCTTATCCTACGTAGTCTGGTCGAACTACAAACTTCACTTTGATTGGGAGCTTTTGCGCAGCCAATCTCATTGACTCCTGAGCTCTCTCGATTGATACTCCATCAGATTCGAACAAGATTGTTCCGGCTTTCACTGGAGCAACCCAATAAGCAGGGGCACCTTTACCCTTACCCATACGTACTTCGGCTGGCTTTGAAGTAACTGGTTTGTCAGGGAAGATACGGATCCATACCTGACCTTCACGTTTCATCGCACGAGTCATCGCAATACGAGATGCCTCAATTTGACGAGCAGTGATCCAACCACCTTCAAGAGCTTTCAACCCAAAGCTACCGAAAGAAACGCTATGACCGCGTTGAGCGATACCATGGCTTCTACTTCTTTCTTTTTGTCTCTTTCTGAACTTGACTCTTTTTGGCTGTAACATTTTCGTTCTGTTATTTACCTACACACAGGAACCTCCTGTGATTTCTTATGCCTAAGTGCACAAACTACTCGGAGAACTTTAAGCGCAAATTGCTAAAATCCTTTTCTAACAGAATTAATATTTCTAATAGTCAAATAATTTAGGACTTGCGTTCATGTCTAATAATAAACGTAGTTTCCCGAGGTTTGGACTGCAAAAGTATAACACTTTTTTTTGTAATCCAAGTAGTTAGCGAAAATATCTACTTAAATTTAAAAACTTTTACACTTTCATAGTTTTACCTTGTGCTCCGTACACATCATCTAACACAAGGGTCATGAAAAAAGTTAAATTCAATTACATTTATTTAGATTTTAGAAGTCAATTGGCTTATCAAATATCAAAATAACAGGTAAATCACCTTTAATATTGTACTTATCTTTTGCAAAACTTGATACTTCAACACCATTATTATCCCAACCAATCCAAATTTGATCATTTTTTATCATTAAAGCTTCAGCCATTCCATATTTAGCTGGCTCATATAATTTTTCTCCTTTATAAGTGGTAGATTTCTTAAAACTGTAATGTTGTACAATCTTTTTAGTCTCCAAATCTATTTTTGCGATGCATTGTGCATTTCTTTCTAAACCATATAAATATCCATTGTAATAATATAGATCTGCGAAATCCTTTGAACAAGACTTTTTAAGGTCGTATTCATCTATTATTTTATTGGTCTTTAAGTCAACTTCAATAATTATCCTAGGATCTCGTTCTTTTGCTAAATAAAGAATATCCTCTTTTGTATTTATTGCCACTCCCTCAAAGCCTGCATTTTTCATCCATTTATTCCTTGGTAAGGATAAATTACTCCAGTCAATAGGTAATAGCTTTGTATTTTTAGTGCTTAAGTTGAGCGCATACACAGAATTATCAGCTTCATTAATAAGAATAACATTATCCTTATAATATGAGACACCTTCGAAATCATTATTATTTTTTATCAAAATATCAATTGCAGGAGTAACTGTCCAATTATCCTGATTCCAATTTAATTTATATATGAAATGATTTTCTTTTTTATCAGCAATAATATAGATAGAATCATTAAAAGTAGTCATTCCACTTAAATCAAATCTACCTTCGTAGTTTGTCATTTGTTTACATTCTTTCAACTCTAGATCTTTAATCCATTCTTGTTGAGCGAATAATGTCGTATTTATTGTCAGTGAAATTATTATTTGTAGTAGAGTTTTCAACTTTTTATTGAATTGAGTCTTGAACATATTGTAAAGCACCAATATCTGGCGGTGATAATCTTTCGTTACCTATTTGATCAATATTAATTCCTTCAATATCAATACCAGCGCTTCTTGCAGGACTATCTTCAGCTATTTGATAGTTATATGAATACGGAATTTTAAAATAAGGGTCTACATTTATCAAATTAGTTTCATCAAAGTCTGTACTTGTTGTTTTTATTATATTATGTACTACGCTTATTTCATCAACTCCTGAAGAAATAAGCATTTCATCATACAAACTGCCCCATACTATATTATTTTGGAAAGTTAAGTGGATCGTTTCATTATGAGGATTATCTTCTAATATTGACTCAAAAGCAATTGATGGTTTCTCTCTAAAGTAGCCCGTATTTTCATTAACTATTGTATTAAAAATGAAATTACAAACACCACCAGAAGCATGTGCATATGCATAATCTATTGTATGACTAATTGTACTATTAATTACAGACACATCAGCACCTATTACACTTACTCCTACAAGAGAAATATTTTCTATAGTTGAATTTTCAATAGTAAGATCGATATCATTATCATTATCAGGGTGATAAATATACAACCCAAAACTAGCATTTTTTAAATATGTGCCAATTATCATATTGTTATTACTGAGAGAATCGAAAATTATGCCTCCCCATTGTCCAGGTGAATCATAATAGTTACCATCTGTACGAATACTCTCTAATCGAATTGAATCTACAGTAGTACCCATCAGTTTGAGAGAACCACTTACTTGTATTTTTGCTTCATTATCAAAGATTATACTTGCACCAGCTTCTACTGTTAAGGAAGAAGATTGTGATATATATAAGGAGTCAATAATTACGTATGGTCTTTCTTTCCCCCAATATACATCACCTAAAACAACACTACTACTTGAAACATAGTAAGGATCTTGAGCAAAAGCATTTAAAATAACTTCTTGTCGATTTCCATTAGTGTAAAAGTTAACTGCTCCAGAATATTCTCTAATATCATCTTCATTTTCATATGGAATATTTGCTTCTGTAAAAACAACCATACTATCTCCACCTCTTAGAAAAGTATCTTCGACTCTATCTGATGCTTGTCCATTGATCAATACATTATAAATATTATTAGGATCCGAAAGTGCTATTTCAGAAATATTTACAGCATTTTCACTTGTATTATAAACTGTAAATCTCTTTGTAATACTTTTCATATCAATACCTTCGTCTTCTTTTGATGTAAATAAGGTATCAAAGAATACGGTATCTTGACTGAAAGTTAAAGTCAAGTTTGGATCGGTAGATAAAATTTCATCTTGAGGATCACAAGAGCTCAATAAAAAAATAGATCCAATAAATATGTAAAAAAATAGATGAATAAATCTCAAACTAATATTATTTAGTGTATTGCTTATTAAAATTATCGTAAAGATCTTTCTTAAAACCTTTAGGAGTAGACTTATTTTGAATATTTGTTGGTTTCACCCAATCTAGAAATCCTTTTTTCCAAACGTATATCAAGCCAACAATTAAAATTCCAACAAAAAGAAAAATTTCCACTAATGCAAACCATCCCCATATTCCATTTGTAGCTTCAATTTTATCAGCATCTCCAAAAATTGTTGCCCAAGGAAATAAAAATAGTATTTCGACTTCAAATAAGAGAAAAATCAGAGCAATAATATAAAATCGTATATTAAAACCTCCCCATGCTGAACCAATTGGGTCTTCCCCACTTTCGTAAGTTGTTAATTTTTCTACTCCTGGTCTATTTGGACGCACTAAGCTTGCTGTAAATAAACCGCCGAATACAAAAATAACACCTACAATGATAAATAAAGCTATATTTCCGAAGTCTGTTAGGATTTGATTGTCCATAAAAGTAGAAAAATCGATGTTGAATTATTTCTTTTTTATAAATTTCGGTATAAAAATACTAACCATATAAACACAATCATAACATGGCTGTACTTTTTGAGACATTTTTAGAATGGAAAGAGTATTGTAACAAGAAAAATGTACCTCTTTACCAACCTGTTCTTGATTATGAAATCAGAGAAAAAGAAAGAACAAAAGAGGAAATTCAAGTTGCATTGAAAAATGCTTTTTTTGTAATGAAAGACGCTGTAAAAACAGGGTTAAATGAAGACATGACATCTAGATCAGGAATGATTGAAAATGGAGGTAAGAAGGTAATGAAAACTCCTATTAATGTACTGTCTGAGGAGTTTAAGCTTTTAGTTGCGAGAGCTCTTGCTGCAAAAGAAGTAAATTCTTGTATGGGTAGAGTTGTTGCCGCTCCAACTGCGGGTGCTTCTGGAATTCTTCCTGGTGTATTGGTAACATTACAGGAATTACATGATATTGAAGATGATAAAATTTATGAAGGTCTTCTTATCGCTGCTGGTATTGCATTAATAATGGAAAAAAAATCTGGTATTGCAGGTGCAGTTGGAGGTTGTCAGGCTGAAACAGGTACTGCTGCAGCTATGGCTTCTGGTGCAATTGTATATTGCCTAGGTGGTGATATAGACATGATTTTTAATGCTGTAGCAATTACTACTCAATGCATGCTTGGGCTTGTTTGTGACCCAGTTGCAGGATTAGTGGAAGTTCCTTGTGTCGTAAGAAATGCAAGTGCTGCGGCAATTGCTAATTCATCTGCTCAAATTGCTTTAGCTAATGTGAGTGGAGTAATTCCTGTAGATGAATGCGTAGATGCTATGGGAGAAGTAGGGCAAAGCATGGAAGATCGTTACAAAGAAACTGCATTAGGTGGTTTAGCTGCTACTCCAACAGGAAAAAGTATCTCCAAAAAAGTCTTGATCTCTGATATTGACATCATAGACTCTAGTGAAGAATAGATAAAATTTAAGGATGTTTATTTCTTTCAATAGATAGAATAAACATCCTTAGGTAAATAAATTCTTAGGATCTACAGGATATAACCTTGGAATTTTTTATTCAATTCCATCTTATTTCTAACTTTTTCTTCTTCAGTAAAAAGTTCTAGGTTTTTGATAGCAGTCTCGAACTGATCAGCGTAATTCTTATATTTTGTAGTATGAGAGTTGCTTTTTTTCTTAAAGTTAAAAGTTACCATATCATCAATTTTAACGGAAACAATTTGAGATTTTAAAACCTTATATTGTTTAGATAAAGCTTTTGTATTGATGAGACAATTAACTAAAAAAGGTAGACAAAAATTTTCTTATTTTTTTTCATTTTTTTTACTTTCTTCCCAAAGTTTATCCATTTGCTCTAGAGACAACTCATCAAAAGACACTCCTATTTCACTCATTTTCAGTTCCATCTCATTAAATCTTTGTATGAATTTTTTATTTGTTTTTTCTAAAGCATCTGACGGATTTATTTTTAAGAATCTAGCATAATTAATCATTGAGAACATTACATCACCAAATTCATCTTCTATTTTTTCTAAATTATCAGCTCCTTTATCGTGAGCAATTACTTCATCTTGTAGCTCGATGATTTCCTCCTCCACTTTTTTGAATACATCTTCTTTATTATCCCATTCAAAACCAACTCCTGCAGATTTATCTTGAATTCTTAATGCTTTCACAATTGCAGGCAGAGATTTAGGAACACCTCCCAATACTGTCTTTTTCTTGTTCCCTTTTTCCTTCAATTTAATTAATTCCCAATTTTTGCTAACTTCATCTGCGTCTTGCACCTCAACATCTCCATATATATGTGGATGTCTTACAATCAGTTTCTCACAGATTGAATCAATAACTTCTGTAATTGTAAAATCATTTGTTTCTGAACCTATTTTTGCATAAAAAACTAAATGAAGCAATACATCTCCCATTTCTTTTTTTATTTCTTGTTTATCATCCTCTAAAATAGCATCAGATAACTCATAAACTTCTTCAATCGTTAGATGTCTCAAAGATTCTAAGGTTTGTTTCTTATCCCATGGACATTTCTCCCTTAAATCATCCATTATATCTAATAATCTTTTAAAAGCTCTTAATCTTTCATCTTGAATATTTAAATCTCCTTTCATGTTTTTTTGCTTTTATTTCAAAAGTTTCGGTTTAATATTGTCAATTAGAAACACATTATTGTACTAATCAAGTAAAAGTTGAATAAAGAAATCAGAAATCGATAAATTCTATATGAAAAATAAAATAGCAAATACTCAAAATCAGTCAATGACCCATACAGAAATTACGGAACGTTTGTCTAAATACACAACTCCGGAAGCTGCTTCGATTTTTGCCCAATGGATATTGAAATATCAGATTTATGTTACAATAAAAGGTGGAAGAAAAACTATCAATGGTGATTATAGACCTCCACAAAGAGGTCATGGTCATAAAATTAGTATTAATGCTAATCTAAACCCCTATCAATTTATTATCACTTTTACACATGAAGTTGCACATCTTATTACATGGGATAAATTCCAGAATAGCGTTGCTCCACATGGAAAAGAGTGGAAAACGAATTTTGGTCAGTTATTAGATTTTCTTTTAAAAGAGAAGATTTTTCCAAATAACTTAATCGTAGAGGTTGAATCACATAAATTAAACCCTTCTGCTTCCAGTGGAAATGATATTCAGTTGAAAAAAGCTTTGGCATTATATGACTCTGAAGTTGATGATTCTTTACTATATTTAGACGATTTGGTAGATGGTGATGAGTTTTCAATGGAAGATGGTCGAATTTTTATTAGAAATAAGAAACTAAGGAAATATTACCTTTGCACAGAAAAATCATCAGGCAAGCAATTTAGAATCAACTCCTTAGCTAAAGTACAACTTCAAGATGGCTACGATCACGATAAAGCCTGTTAACTACTGTTTAATTAAAATTTAAATTTTCTTCGTCAGATAGTTTGATTTAAAATACTTTTTCCCCACTTTTGCATCGCTTTAAGCAAAAAAGGTACTTTTATAGCTACCTGGTGATGTAGCTCAGTTGGTAGAGCATCGGACTGAAAATCCGTGTGTCGGCGGTTCGAATCCGCCCATCACCACAAGTCTAAGGTTAAACAAGACTATAAATTGTTTCCCGGTGATGTAGCTCAGTTGGTAGAGCATCGGACTGAAAATCCGTGTGTCGGCGGTTCGAATCCGCCCATCACCACAAGTCTAAGGTTAAACA
>NZ_JBSWYJ010000021.1:0-109745 GCF_056161045.1 Flammeovirga sp. AWQ4_249
ATAGTACCACCATCAATAGTGAAGTTAGTAACTGAAGTACCATTAGTAATTCTAACATCACCTTTTGCTAAGCTTGAGATAATGTTGGCGTGTTTGTCTAGCATTTCAAAGTCACCATTAATACCTGGAACTTTCACACCAGAAGCTTCACCTTCGAAATATTTTTTATCAGGAGTAAGTAATTCAACAAACATGATAAATAAATTTATATAGTAAATTTTTTTGAGTGGCAGATATTATAAGTTCATATTTTAATTTATGAATTTGAAATATCAGCTATACAAATTAAAAAAGGCGAAAGTCCGAGAGAAAACCCAGAGACTCTCGCCTTTGAATATTGTGAGCTTATGAAGGAATTACTTCGCTTCAGCAAGCATTTTTTCACCTCTTTCTACAGCTTCCTCGATTGCACCCACGAACATGAATGCAGCTTCAGGAAGGTGATCCCACTTACCATCTAAGATTTCGTTGAAACCACGGATAGTATCTTTAATGTCTACAATTAGACCTGGGATACCTGAGAATTGCTCAGCCACGTGGAATGGTTGAGATAAGTAACGTTGAACTCTACGAGCTCTAGCTACTACTTGCTTATCTTCTTCAGAAAGTTCATCCATACCAAGGATCGCGATAATATCTTGAAGTTCCTTGTAACGTTGGATTGTTTCTTTTACACGTTGAGCTGTATTGTAGTGCTCGTCGCCTAAAACATCTGGAGATAAGATACGTGAAGAAGATTCTAGTGGATCTACACCAGGGAAGATACCCATAGAAGTAATCTTACGTGAAAGTACTGTTTGTGCATCCAAGTGGGCGAATGTTGTCGCTGGAGCAGGGTCAGTAAGGTCATCGGCAGGTACATATACTGCTTGTACCGAAGTAATTGATCCTCTCTTAGTCGAAGTAATACGCTCTTGCATGGCACCCATTTCAGTTGCAAGCGTTGGTTGGTAACCTACGGCTGAAGGCATACGACCTAGAAGGGCTGATACCTCTGAACCTGCTTGAGTGAAACGGAAGATGTTATCAACGAAGAATAAAATATCTCTACCTTCGCCTTCACCTTCACCATCACGGAAGTATTCTGCAATAGTAAGACCTGATAATGCTACACGAGCACGAGCACCTGGAGGTTCGTTCATTTGACCGAACACCAATGTAGCTTGTGAAGTCTGTAACTCATCATGATCTACTTTAGAAAGGTCCCATCCGCCTTTCTCCATATCTTCGATGAATTCTTTACCGTACTTGATTACGCCAGATTCAATCATCTCACGAAGAAGGTCATTACCTTCACGAGTACGTTCACCAACACCAGCAAATACAGAAATACCTGAGTATACTTTTGCAATGTTGTTGATTAATTCCATGATCAATACGGTTTTACCTACACCGGCACCACCGAAAAGACCAATCTTTCCACCTTTAGTATAAGGCTCTAATAAGTCGATTACTTTGATACCTGTATATAGTACTTCTGTTGAAGTTGCTAATTGATCAAATGAAGGAGCAGATCTGTGGATTGGTAATGAAGTTGCACCTGATGGCTGCTTCATACCGTCAATTGCCTCTCCAACTACGTTGAATAGACGTCCTCTTACTTCTTCACCTGTAGGCATTGCAATCGCTGCACCTGTATCAAGTACTTCAGCACCACGCTGAAGACCTTCTGTACCGTCCATCGCTACTGTACGAACGCGTTCCTCGCCAAGGTGTTGTTGAACTTCCAGAATGATCTCTTGACCATTGGATTTCTTCACCTTCAAAGCATTGTAAATCGCAGGTAGCGTAGATCCTTCTGCTTCGAAGCTGACGTCAACTACTGGTCCAATGACTGTGGTAACTTTACCGATATTTGACATCTTGGTATTTTATTATTATATCAATGAATTCAAACACAAGCTTCGAAGCACAAAGACTCCAAAGACTAATTTCAATGCAAAACTATAATACTATCTAATGATTCCAAAGATTATTGACATTTTAAGTGTAAGAATTGTATTTTAATTGCAAATTTTAGTGGAATGGGCTGTGAATTTTGTTTTTTATGCTAATTTTTATCATTTGACAACTATTAAGTCCTATAATAGGTGTAACTTATTAAACTTTATTAGGATTTTACTCGTAAGATTTACTAATTTAGCCAGGACTTTTACATAAATGTTAAAATTTACAGCCAAACATTACACCTATTTAGGCATAATTTTTTAGGTGAATTACACGACCATCAGTTATTCTACGTTACATAATTATGACACTCGCCTAAAGTGTAGGTTACAAACATTTCAGAATAACAACTTACTGTGTGAAAAATGAAATTAAAAGAGACCTTTTATCTATTTCTAGTATTCTCGTTTATTAGCTTGAATGTGCATGCCAATGACCCCTTGAACAAGCCAAAAGTTTGGTCTATGCTTCAGGAGAATCCTACAGATATGAGTTTATGGGCTGCCTATGTTGGCAAGTCATGGATCTGTATGACTATATCTGAGAAAGAAAAAATTGACAATTGGAAATTGATGCTAAAAACAGATGCTCCAATTGCTCAACAAACAACTCATGTCGAGCTTTCAGAGGAACAACAAAAAGAAATACATGAGGAAGTATTCTCTGAAGAAGACGAATTTTGGGAGGGTGAAATTCTTCAATCTGAAGTTCAAGCCAATGAGATTCTAAAAGAAGAAAGAGAATTAAAACAACATTTTGAGGAGATGGAACAACGTATGGTACAAACACCAAGTATCATAACAATGTTGTCTAGAAACCTTAGAGAAAATTTTATTCTTATTGATGATGAGTTCAGAATTGAGTTTGAAACATTGGGATTAGAATACACAGGATATTGGGAAAAATATCCTAAAGGAAACTATTCACCTGAAAAGTGGGTCTATGAAAGAAATGTAGAGCTGAAGAATCTTAAAAAACAAGAGTTTGAAAAGATAAAATCTTCAATGTTAGCCTCAGTTGTTTCTTCAAGAAATACCAGTGGTGACTAAAAACAGAAATAATCAAATGTAAAATCTGATTTTTAAGTAATAAATAAGGGTTTTATTTTAGAAAATATTTAAGAAAAGCCTCATTACACATTTTTTGTATTGAGGCTTTCCTTATATTTGAATAAACTTAATTACATATCATAATTTTTTATAACCGGAGAATGATTCAATTTTTTGAAAAAATAAATATAAAAGCACTTCTGTTCCTTGGGATAGTAGCCTTCTTTGTACAATCTAATGATACATTTGCTCAAGGAGAGCAAAATACCATTCAATTTTCAGGTATTGTCGTTGAAGGAGATAGTTCTTATGGAGTTCCAGGAGCGCACGTTTATATTAAGCAAGCAGGTAGAGGTACAGTAACAAACCATGCAGGTTTCTTTACAATGCCAACACAAGTTGGAGATACTGTTGTTGTCAGTGCTGTAGGTTTTGCTAAGCAAGAAATTGTAATTCCTAGAAGAGATGATTTAGGTTTTACTGTTCTAATTGAAATGAGAGAGGAAGTAACTGAGCTTCCTTTGTTAGAAGTTTTTCCATATCCAACAAAAGAAATCTTTGAGGAAGCATTTTTAGCTTTAGGAGAGCAAAAAGATCAAAGGTTAGAAAATATGGAAAAAAATCTTAGTCAAGATAAACTTACTTATATGTCCAATTCACTGCCAATGGGAGCAAGTGGTAACTATAGGTATTATATGAATTATAGAGCGGATCAAATTGCTACTCAGTATTTTATGGAGACAGCAAACCCACTTCTTAATCCATTTGCATGGGGAGATTTAATCAAATCTATAAAGAGAGGAGATTTTAAGAAGAAAGATTAAGAAAAATTAATTGACCAAAGATATACCATAGGTACATTATTTGTCGTTCATAAAGTAGCCGTATATTATGATACGGTTATTTGTATTGCATTCAACGGTCATTTTTTGAGAATGATCCTAAATAAAATATTAGAGATAGTTTCAATTATTGATCTTATCTTGTTATTCCTTTTCAATACTATTACCTAAATTTAAAAGAGTAACTGATTGAAATCATTATAACTCAGAAGTATTTTTTAACTGCAGTTACACCAATTATCTCGCACAATGAAATTAGAGTAAATTATTAATGGGCTTCTTTGATTTTTTTACAAGTGATCTAGCGATAGATTTAGGAACAGCCAATACGCTGATCCTTACAAAAGGCAAAATTGCGGTAGAGGAACCATCTATTATCGCATTAGACAGACAGACAGGCAAAGTCATTGCTCTTGGTGCAAAAGCGATGCAGATGCACGAAAAGACGCATGAAAATATTAAAACGATTCGTCCTCTTAAAGATGGCGTGATCGCAGATTTCCATGCTGCTGAACAAATGATTCGCGGGTTGATCAAAATGTCTGATGCAAAAAAGAGGTTTTTCACGCCTTCGCACAGAATGGTAATCTGTATTCCTTCAGGAATTACTGAAGTAGAGAAACGTGCCGTTCGAGATTCTGCAGAACATGCTGGAGCAAAAGAAGTATATATGGTACCAGAACCTATTGCAGCGGCAATTGGTATCGGTGTCAATATTGAGGAGCCTATGGGTAGTATGGTTGTAGATATCGGAGGTGGTACAACCGAGATTGCTGTTATTGCAATGTCAGGTATCGTTTGTGATCAATCTGTACGTACTGCTGGTGATGTTTTTAATAGAGATATTTTAGACTATATGCGTCGCCAACATAATTTATTAATTGGTGAACGCTCAGCTGAAAAAATAAAATTTGAAGTAGGAGCAGCACTTGCCGAATTAGATGATGCTCCTGAAGATTATGAAATTAGAGGTAGAGATTTGCTGACAGGAATTCCAAAAGTAATTAATGTTTCTTATGCTGAAGTGGCTTTTGCTTTAGATAAATCCATCTCAAAAATTGAAGAAGCTATTTTAAGAGCATTAGAAACAGCACCTCCAGAACTTTCTGCTGATATTTATGATAGAGGAATTCATCTTACAGGTGGAGGAGCTTTATTGAGAGGATTAGATAAAAGAATATCTCTTAAAACGAAATTACCAGTTCATGTGCCGGACGATCCATTAAGAGCTGTTGTTTTAGGGACTGGACATGTTTTAAAAGATCTAAATAGATATAAAGTGATATTAATTAGCTAATTATTGAAAAAAACGCAGTGAGAACAGAAAGATTCTTAATGCGTTTTTTTTTGGTTCAAATCTTCAGCCTATCTTGCATGATATTTAATAGCATTTCTATTTTATTTACCTATTCTTAATTTTCTGAATAGAAAAACATTTTTTTGCTTGTCATTATATGAGTCAATTATTTGCAATCATATTTAAATACCGAGTGTTTTTAGTTTTTATATTTCTTGAACTTGTTGCAGCAGGTTTAATTGTAAATAATAATAGCTATCAACGTTCAGTTGTTTTATCTTCTTCCAATACTTTAGTTGGTGGTATCTATAGTACATCTTCTAACGTAGAACAATACTTTCATTTAACCTCTGTAAATGAAGATTTGTTGAATGAGAATGCATTATTAAGAAAACAGATCGAACTAAATCAGGTTGCAAATATCTCAGAGGATAGTGTGTCTGATGATAATCAGAAATTATCATCTTTGTTTTATGGAATGAGTGATACCGTAGCGTATGATTTTATTCCTGCAAGAGTCATCAATAATTCGATTTACAGATCAGCAAACTACATTACCCTAAACAAAGGACGGAAAGATGGTATTGTTGAAGGTATGGGATTAATGACAAAAGATGGTGTAGTAGGTCAAGTTAAATCTGTATCTAATCATTTTTCGACTTGTTATTCATTACTACATAGAGATATGGCTATATCTTCAGAACTCAAGAAAAATGGTGCGCTATGTACTGTGAAGTGGGATACTGAAGATCCTACAACTGCTTCTGCAAATTATTTACCTTTGCATTTAGATATTAATGTTGGTGATACTATTACTACTTCTGGTTTTAATACTGTATATCCTGAGGGTGTGATGCTTGGAGTAGTAACAGAAGCAGAAAGAACAGCTTCAGAGCGATTTTGGATTGTGAAAATTGATGTAGCTGTAGATTTTTCTAAACTACACCATGTATATGTTTCTAAATCTTTATTTAGAGCAGAAAAAGATTCATTAGAAGCATTAGAAGATCAATAATTTAATAAGAAAATACTGGACAAGAGACATTCATTCGTAAGTTATGGGAAGAGAAATTTGGTTAAAACAAGCAGGTCTATTTTTGCTCTATCTATTTATTCAAGTATTATTCTTTAGAAATCTTACTTTTTTTGACGGAAACGTAATGGTATTCCCTTATGTAGCCTTTTTAGTCTTACTACCCTTTGGTGCAATGAATATGAGTATTATGCTCATTGCATTTGTAATGGGTTTTGTAATTGATATATTTTATGATTCCATTGGTATACATACTGCATCTTGTGTGATATTGGCGTTTATAAGGACTCAATTAATGCGATGGACAGCACCAACCGGAGGATATGAACAGTTAGAGATTCCTACAATAAATCAAATGGGTATTGGTACTTTTTTAATCTTTGTAATTCCACAAATATTAATACATCATCTAACGCTTTTTATGATTGAGGCAGGAAGAGCAGCATTTATGCCAAAAGCCATTCTAAGAGGTTTTTTAAGTACAATTGCTACCTTAATAATCGTTCTAGCAATTCAATATTTATTTTATGGAAATGTAGGTAGACGAAGACTTTAAGAAAAAAATAATTATAAAAAATGCTCATGTGAATTGAATACACATGAGCATTTTTTCTATAAACAGAAATCAGTCTTTCTTATTGACTAATAACTCCAGAACCAATCAATTCATCCTCTTCATACCAAGAGATAAATTGTCCAGCAGAGATGCCAGATTGTTTATTTTCGAAAATACAATATAGACCATCTTCATTATTGTAAAGTGTCACCTTTTCAAGAGGTTGACGGTAGCGAATTCGAGCCATGTATTCTCGTTTTTCACCAATCTTCATTTTAAGATCTTCACGTACCCAATGAATTTCGTTTGGTTCAACTTTCAAACCAGGTCTATTTAATCCAGGATGTTCACTTCCTTGACCAGTGTAGATTGTATTTGTTTTTGTATCTGTTGCAATAACGAATAAAGGAAGTGGTGTACCACCTACTCCAAGTCCTTTACGTTGACCAATTGTGTAATAATGGGCTCCTTGATGTTCTCCTACCTTTTTACCGTAAGTAGGTTTATAAGAATAAGGCTGAGCTAACAGTTGAAGTTTTTCTTCTTCAGAGGATACATTATTAATGGCCTCTTCACGTTCTTTATAAATAGCATGGTCAGAAGGAATCTCAACAATATTACCCACTTTTGGCATCAATTGTTGTTTTAGGAAATCAGGAAGTTTTACTTTTCCGATAAAACATAAGCCTTGAGAATCCTTTTTATTTGCAGTAATTAAATCTTGTTCTGCTGCAATCGCCCTCACTTCTGGCTTTGTCAATTCACCGATGGGGAATAATGCTTTAGATAATTGTTCTTGATTTAATTGAGATAAGAAATAACTTTGGTCTTTATTTCCATCAACACCGGCTAGTAAACGGAATACCTCTTTCCCATTTTCATCAATGAAAGAATCCTTTCGGCAATAGTGTCCCATGGCTACATAATCAGCACCTAATTTTAGTGCAATATCCATAAAAACATCAAATTTCACTTCACGGTTACAAAGCACATCTGGGTTAGGTGTTCTTCCCGCTTCATATTCAGCAAACATATAATCGACAATACGTTCTTTATATTGTTCACTTAAGTCTACACTTTGGAATGGAATATTAAGTTTGTTAGCAACTAATAAAGCATCATTGCTATCATCAATCCATGGACATTCGCCTTGGATCGTTACACTTCCATCATGCCAATTGATCATAAAAAGACCAATTACATCATAACCTTGTTCTTTCAATAAGTAAGCGGCTACGCTTGAGTCTACTCCTCCAGAGAGACCAACTACTACTCTTTTTGCCATAAAATTAAAATGCTTACAGGGGGTTAAGTTCCCTTTTCACAAACAAATCAGTTTTTTTTTAAAAAAAACTAATATTTTTTTCAAAGATAGGAATAAGTTTTTGATGTTATGCACATTATTTATTTTCAGATACTTAACACTTCTGAATGTGAAACAATTATTCTTTTAGTTCTCTGGAAAATAGTTTCATTTAATTTTATTAAAGAAAGTTTTTTAGAATATACTTGCGTAGAATAATAAAAACGTGCACCTTTGCATCGCTTTAAAACAAAAGGCCACGACAAAAAGCGGGTGTGGTGAAATTGGTAGACACGCTAGACTTAGGATCTAGTGCTTCACGGCGTGGGGGTTCGAGTCCCTCCACCCGCACACAGAAAGGTTGATAGAAATATCAACCTTTTTTTTATGTCTAAATTTCAGTTCTCTTAAAATAGATTCATTTATTATTCGTTTATTTAATGAATAGTTATAAGCTCTCCGTAATAGGAATATCTGCTCTATAATTTTTTAATGTCTTCTAAAGTAATCGTGGTATTTGAATTGCTTTAGATATTAATAGTGAGAAGACATAATAGTAAACTATGAGTGATCAGTCATCAACTTCAAAAAATGTTGGTTTAAGAATAAAAGATTTAAGCATTAGAGTGAAAGTAATGCTTAATATGCTTGTGATTGCAGCATTATCAAGTATTGCTGTTGGATTTTTGGGCTATTATTCAGCCAAGAAGTCTTTAGAAGAAGCAGTCTTTCATCAACTAATCTCTGTACGAGAGGTAAAGAGAAGAACTTTAGAGACTTTTATTGAAGATGCAAAAGAACAGGTAAGTGTATTGGCCCAAAGTAGAATGGTAGCTGATGCAGTGATGGAGTTGTCTCCTGCCTATTCTATCATGGATTATTATTATGCTCCAGGTAAAATTGAGAAGATGAGAAGAGATCTAAGAGAATTCTATCGAACCAATGTAGATAGAAGACTAGGGGATCATGAGTCTTTTTCAAAACAACTACAGAAAAGTACAGATGAACTGAGCGATAAGGCTGTCATTCTTCAAAACTTATATATTGCGAATAATGCAAATCCTATTGGTAAGAAAGATTTGATGAATAGAGCTGAGGATAAAACAGCATATTCTGATATTCATCAAAGGTACCATGCTTCTTTTAGACGTTTTTTGATGGCGGATGGATTTTCAGATATCATGCTTGTCAATGTAAATAGTTCAGAGGTAATCTATACTGTTGCTAAAAATATGGACTTAGGTACAAGCTTGATGGATGGTATATTTAGACAATCTGCCTTGGGACAAGCTTTTACTTTAGCACGTAACTCTATACGTCCAAATATTGTAATCATTTCTGATTTTGTATCCTATGAAGGTTCTTATGGTGACTTACAGTTGTTTTTCTCAGCTCCCGTTTATGAGGATGGAGAAAAAATTGCCGTGCTAATCGCTACAATGCCTTTATCTGCGATTAATAGAATTATGACTGATGATGGAGATTGGCAGGCAGAAGGTTTGATGGGTACTGGAGAAACATACTTAGTTGGTAAAGATCAATTAATGCGAAGCAATGCCCGTTTGTTTGAAGAGTCAAAAGAAAAGTTTTTTGATGAATTAAGAGGAAAAATCCCTACGGAAGAAGAAACCAAGATCAAAGCTTTAAAAACTACTGTGTTAGCCAAAACGGTAAATACAGATCCTGTGATGGATGCACTCAAAGGGCATACAGATCATATGGTGGCCAAAAATTATCTTGGTAATGCAGCATTAAGTGCTTATTCTATTCTTGATATTAGAGAATTGCCATGGATCATTGTTGCTGAAATGGAAGAACAAGAAGCATTTGAATCCATCGAAAGATTGAAATGGAATGTTGCACTAGCAGCCTTTGTTATTTTCATTATCGGTATTATTATCGCTAATGCCTATTCAACTAGTTTTACTAGACCAATTTATAAATTACAAGAGGCAATTGGTAAACTGTCTAAAGGTGATCTTTCTGCCTCAATTCCTGTTACTTCAGGAGATGAAATAGGGCAAACAATTGCTTCTATGAATACTTTAATTGAAAGAACTAAAGATACCTCTGATTTTGCGAGAGATATAGGAAAAGGTAATTTCAATACAAACTTTGATACTTACGGTAACAAAGATATTTTAGGTAATTCTCTTGTGAAGATGAGAGATCGCCTTAATGAGGTATCTATAGAAGATCATCGTAGACAATGGGTCAATGAAGGTATTACTAAATTTGCTGATATTACTCGTCAGTATTTAGATAATGTAGATCAATTATATGAAGTAGTTTTAAGAGAATTGGTCGATTACCTAGGAGCTAATCAAGGTATGCTATTCTTAGTAGAAGACGATACGATTAATGATAGTTCTTATTTAGAATTAAAAGCTTGTTATGCTTTTGATAGACAAAAATATATGAATAAAAAGATTGGTTTTGGTGAAGGATTAGCCGGAAGATGTTGGCAGGAAAACGAATCTTTATTTATTGATGATGTTCCAGAAGGGTATTCCAAGATCGTGACAGGTCTAGGATTGGCCTCTCCTAAAAGTTTATTAATAGTACCATTAAAATTTAATGAAAAGGCTTTAGGAGTTATTGAAGTGGCTTCTTTTGAAGTTTTTGAAAAATATATGATTGAATTTGTAGAGCGTATTTCCGAAAATATAGCTTCTGCAATTACATCGGCAAAACACAATACAAAAACAGCCATTCTTCTTTCTGAATCACAAAAGCTAACCCAAGATTTGAGAACTCGAGAGGAAGAAATGCTTCAAAATACTGAGGAATTACAAACTACTCAGGAAGAAATGGCACGTCGTCAACTTGAGTTAGAAGAAGTTAGAAATTCTTTAAAGAAAGAAATTGCTATGAAAGATGAGCAAATTCTTTACTATAAATCTCAGCTGGAAGAAAAAGGAAATGACAAGGAAGAAAAATAAATTTTAAATTAATCTGTAAGTATTTGAGAATGTTTACGACCAATAAACAAACTCAATTATACTTAAGGTTATTTTTTATGAGAAATTTATTTTTATCAATCGTTCTATTGTTTTCTATCTCAACTGTTTTCGCTCAAGAAGTTGATAATCGAAAGTCTAAATACACTTATTTAGATGGTACTGTTCAAATAGGAAAAGATTTTGTTGGTTCAATTGCTTATGGACAATCATGGGCTCTAGGTAAAAAGAAAAACTTTATCATTGGTACTGGTATACGTTTTTCAGGATTTACTGGATTATCAAGTGATCCTAACGAATTTTACTCTGCTCCTCCAGAATTTTATGGAAATGAAGAGAAACAAGATACTTTGTTTATCAATTCTCCAAGTCAAATGAATGTGGCATTATATATCAATTTGAGTTACCGAATTAAGAAGAAGTTTGAAATCGGGATGAATATTGATGCTATTGGATACACATTTGGTGCAGCTCAAAATGCAACTTATCAAGGTGATGGAGAAGTAGTCAATACTTTAGCAAATTCGAATAGTATTTCTGCTTTACTTATTGCGGCAAATGATATTGGGATGCTAAGTTCAGAATTTTACGCTCAATACCATGTCAATGATATTTGGTCTGTGAAACTAGGTTTTGCTCATACTTTCACGGAGTATTATACTAATACTGAGTTACAGGAAGGAAATACAAGATATAGAGGAGTAAGTGATGGACTTGTTTTGGGTGTTAGATATAATTTAAAATAACATGAAGAGATTATTCATTAGTTTACTTCTTCTTTGTGGTATCTCTCTAACATCTTTTGCTCAAACAATTAATTCAGAGTCTTCTGTTGTAAAATTTGAAATCAGTAATTTCAAAGTCAATACAGTAGAAGGAACTTTTTCAGAAATGAAAGGAGAAGTTGTTTTTGATCCTTCTTCATTATCAACTTCACATTTTGATGTTTGTATTAAATCTTCATCAGTAAATACAGATAATGAAAAAAGAGATAAACATTTAAGAAACGAAGATTTTTTTAATGTAGATAAATATCCTACGATATGTTTTACTTCAAAAAATATTCGAAAAGAAGGTAAGCAATTTTTAACGAGAGGTACATTAGTGCTTTGCGATGTTTCAAAAGAAGTTGAAATTCCTTTTTCTCAATCAGGAAATGTTTTAGAAGGATCTTTAATGATAAAGCGATTAGATTTTAATCTAGGAAGTGATACAGGAACATTTACTGTGGGAGATGAAGTTGCATTAACGATTAAATGTGTCTTGAATCAATAATTATTGAAGAATTTTATAAACGAAAAGGCCAAGTAAAGTTTTAATTTTACTTGGCCTTTTTTGTATGAAAATGCTATCTCTATTTCCAAAATCTTAATATCGCCATTTCAATACCTAAGAAAAGTAAGGCAAATATTAAGAAGATTCTCCATAAAGGCTGTGCAACATTGTCTTCTAAGAATACTTGTTTGAAGCTATCCGCTTTAATGTTATCGTAGATTTTGACATTATTATATTCCTTTAGTTTTTCTTTTAAGTTTTTGGAAGAGAAACCATTTAATTTTGATTCTAGAATATCATAATTGAATGCGATATAGCCAATGAATTTATTATCATCAGTGCTAAGAATAGAATAGCATCCAGCCTGCATATCTTCATTCGGTAATTTTAGCGTCAAAATATCTGCATTTACTTTTTGTGTAGGAATAATTTCTAATTCCTCCTTTTGCAGTTTATACATACTTCCTTTTTGTAAACCGTCAAATCGAATACGAATGTTCTTTTCTCCAAAGTTATAAGAAAGTTGATCTGATTGAGTTTTACTTAAAATAGCCATTCTATACATCACAGGAACAAAAAGAGCATGTTTTGCGAAGTTGGTGTACTGTTCGTCTAATGGAACAGAACTGAAATATATATTTTGCAAGGCATTTTCCTGAACAGCAAGGAAGCTTTGGCTATTCTTATAACTCAATAATGTATGAATCCCACGTCCATTCCATTGAAAATTAAGTGTACCTTCTGGCATACTCATATTACGTGCTCGTTTTTCAAATACATTGGCAAAGAAAGGATCTTTTTTGGGAGGTGGAGTAGTACCAATCATTTTGGTGTCTGCGTTTATTTTGTTTGCAGCGATTAATACACCAAAACTTTTTGCATAACTGTCTGTATCCATATTCGCAGGAGGGAAAACAGCGATATTTGTACCGTTTCTTATCGCATTATTAATCACTTCATTCAAAGATTCAGTAATGGTCTGTACATAATCAATGATCAAAAGATCAGCCCCATTAATAGCAGAGTAATCAATTTGATTTGATCGAAATGAAGTAGCGTTTAGGAAGGGTTCACTTTTATAAACGGTATTCAAGTAATCTTTAGGATTATCTGAAATGATAGCAATATTAATATTAGGAGAGACATTTAAAGTAAAATAATGATCGTTATCAAAATCTACTGGGTAATCATCAATATTTACACGACATCTTTTTGTACCAGCATTTGCAATAGCAAAAGCCATTTCTATTGTTTTTGTTTCATTTTCGTTTAATGAAACGGTAGCATTGGACGATTGCACATCCTCAATAAATAATTTTATATCTCTGTCTTTCACTTCTCCTTGTCCTAGGTTCGAGACTTTTACAAAGAGTTTATTATTTTCTTTTTCTTTTAAGAATGGTTTATCAAGCCATACAGAGTCAATTCTTAGATTTTCTGTATTATCTGCTTTTAGTGGTATTAAATGATATATAGTAGAAGTGTCAAATTCAAATTGTTCAAACCCATTGTTTGTTGATTTTTGAAAATCTGAGATCATAAAAACCTGTTTTCCTTGATCCATTTTTTCTCTGACAAAAGCATCTTGGCTAAATGTATTTACATCTTCTAAAGTTCTTGTGAAGTTAGAATAGTCAAGGCCAATAATCTCTTCTTCTGTACGATCTTGATTTTTGAAGTATCTAGAACTTCCTGCAAATCGGTTATCAATAATTTGATAATTATAACCGACAGGAAATATGCTTGGAATATTCCTTCCGATATCTTTTGCGGCATCAAAAAGAGTTTTACCATTTCTTTCACTTTGCATACTGAAAGAATTGTCAATATAGATACTGATTTTTCCAGTGTCCCCTTTTAACAAGGTACTACCATCTTCTTTTGGAATGTAAGGTCTTGCAAAAGCGAGAATAGCTAATAAAATGAAGAACATACGAGCCAACATGACCAAAATCTTTTTTAATCGATCTTGAGCATTCGACATTTCTTTTACCGTATGAAGAAAGGCTACATTTGTAAATTTAACTTCAGAAGACCTTTGAAAGTTAAAAAGATGTATGATAAGGGGCACTGCGACTAAAGGCAATGCATATAAAAAAGCAGGGTTTACGAAGTTCATAGAAAATCTAGATCTATAACAATTCAGTTTGAGTATCTAATTTCATCATTTTTATGAAATTTATACTATTAAGATACAATGAAAGAATAGGACTTTTTACACTTAGAAGGAATTAATTATATTTGCGGTGGATTAATTTGAAAATATAGGAGAAATTTCCCTTTGTGAAGTGAGTTTTTTATCTTTCAAACTCCATTTTTTTGAGTCACATTCTAAACTAAGAAATAAAGTGAAGAAATTATTAATCGTAGCTGGAATTATTGCTACAATGTTCGCATGTCAACAACCGCAGTCAGTTCAAACATCAACTGCAGGTGCTACTACAAAAATTGCTTATATCAACAATGATACCTTATCAGTTTACTACAAATTTGGTGAGGATAAATATAAAGAGTTCCAAGCGAAAGTAGAGAAGAGCCAAAAGCAATTGCAAACACGTGCAATGAAATTGCAAAAAGATGCTGAAAGCTTTGAAAAAAGAGCTAGAGCAGGTCTTATGTCTCAAAACGACATCCGTAAGAAGCAAGAGCAGTTAGCAATGAAACAACAAGAGATTCAAATTGCTCAACAATCTCAAGCACAAGGTTTAGCTGCTGAAGAGCAAGAAATCCAAGCTGAAGTGCGTAGAAGAGTAAAAGAATTTTTAGATGCTTATTCTGCAGACAAAAACTATAGCATTGTATTAGGTTATAGCGATGGTGTTACTTCAACTGTAATTTGGTCTACACCAAACGTAGAAGATATCACTCAAGCAGTAATCGATGGTCTTAATACTAAATACGAAGAAGAATTAGTAGCTGAGACTTCAGAAGAAAAAGGAGCAAAGTAATTTCTCTTTTTTACAGAAAGATCCACAATAGTTGTTTATGCTGTTGTGGATTTTTTTTATTCAATGTTTTCTCTTCTTACTTTTGTGACTTCAAGAATATTAATTTATCATGAGTGATCGTAAACCAAACTTTTTCGAAGGTTTTAAAGAGCCTTTTGAAATGGTCAACAAACTAAGAATTGTCTTTTATTCCCTAGCTGGAATTACTGTCCCATTCTTTCTTATTTGGTACCTACAATTTAAAAATGCGGAGATTGAAGCTATTATTTCTCCATTAGGTCCTATAGTGGCAGGTATTTGTGCTGCAATAACTTTAGGTATCGCATTTATAGTGTATTTAAAATACAATAATCAACTAAAAGAAATCAGAAAAGAAGCTTCTTTACCTTATAGATTAACGCTGTTGTTAAAGGCGCAGAGCTTTAAATTTGTTCCTTTAGCAATTGCACCAATTGTAATGGTAATCTTATACCGTTTGACTTTAGAACCACTAATGATGGGTGTATATCTAGGTGCATTGGTATTATTTGCTGCAAGTAATCCTTCTATTCATACAGTGGTCTCTGATTTAAGATTAAATAAACGAGATAAAGAAGTAGTACTTCAGAATGTACCTTTTGAGGAAATTGATATGAAATTTTAATTTCTTACTCAAAAATAAAAAGGCCGACTTTCATTATTATGAAAGTCGGCCTTTTTTAATGTAGTGATAATTGAATTGGTTAGTAACACAAATATATATCTAATGTATTTTAAATGCAAATAAATATAAACAGGGTACTACATTAAGTGAAATGTTCTGTAAATGCTTAAATAAGCAAAATAATCATTCATTATAGTCACTTTTTCTTTAGGTGTATAAAATATTATTTTAATGTAAATTCAATTATTTCTTTTCTTATTTCATTTCGTCTTTTAAGAACTTAGCTGTATGACTTTTTTTATTCTTAATGACTTTTTCGGGAGTTCCTGAAACTACTACTTTTCCACCACCTGCTCCACCTTCTGGACCAATATCAATAATATGATCGGCTACCTTAATCACATCAAGATTATGCTCAATGATCAACACTGTATTTCCTTTATCCACTAGTTTATGCAATACATCAAGAAGATGTTGTATATCTTCAAAATGTAGCCCTGTAGTTGGTTCATCTAAAATATAGAAAGTCTTTCCTGTATCTCTTTTTGATAATTCAGTCGCCAATTTTACTCTTTGTGCTTCCCCACCTGATAAAGTAGTGGCATGTTGTCCAAGCGTGATATATCCCAGCCCTACATCTTTTAATGCAGTTAGTTTTCGTAAAATCTTAGGATGTGCTTCAAAGAAATCAACAGCTTGATTGACTGTCATATCTAGTACATCAGAGATTGATTTACCTTTAAAACGAATTTCTAATGTTTCACGATTGTAACGTTTTCCTTTACATTCTTCACAATCGACGTATACATCCGGAAGGAAATCCATTTCAATAAGTTTTTTACCTCCACCTTGACAATTTTCACAGCGTCCTCCTTTTACATTAAAAGAGAATCGACCAGGTTTGTATCCTCTAATTTTGGATTCTGGTAATTGTGTAAACAATGTTCTAATTTCAGAGAACATGTCAGTGTATGTGGCAGGGTTAGAACGAGGTGTTCTACCGATTGGTGATTGATCTACCTCGATAACTTTATCAATATGCTCTAGTCCTTCTATACTTTTGTATGCTTTAGGTGCTTTTTTAGAGCGATATATTTTTTGATTTAAAATAGGATAAAGTGTGTCATGAATTAAAGTAGATTTACCAGATCCCGAAACGCCAGATACGACGATCATTTTTCCTAATGGGAAAGATACATCGACATTCTTTAGATTATTTCCTGTAGCACCTTTTAATAGAATTTCATGACCATTTCCTTCTCTTCTCTTTTTAGGTACTTCAATAGCCACTTTTTCACTCAAGAAATCAGCGGTAGTACTTTCTTGTTGTAAGAAAGATTTAGGATTACCGGCAGCAACTACATTTCCTCCATAAATACCCGCTTTTGGACCAATATCAAGAATATAATCAGAAGCGAGCATCATGTCTTTGTCGTGTTCTACAACAATCACTGAGTTACCTAAATCTCTTAAGTCTTGAAGAGATTTGATGAGTTTGATATTATCACGTTGATGTAAACCGATACTCGGTTCGTCCAAAATATAGAGTACACCAACGAGTTGAGTACCAATTTGTGTTGCTAGGCGGATACGTTGTGCTTCTCCACCCGATAATGTTCTTAAAGACCTATTTAAGGTGAGGTAATCTAGACCTACATTGATTAAGAATTGAGTTCTTTTTCTTAATTCCTTAAGGATCTCAGCACCGATTGTTTTTTGTCTTTCAGTTAGATCATCATCCACATTGTTGACCCAATGTCCGAAAGTGTTGATATCCATTTCGGCTAATTGAGCAATGTTTTTATCCGCTATCTTGAAATGTAGTGATTCCTTACGAAGTCTAGCACCATTACAAGTTGGACACTTTTTGATGATTGTATATTCTTCAGCCCAGTTTTTTACTTTTTCTGAACTGCTTTTTGCATGTCTTTTTAAAAATGGAATTACACCTTCAAATTGGGTAACCCAAGCAGAATCATATTTTGACTCTTTAGCTGTTAAAACTTCAATTTCCTCATCTGAACCGTGTAAAACGATTTCGATCATTTCATCACTCAATTCAGAAATAGGAGTAGAAAGTGTGTATCCTTTTTGCTTCAAGTGTTGTTCAATCATCTTGAAAATATAGATGTCTCTATATTCTCCTAAAGGAATAATACCTCCTGCAAAAATACTTTTAGAAGGATCAGGAATGACAGCTTCTTTTGTTATTTCTTCAATTTCACCCAAACCATTACATGTTTTACAAGCTCCATAAGGAGAGTTGAATGAAAACATGTTAGGAGCAGGCTCATCGTACGAGATACCTGACTTTGGGTCCATCAAGAATTTCGAGAAAAATTTGACTTTTTCTTTCTCAGGAGCTTCAGGAAAGACCGTCATCATAATGCCTTTGCCTTCTTTCATTGCCGTTTTTAAAGACTGAGTAATTCTGAAAATATCTTTTTCATTCACTTTTACTCTATCAATAACCACTTCAATATCGTGTGTTTTGTAACGGTCAACCTGCATCTTAGGAACAAGATCTAAAATCTCCCCATCCACACGAACTTTGCTATATCCTTGTTTACGAAGCTGAACAAATAGTTCTCTATAATGTCCTTTACGACCTTTAATCACTGGAGCCAGAATAATCATTTTATGACCATCATAGTGCGACATAATCCACTCGATGATTTGATCTTCTGTTTGTTTGATCATTTTCTCACCTGTTACATAAGAAAATGCTTCACCTGTACGAGCATACAAAAGTCTCAAAAAGTCATAAATCTCTGTAGTGGTACCTACTGTTGATCTAGGATTTCTTGAAGTTGTTTTTTGTTCAATTGAGATCACAGGACTTAACCCTTCAATTTTGTCTACGTCAGGACGTTCCATATTTCCAATAAAAGAACGAGCGTAGGCAGAAAAAGACTCCATATATCTTCTTTGTCCTTCTGCATAAATTGTATCAAAGGCTAAAGATGATTTGCCACTACCGGACACGCCAGTGATAACAACAAGACTATTTCTTGGGAATTTTAAATCAAAGTTTTTAAGATTGTTTTCTCTCGCACCATAAATGGCGATTTCTTCCTCGATGTATGCTTCTGAATGCTTCTCCAAAGTGATTGATAGGATGATGAAATAACAAATTCACCTTTAAAAATAACAGAAATAGTTGGGGTAGGCTATTATATTTTCATTTTTTCAGAAGAAGTACTTTAAAATGAAATTTTTAAATAAAAATATGATAAGAAACAAGGAGTTGAAACTTGATTATAAATCATTGAAAACTTTCTTCATTTTCAATTCATCTAAACCTTTTCCAAGACTATTTTGAATCGTTTCTCCATCAACTGAGTAGTACTGATATGAATATCTAGAAGTTTACCTTCAGCAATAATTCTTCTTTCGATTTCTTTATAAAAAGTGTCTGCTACTTTTAATAATTGAGCAGCACCAATACTTCCTTGTTGAAACATAACCCATGGTATTCCGTGTCGGTCTTCTTTGGTATAATAACCTCCACAACCTATGATCTTACCGTCATTGTTTTTAACCACTAAATAGTTTTCATCCGTATAATTTTCAAGAAAATCAATGAGGTATTCTTTGTCTTCAAAAGCAAAGTAATTTGGACAATTAGAATGGAAGATTTCTATAATTCTTTTCTTGTGTGATGGAGTGTATGAAAGGTATTGCATGTTGTTTAGTAGTTGATTACTATGAAATTCATTTATGTTGATAGCAAAAAACAATGATTCCTGAAAAGTATCAATAAAAAATGATAAAACGATCCTTAATATTTTAGGGAAATGATGAATATCATTCTCAAATTCATACATTTGTAGCACTAAATTATGCTATCTGAATTCACATACTTCAGATAGTGGAAAACATGTATTCACATAATCAAAAGATTTAACCATGGCAAAAGGATTTTTCAGCGTACCTAAGGCTGTAAACGAACCGATCAAAAGCTATGCTCCAGGTACTCCTGAGCGTGCTGAATTAGAAGCTAAAATTGCAGAAATGTCATCTCAAAAGATTGATGTTCCAATGTATATTGGTTCTGAAGAGGTTCGTACAGGTAACTTAGGAACTTGTGTATCTCCTCACGATCACCAAAATGTTGTAGGTGAATATCACAAAGGTGATAAAGACCATGTAACTCAAGCAATCAATGCAGCATTAGGTGCAAGAGAAGCTTGGGCGGATTTATCTTGGGAGCACAGAGCATCTATCTTCTTAAAAGCAGCAGATTTATTAGCAGGTCCTTACAGAGCGAAAATCAATGCAGCTACTGTTATTGGACAATCAAAAACAGCTCACCAAGCAGAGATTGATTCAGCATGTGAATTAATCGACTTCTTAAGATTTAACGTACAATTCATGACTGAGATCTACCAGGATCAACCTGAGTCAGCTCCAGGCATGTGGAATAGATTAGAGTACCGTCCATTAGAAGGATTTGTATTCGCTTTAACTCCATTCAACTTCACTGCAATTGCGGGTAACTTACCAACAGCTCCTGCAATGATGGGTAACACAATCGTTTGGAAGCCTTCACACGATCAAATTTACTCTGCAAATGTATTGATGGAAGTATTCAAGGAAGCTGGTGTACCTGACGGTGTAATCAACCTTGTTTATGTTTCTGGTCCAGACGCAGGTGATGTAATTTTCAATCACCCTGAGTTTGCTGGTCTTCACTTCACAGGTTCTACTGGCGTATTCCAAGATCTTTGGTCTACTATCGGTAACAACATCGCGAAGTACAACACTTACCCTCGTATCGTAGGTGAAACAGGTGGTAAAGACTTTATCTTAGCACACAAATCTGCTAAAGCTAAAGGTTTAGCTACAGGTATCACTCGTGGTGCATTTGAATTCCAAGGACAGAAATGTTCTGCAGCTTCTCGTGTATATGTTCCTTCAAACCTTTGGGAAGAAGTGAAAGGTTATATCGTTGAAGATGCAAATGATATCATCAAAAACCATATGGGTACTCCACATGATTTCAAAAACTTCTTCACAGCAGTGATCAATGAGAGATCATTTGATAAGTGTGCAGGTTATATCGACAGAGCTAATGCTTCTGATATGTGTGAAATCATCGCTGGTGGTGGATACGACAAATCAAAAGGTTACTTCGTTGAGCCAACAATCATTGTTACTAAAGATCCTAACTACGAATCAATGGTAGAAGAAATCTTTGGACCAATCGTTACAATCTATGTTTACGATGCAGAGTACTTCGATGAGGCTATGTACTTAGTGAACAACACTTCTACATATGCATTAACAGGTGCAATCTTCGCTCAAGATCGTTACGCTATCGAGTTAGCAACTAAGAAATTAGAAAATGCTGCTGGTAACTTCTACATCAATGACAAGCCAACAGGTGCAGTTGTAGGGCAACAACCTTTCGGTGGTTCTAGAGCTTCAGGTACAAACGACAAAGCGGGTTCTGCAATCAACTTAATGCGTTGGACTACTCCAAGAACAATGAAAGAAACATTCGTTTCTCCAGAAGATTACAAGTATCCATTCATGGGATAATTCTTTTGAGTTAAGAATTTAAAGTGAAAAGTTAAGAACTAAGTTTCTTGATGAAAACTTGAAAATATAATAGGGGAGGTAAGCTTTAATTAGTTTACTTCCCTTTTTTATGAATGAAGAGTTTAGAGTTAAAAAATAAGAACTAAGTTTCTTGATGAAAACTGAAAAAACATATGGAGAGAAATGATCTTTAAACATATTAAGTTCTTCATTCTTAACTTTTCATTCTTAATTCAATAACAGCTCCCACTTGTGCTTGTGCCAATTGATCACATGCCCTTTCTGTTAAATTCAAAACTCTTAAATAACCTCCAGAAGTAGGACTATCAGCCATCATTATTATGGGTATTCCCGAACTCGTAATTTGCATAGTGCCTTTTATCATTCCTGACGAAATAATTTCTTTCTGTTGCCCTAGTTCAATTTTTTCTCCCTCTAAACGATAACCTATTCTATTTATATCATTTGAAACATAGAAAATGGATTGCATTAATTGAAGTTGAGAATTTTGAGGTAAAAGTGACCATTCAGGTCCTTGGATCACCTCTAGTTCAATTTGATCAGGAAAAGGTTGCGGCTTAATAACGCTAAAACTATTGTTTAATATTTCAGGTTCAATGATTTCAATTCGATCTCCCTTTTCTAATTTACGTCCATGAAAACCTCCAAAATTGGCTGGTAAATAGGTAGATTGACTATTATAAATAGAAGGTAAATTCAATTTTCCACTAAAAGCTAAGTAGCCATACATTCCTTTTTTTGCAAAGCCAATACTCAATATATCATCAGTGGTAAGTGTAATAATTTTCCCTTGAGGAATGATTTGACTATTTAATTTCAATTCCATATGAGCTCCAAAGAAAGCGACAGAAAACTCTGTATTTGCACGAATGGTACAGCCAATCATGCAGCATTCTATTAAAGAGGTATTGAGATTATTTCCTAAAAGTGAATTAGCAATTTGTGCAGAAGATTCATCCATTAAACCAGATACAGGAATTCCTTGGTCTTGAACCCCATATCTACCACCATCTTGAATTGTAGTTAGAAAACCACCTTTTATCACTTCGAAACTCATAATTCTTCTTTTAATTGGTGGAAAGTATCAATATCAATTGAAGTAAAACGAATTTCATCTCCCATTTGCACTAATGGTTTTTGATTTAACTGAAAAATTGGAATAGGTGTTTGTCCTATAATTTGCCATCCTCCAGGAGTAGCAGAAGGATAAATACCAGTTTGTTGGTCAGCTAAACCAACAGCTCCAGCTTCAATTTTTAAACGAGGTGTTTTTTTTCGAGGAGTAAATAATTGAGGGTTTAATCCACCGAGATACATAAACCCAGGAGAGAAGCCTAGCATATAAACAGTATAGGTCTGTTGTGTATGTAATTGAATTATCTCCTCAACGCTTATTCCTTTAGCAATAGCAACTTCTTCAATATCAATACCCAATGAAGGATGATAGCAAATAGGAATCTTTACGATCTTAGTAGGTTCAGACTTTTGTGTATCAATATCCAATGCATTTATTTTTCCTTTAATTTCTTCTAAATCAAGAATCTTTTGATCAAAAATCAATGTGATAGAAGTATAGGCAGGGATGATAGACAAAAGGCCATGAATGGAAGCTTTAAGCAATGCTTTATATAAACATTTAATTTCACGATGAATTGTAAGGTCAATTTTGTTTTCAAATTGAATAAGCACACTTTTTTCTCCAAAGGCTTTAATTTCCATACCTAAAATGATTTTACTTCGATTGAATTTTCTTTTAATTTTTGTCTCACATGGTTTAAAAGTGAAAGCGCTTCAAGAGTATCACCATGAAAACAAATAGAATCAGTTTGGAGAGGAATTAATACTCCATTTTCACTTTTTATTTTTTGATGAATAATCATGTCATTAATCTGCTCCCAAACTTCCTTCTTGTCATGAATTACAGCATTACTTTTTGAACGAGGGACGAGAAAACCTTCATGCGTATATCTTCTATCGGCAAAGCTTTCTTGTATAAAAGGAATATTGTTTCGTTGGCAAAGTGATGCTAATGTTGAATTCGACATTCCCATTAATGCTAATGGATAGGGTAATTGCTGAACACTTTCCAAGATAATTTCTGCAGTCTCAATATCTTTCATGGCTTTATTATAAAGTGCACCATGAGGTTTAACATAGGTTACTTTACATTCTAATTGAGAAGCTATATTTATTAAATCCTCCATTTGCTTTTGAAGGGATACTCTTAGTTTTTCTACATCAATATCCATTTCTTTCCTTCCAAAATTAATTTTATCAGGGTAAGATGGGTGAGCGCCAATATTCACATCATATTTTTTCGCCATTAAAATAGTTTGTGTCATACTGTTGATATCCCCTGCATGACCACCACAAGCAATATTACAAGAAGAAAGCATTTTTAATAACTCTTCATCATGTGGGAATCCTTCACCTAAGTCAGCGTTTAAATCAATGAAATTCAATATAATAAAGTTTGTTACTGTCGTAATTTTATGGTTTTAATTTAATAAAAATAGAATTGAAATATTAATTTACATTTATTTATTACATGGTATTTGAATGTAAATGAATAAGTATGTTTGTAATGGAGTGTAAAAGCATATACTTACATTAAAATCAGTATAAATTTTAGTACATAAGTAGTATTTCACTGTAAATCATTCATTGTAATGTTTTCGTGTATGTATGTGTTACCTAATTACATGAATTACTTTTTGCTATGAAAAACCTAAGAAATACATTATTACTATTCTTCGTTTTACCTCTTACACTTACATCTTGTTTTGAAGACTCAAATGATGAAGTATCTGCAGATTTAACTCAAGCTATTGTCGGTCAATATTTGATTACTGGATTTCAATATGAAGGTATTCAAGAAATCGATTCTCTGGATGAAGAAGAGTTTGGAAATAGCTATATCTCTTTGATCAAAGATAACGATACACAGGTAACGGTTCGTTTAGTTTTTGAGACTGAAGAAATTGATTTTTCTTGGAATTTAAAAAATCAAAATGTAGTTCAATTGAACACAAGTGAATATTCTCATAGAGTAACGCCAGGAGAGACAAGTCTTAATAATTTGCATTTGAGTATATCAGAGACAGGAGAATTAAAAGCAACATTCTCACCTATTTTACAGCCGAATATTACAGTAATACATGCAAGGATGTAATAATTTGTAAGACCTATTCTTAATAAGAGTAGGTTTTTTTATAGTTAATATTTTTTTGATTAAAACTTATTTTAAAAATTTATGTAAAAGATCTGAAATAAACTAAAACATCGTTACTGATGAAACTTATATCACTTATCTATGTAACATAATTGAATTAGGTGAACCAAATGATTATTGGTCTGCTAGACCTAATCCTAACTTAAGTATTAAGAAATTTTAATCAAAAAAATACATTATGAAATCTAATTTTTATAGATTCTTATTATTACTTAGCTTGTTTATTTCATCTACACTTCTTCAGTCATGCAATAAAGAAGAGCCATATGAAATTCAAGGTGTAAATGGGTTTTATGTGCAAGAGAATTCAGGATTTACTAATGAACCCATTACAATTACAATTTTTGATAGAGATGATACAGAAGTAGCAAAAGGTGTAATTAGTAAGTTTACTGATACTCCAGATTTAGGAATATGTGAAACTGTAGTCAATGATTATTATTATTCGATACAATTGCCAGATGGTGTATATTATGCATATATCATTGAAGGCGATAAAGGTTCACAAAAAGGAGCATGGTTTAATGATCAAGATGGATTGAAATTAATTTTTAGTGCTGGTCAATGTATGAAATATAGTATCGGCAGTACTTTAGAAGCTAGAGAAAACCCCAATCAATAATTAATCAAGAAAAGAATGAAAATAGCTATATTAAATTTTAAATTTTTAGGTTTAATCTGTACTTTTTTAATGATTTTTCAATCATGTGATAAGAATGAGGAACCTGCTATAGTTAATGAAGGTAATATCACTTTTTATGTTGGAGGCAAAGGGGGATATACTAAAGAACCTATTGCCATCACAGTTTATAATAGTAATCAAGAACTTGTTGCAGAAGGAGAGATTAGTATATTTTCTTCATTAAGCCCAACAATGTGTGATATTTATAACACAGAGGAGTATTTCACTGTTGATCTACCTAAAGGTGAATATAAAGTATTCATAATTGAAGGTAATTCTGAAACAGTAGAAGGTGCTTGGTTTACAGATGTAGAAGGAGCAGATTTATCATTTGGTTCAGATTTCTGTAGTAATATAAGTATTGGTGAATCTGTAGATTGGTTAGCTAGACCTAACCCTAATTTAGAAGATTAATAAGTAATACTTTGATCATACAAAAAAAGCCGATCACCTCTAAAAGATGATCGGCTTTTTTGTAATTATGGAGATAACCTTAGTCTCTATTTCCTCCGAAGAAGCGTAACAGGTATAAGAATAAATTAATGAAATCTAGGTATAAGCTTAAAGCACCAAGGATAGCCATTTTTTGCGCTGATTCACCGTCAGCAATAAAATAAGACATCTCTTTCAATTTTTGAGAATCATAGGCAATTAGACCAGTGAAAATTAAAACACCAATTCCTGATGATATCCAATAAACTAGAGGGCTAGCTAAGAATATGTTCACGATTGAGGTAATAATTAAACCAACTAAGGCCATAATCAAAATATTCCCCATTGAAGTGAGGTCTTTTTTTGTTGTTAAGCCATAAACGCTCATTGCGATAAATGTACCTGCAGTTACAAAAAGAGTTGATACAATACTATTTAATGAGTAAACATAAAAAATAGTAGATAATGTAACTCCAGTCAGTGCAGAATATAATATGAATAAAACTGTACCTGTAGCGGCAGACATTTTATTGATACGTGCACTAAGGAAAAATACTAATCCGATTTGTGCTATGGCTAAAATCCAGAAGTTATTTGTAACAAAGGGCATATTGCTTGCATTGTCAGCGACAAACATTGCGACTAATGCAGTAATAATGATACCTGCACTCATCCAGCCATACACTTTTGTCATGAACGAACTTTGTATATCAGTAATTTCCTTTCCAGATCGATGCGGACGTTGGTACGCATAGTTTTGCTCTCTCATCTAGGTAATTTTTTTAGATTTTATGTTAATTTATTGATGTATTAAACGAAAATGAGAAGGTTATTGTTGCGGTGTTCCGTAGTTTCTTGCACCAAAAATAGCACTTCCCACTCGTATCATTGTACTTCCTTCTTCAACTGCAATTTGGTAGTCACCACTCATTCCCATTGAAATTTCAGAAAGTTCAACATTATCTAATTTACTAAAATTCTCTTTTAGTTTTGAAAAGAGTGTCTTTAATGAGGCGAATTCTTTTCTAACTTGATTTTCATCAGACGTATTTGTAGCCATTCCCATTAATCCGACGATACGGATATTTTTCATAGCTTGAAATTCCTCAGAAGCCAAAAAGTCAGTTACTTCTTCTTCAGAAAAACCAAATTTAGATTCTTCTTCAGCAATATATATTTGTAGAAGACAATCGATCACTCTATCATTTCCTTCTGCCCTTTTTTGTACTTCTTTTAATAATCTAGGACTATCAATAGAATGGATTAAAGAAATAAAAGGAGCGATATATTTCACTTTATTTCTTTGTAAATGACCAATCATATGCCATTGAATATCCTTTGGAAGAACTTCATGCTTATCAACAATTTCTTGCACCTTATTCTCTCCAAAAATTCTTTGATCGGCATCATATGCCTCTTGTAGCATTTCTACAGGTTTTGTTTTACTAACAGCAACTAATTTGCATGGAGTTCCTTCTAGTTTTTGTCTAAAAGAAATAAGATTTTCAGCAATAGATGTCATATTATTTTTGTTTTATGATAAGCATGAAAAGGAACGTAAGAAATATACCAGTAGCTAACAAGCCAAATACTTGATCTTTTGCTAAAATATCAGCTGAAAGATTAGCGACACCTACTAAATTCTCTTCGTATCCTTTTTCTCCTAAGCCTTCGATTAAAGTATCTTTTCCTTTAATCATTAACTCATTTAAGTCAATTTTATGTCTTTCAATCATGGTTTGACCGATTCCTTTTGTACTTAAAAGAATATAAATAAAGATAGAGTACAAAGTTGTCGTCATAGTACTTAAAGTGATTCCAATAAGAATACCTTGAGGACCAGCCATTCTACCATTATTCATCTTTAACCTAAAATAAGACATACCTCCGGCAAAGAAAAGACCATAGATAGGAAAAAACATGAATTTTAATCTACCAAAAGGGTTATCTCCAATACTGTATATAACGATAGAATAAATAAGGATGGCAATAGCTGCTAAAACACCACTAATAGCCCCGACTTTAAATAATTCGGGTCTTATAAATTTTAACTCTGTTGTTGTTGTTTGTTCTTTCATAATTCGAATTTATGCATGCAAAAGTAGCATAAGAAGGATGAACTAAGAAGAATGAGGTAAGATATTACGATCTGTTGAAGAAAAAAAAGAGAGATTTTTTAGAAGTGGCTTAAAGACGTATGATTAATAGCGTAAAATCATCATCCATTGCCTTTTTACCCATAAAAGCATAGATATCTTCCAGTATCGTATTCGCAATTTCTTTTAATGGTTTATCGACATTCTGTTCAAGAATTTCTTTCATGTAATCATAACCATATTCATCTACACCATTTTTACTTCTGGCTTCTGTAATACCATCAGTATATAGAATCATTAAATCGCCTTTTTGATAGTTGATTTCATGATTATGGATAAATTTCTTGTACGATTTATTACGAACGATACCAAGACCTAGACCTCTATTGTCTAAGAAGGTAGCTTCTTTCTTTTCTTTACTATAATAAAGTGTAGGGCAATGTCCTGCTCTAGCATAATCCACTTTTTGTGCTTCTGTATTGATATGAAGATAAGTGGCGGTGATAAAGGTATCTCTTTGGATACAGCCTGTTAATGCCGCATTTGCCTTGGTAAAAAATTCATCAGGTTTAATACCTTCCTCTCTGGCTAATGAATGATAGATACCTTTCATTTGTGCCATGTTGAAAGCTGCTTTGGGTCCTTTACCCGATACATCTGCAATGATAAAGCTTACTTCATGATCATTAAGACGATGCATATCATAATAATCACCCCCAACTACAATTGCAGGTTCCCAAGTGACAAAGACCTCAATATTTTCGTTGATTTCTTGTTTCTTAGGCATTAAGGCTTCTTGCGTTTGTTTTGCAATTTGCATACTGTTTTTATACACCTCATTCTTTACTGCATTAGAAAGTAAGTCAAGGTTAAATAAAGCAATACCAGCCTGAGCTACATAAGTATTTACAGTAGATTGCATTACAGAATCAATTGCATTGTGAAGTTTTTTCACTAATACTAGAGATCCTTTTACATCAGTATCAACATAAATTGGAATCGCTAAAATCGAACGATAGTTTCGATTGACATTCGCTTTTCTAAAGTAAGGTTGAAAATTTAATTTAATAGGTTGAGTACCATTATAATTAGCAGATTTAAGATCTTGATTCACAATCAAAATATCTTCTTTGTCAATTCCATAAATGACTTTGACATTAAAATCATTGTCAATAATCCAACCAGCATCCGCCTGTATACTTTTTAAAGAACTATGCAATAACACTTTATACACATCGGTATCTTTCTTCCCATCTCGAACAGCCAAACTCAAGTCTTTGAAGCTACTAATCTCTTGTTCTTTCTTTTCAAAAACAGAAGATGTAGGTAAACTGAAGAGCATGAAAAGGGTAGAAGATGCTGCGTAGACAAAAACAAAAAGAAATAATGTAACAGGAAATAAATTCTTTATGAGGTCATCACTAATTAGAGCTTGCTCATAAAAATAGAACCTAAAACTTGCTACAAAATAACTGAAGGCTAACATGATAAAAGCCAATTTGAATATTCCTTGCACCTTCTGCTGGAAGTTCAAATGGGGTACCCAACGTACATTTACTGAGATCATTAAGATCCAAATAATTAAAAAAGCTATTGGGATTTTGAAATAAACATCATTGATTGTTCCTATTCTTACAAAATGAGCAATCATTGTAAGACCTAGAAATATTTCAAATGCTAACCATGTATAATGTGTAAAACGTGTCTGTTCAAATAGAATTAATTTTTTCCATGTTACAAAAGTACTAATCAATAAGGTCATCAAAAGTGAGAATTCGACATGGAAAAATATAGCATAGAGGAAAGGTAAATCATATTTCAATTCATCTCTTAACCATGTTAAGAGTAGATTTACGCCCATACTAAGTAATGTAGACAGTAAAGCAACAACAAAAATTTGCCATAATAACCCTTGAAAATCCCTTTCTTTTGGCTGAAAATAAAGCCAAATCAGAAAATATGAAGAAATAATCCATATATTAAGGATAAGTCCTTTTACAAATGCTGGAAAAGGAGCATGAGCAATATTATAGTCTGTTAGATATTGTTCGCGTACACCGATCATCAAAAGTAGAATCCAACTTACGATACATGCGATCGTGCCGATTCTTTTGATGCTCTTGTAATTGAACATATCGTTTATTTTTGATGCTTTGTTAATGATATCTGTCTTTAAATATTAAAAATTTATTGGTATAATATATGTCACCTCTAAAAACATATTATATTAGTATTCTCATATCTAGATAATTTCTAGAAGGACTTATTACAAATATAATTGACTAATTGTGCTTTTTCTATCTTTATCGTGACAATATTACGGATAGATTAAATTGCTTGGTTTTTTTTGACAAGCCTCTGTGGTTAAATACAAAACAAATATATATAGATCCCCAAATTTTACATGGGTTATTAAGATAATTTTTTTAGCCTTTTTCTTATCTTCTAGTTTATTTGTTCAAGCTCAAAATGACTTATTATTGACTGGCTTGGATCGATACGAAGAGGATACGATCGGTTATGTCCATATAAATACGATAAATTTTGTTGGAAATAAAAAAACAAAACCTCAAATCATTTATAGAGAACTGGACATCCGTGAAGGTGGATTAATACCTAAAAAAAATATCAAAGAATTTATTACTTCTGAACGAAATAAAGTTTTTAATACTCAACTTTTTGAAACTGTAGATGTTATGGTGATTCATATGGGAGTTGATTCAATAAGTATAGACTTTATTTTGGTTGAGAGGTGGTACACATGGCCTGTCCCATTAATTGAACTTGCCGATAGGAGTTTTAATGAATGGTGGAATAACAGAGATGCTGACCTAAGTCGTATCCAATATGGATTAGATTTCAAACAAAGAAACATGAGAGGCCGAAATGAGACTTTAGATTTTTTAGTAAAATTAGGTTTCTCAAGACAGTTTAGCTTAGGATATTCATTTCCTTATATTGATAAAAAACAAAAAACATCTCTTTCATTTAGAGGTACTTTTAAAGAAGAAACTACTGTTGCTTACATCACGGAAGAAAATAAATTTATTGAAGTCCAAAAAGATACTGAGGTCTTAAGACGAACCTGGAATGGTATCATCAATTTTGGTAAGCGTTATGGATTTTATGATCATCATAATATCAAATTAGAATTTACAAGTGATTGGGTGGCAGATACTGTTGCGATGTTAAATCCTGATTTTTTCTTAGAAGGTAGAACGGAATTAAAATATTTCTCATTAGGATATACTTATACTAGAGATAGAAGAGATATTACAAGCTATCCTATGAATGGTTACTTTATTGAGCTAGGCTTAGAGAAAAAGGGTTTGGGCATATTCGGAGATTTAAATACTTTGACCATTGATTGGTCATTGTATAAATTTTTACCTTTAGATAAGATACAACGATTCTATTATACAATTGGGTTTGCAGGTAAACTAGGCTTTCCAGAGAAAGTACCTTACAATGATATGCGTGCTATTGGGTATGGAAGTCTTTTTGTGAGAGGATATGATAATTATGTAATTGAGGGACAAAATGCAGGGGTATTAAAAAATGAACTTCGATTTAGAGCATTATCTACAGCATTTAATTTTCAGAATATTCTAAAATCTAAACATGCGAAAAGAGTACCTATTGACATTTTATTCAAAGCTTATATCGATGCAGGGTATGCTCATTTCCCAGATGTAGCACCATCAAATGCTCAATTTACAAATACACCACTTTTAGGATATGGTGTAGGTATGGACTTTGTCACTTTCTATAGTTCAGTATTGAAGTTTGAATATTCTTTCAATCGTCACGGAAAAGGTGGAGGTTTATACTTTTACTATGCCATGGATCTTTAACCCATATTGCAGTTGCAATCATCTAAACATGCTATGATGTTGACAACAGCTTTTTCTTTTAAAGAATAATAGATGTTTTTTCCTTCTCTTTGAGAAGAAAGAATTCCTTTTAATTTCATATTAGATAAATGATGAGAAGTTAGTGACTGCTCACAGTTTAATTTTGCACAGATTTCACTTACTGATAAGCGATTGGTACAATCTAGAAGTTCTAAAATTCGTAGACGTACAGGGTGTGCAATTGTTTTTAAAATAAAAGCAGCTTTCTCAATTTTATCGTGTTCTATGGACATATTCTACTATTATTCAGTTTGATGGAATATGACAAATATACATACTTATGATTACATGTTCATGTATCGAAGTGTTAACGCTTATTTTTGAATCCTAAAATTTGTGTGCCTATACTACACTCTAGGCATTTGTCTTCCTGACAATAATTAGTATAAAGTTCAATAAGACCTTGTGAATCAAGAGAAGAATTATTTTTAATAGACAATGCTTTCCAAGCTTTCGTAATCTTATTATTTTCTGGAGGTAAAGATTCTAGTAGTTCAATTGCCTTTTCTTTATATCGATTATCTCCTTTGTCCATTCCATAAGCAAATTGTAAAGGAATAATTACATTAATCAGTAAAGACTGTAATGCTGACTTACCAATATAAGGACTAATTTCTTTCTTTGATTTTTTATTAAAATGATAATGTTGATGCCAATATTCGGAAGTAGGATAACTCATAAATCGATAAAAGCTTTCCTTGGATGAAATATGTAAAAAGGCAGAGCAAAGGTGAGGAATATTGGAGAGTATCGCCGATAATTGAGCAATTCTTAAGGTAGGAAAATTAGCAGGTCTCAATCGTAGATATTTCCATTCATGAATTTGCATTTTCAATTCTGAAATATTGTATTTATGACTCAAAAAACGATATTCAGATTGTAATTTTCTTTCATAATTAGTTCCAGAAAGTTGATCTAAAAAACCAGCACTGCCAAACAGAAGAGCTTCTACTTGAATAGGTTGATAAGAGTGAAGTTTTAAAAGCCTAAAAGGAACAATTCTCGATAATCTTTGAAATGCATCATTGTTCACTTTAAAACCAAAATAAGATAATAATGTACGGTAAGTACATTCTTCCCAATCTCTATTACTTTGTTCTAATTCCTTTAAAATATGTCTTGCTTTTCTTTCTAACCTTTCCATGAAAACACGATCAAGCATTGCAATTTTATACATCCTTTCAATCTGATCTAATTGATTTTCACAAGTGATAATGGATTGATTTTTAACAAGATTAGAATAACTACTAAAGACTTTTTGATGAACATTATTTTCAAGGCTCAAAGATGAAATATAGGAGTGATCAGTTCTCTGTATAGTACAGTCATTTTTCCAGACTACATGTAAAATGACATTTTGGTAGGCAGGATCTGAAGAATGTTTATGCTTATTCCAGTCAGAGGTATTGATATGCATTTCCACTTGACCATACCAATCAATGCCATTTATTTTTATATGAGCATTTAAAAAGTCTGGGCCTGCATCATAATTTTGAATGCCAGGAGAGATGATTTCAAGTGTTTCTTGTTGGTCTGTAATAAGATTAAAATGTTGGAAGTATTGGAACTTCCAGATGAAGTACAAAAAGTTTTCTTGCATGAGAGAATCGTTAGTTTGAATCGTTTATGATACTCGAAGATAAAAAAGAAAAGCCAAGTGGCAAAACTAACCACTTGGCTTACTAGGAATTATGATAGTATTCAGCTTGTATTCGATTATGAACGATAGTTCAGAACTTTTATTTTAATCTTGCATACACAAGAACTTTTCTTTGTAATCTATGAATATCTTCTTCTTCAAGATTTGTGACGCCTTTTTCTAACGCTTCAAAATAAGTTGAAGTAGCTTTTTCTACATTTCCAACTCTTACATAATAATCTCCAAGAACTTCTAACGTCAAAGCATTTTTATCAATTGCGATGGCTCTATCAGCCCATTCTTTTGCTAACTCTAGATCACCGTTCCAGTTGATAGTTAACTGTGCGGCATTCTTTAAAGTTTTCCAATCATTCTTGTCAGCATTTTCAACCATTTTTACAAGCTTTGCACTTCCTTCGTATGCTGGTGCTTCTAAATCTGATGTGTTTGCAAATACTGAAACAAAGCTAGAGATTAATACTGTAAGAGTTAAGAAAATAGTTTTCATGATATTTAAGTTATTTTTTTAGTAATTAATTTGACACACTACTATAGATTCTATATCCGTGCCATAAAAATATAACTAACTGATTATTAGTTGCATAAACTAATATTTGTTAATAATTCACTTAAATTCACGTTCGAAAACGAACAGTATTTTAAAAGTATGAACAGATAATGTGTTCGTTTTTGAAATTCTTTGAATTCTGTAAATAAAAGGTTGTTGAAAGGGTTATTTATTTCAATAACTGCTTATTTTTGTACGAATAAATAATGAAATATGAATAAGAATATCCAAGCCCCAATAGCTCGTAAAGAGTCTAAAGTTTTAGAAAAACACGGTGACCAAAGAGTTGATCCATATTATTGGATGCGTGATCGAGAAAATCAAGAAGTAATAGATTACTTAAATGCTGAAAATAAATATATCGATGATGTAATGTCTGAACATAAGCAATTCGAAGAAAATTTGTTTGAAGAGCTTAAAGGACGTATTCAAGAAAAAGATGAATCAGTACCGTATAAGGCGAGAGATTATTATTATTATGTACGTTATGTCGAAGGAGGAGAGTACCCTATTTACTGTCGTAAAAAAGGATCTTTAGAAGCTGAAGAGGAAATTTTGATAAATGCTAATATTGAAGCAAAAGATAAATCTTATTTCAAAATTGGTGGTTTAACGATAGGTGAAGACCAAAATATGCTGGCTTACGCTGAAGATATTGTTGGACGTAGAATATATACCGTTCGTTTTAGAGATATTAAAACAGGAGAAAATCTTTCGGATATTTTAGAAGAAACTTCTGGAGATGCAGTATGGGCTGCAGATGGAAAGACTGTTTTTTATACTACACAAGATAAAGAAACTTTACGTCCTGATAAAGTGTGGAGACATATATTAGGTACTCCACAATCTGAGGATGTAATGGTATATGAAGAAAAAGATGATACTTTCTGGATTGGTGTAAGAAGAACTAAATCGAGAGCTTACTTGGCAATTGAATCAGGTTCTACATTGACAACAGAAACTAGAATTTTAAAAGCGGATGATCCATTCGGTGAATTCAAGGCATTTATACCTAGAGAGAGAGAACATGAGTACAGTGTATCTCACTTTGAAGATCATTTTTATATCGTGACAAATTGGAAAGCTAAAAACTTCCGTTTGATGAAAGTAGCCGCTAATGTTGATACTTCTGATAGAAATAATTGGGAAGAAGTGATTGCACATCGTGAAGATACGCTACTTGAAGGTTTAGATATTTTCAAAAACTTTTATGTAATCGAAGAAAGAAGAGATGGTTTGATTCATATCCGTATCATAAAATGGGAGGATGAGTCAGAACATTATCTTGATTTCGGAGAAGAAACATATAGTGCTTGGTCAGGAACGAACCCTGATTTTAATACAGATATCCTACGTTTTGGCTATAATTCTTTAACGACACCATACTCAGAGTACGATTACAATATGGTAGACCGTTCGAAGACCTTATTAAAGCAACAAAAGGTTTTAGGTAAATTTGATCCTCAAGATTACGAGGCAAAAAGATTGTATGCTACCGCAAAGGATGGAGTGAAAGTTCCAATATCAGTAGTCTATAAGAAAGGATTTGAATTAAATGGTCAAAATCCATTATACATGACAGGTTATGGTTCTTATGGAATTTCATACGATGTCGCTTTCTCACCATCAAGAATTAGTTTGATGGAAAGAGGTTTTGCTTTTGCAATTGCACATATCAGAGGAGGTGAAGACTTAGGTAGAGCATGGTATGAAGACGGTAAAATGTTGAAGAAGAAAAATACATTTACTGACTTTATTGCTTGTACAGAGTTTTTGATTCAGGAAAAATATACTTCAGCTGATAAATTTGTCATTAATGGAGGATCTGCTGGAGGACTTCTAATGGGTGCGGTAGTAAATGAAAGACCTGATTTATATAAGTTCGTAATTTCAGATGTTCCTTTTGTGGATGTAGTGACAACGATGTTGGATGAATCTATACCATTGACCACAGGCGAATATGATGAGTGGGGTAATCCTAATGAGAAAAAATATTATGACTATATGCTTTCTTATTCACCTTATGATCAAGTAGAAAAGAAAAATTATCCACATATGTTGGTCACTTCTGGTTTACATGATTCGCAAGTACAATATTGGGAACCAACAAAATGGGTGGCAAAACTTCGCCAAGAGAGCACAAGTGATAATTATATTATGTTGAAAACAAATATGGATGCTGGACATAGCGGTGCCTCAGGAAGATTTCAACGCTTTAAAGAAGTTGCATTCGAATATGCGACAATCTTTGCAATAGTTGCTCCTAATAAGATGCATGCTATTGATAGATAAAGTAGAAGAATAAACAATGGCACAAGTCTTTAGATTTAATGGAGATTTGTGCCTATTTTTTTGAATTATACTAACTATAAGTCCTCAGACATATTATAACTGACAAGTACAAGTCACGCTTTGCATAAGACTTGTTCTAGTAGAATGATGTATAGTTTTTTCTTATGTCAATATAGAAAGTTATGATTTTTATTTATAACTAAAATCACCCACCTTTGCTATGTAATCAATCGGAAACAAGGAAACTAAAATATAGATTAAGATGAATACAGTAGCATTAAACATTATCGGAATAGACGTAGAAAAAGCTTCAGATTTAGGAAATGGATTAAATACATTATTGGCTAATTTCCAGATGTATTATCAAAACCTAAGAGGTTTACATTGGAATATTCAAGGTAAAAACTTCTTTGAATTGCATGCGAAATTTGAAGAATTATACACAGGAGCAAATGATCGTGTGGATGAAATTGCAGAGAGAATTTTGACATTAGGCGTTCAACCTTTGCATACATTTTCAGATTATTTAGAAACATCAGAAATCAAACAAGGAAAAAATATCGTGACAGACATAGCATCAGTTGAATTAGTGGTAGACAACTTATCAACATTATTAAAAATCGAAAGAACTGTTATTGAGCAAGCAGGAGAAGCAGGCGATGAAGGAACAGTAGCTTTACTTTCTGAGTTGATTAGTGAGCAGGAGAAGACGATTTGGATGTTAGCTGCTTGGTTGAAATAAGACACTTTAGTATTAGTAATATATAGTAAGATTGAAGAGAATAGAGGTTATTCCTGATTGGGATAACCTCTTTGTGTTTACAAAAAAAGGCAATCTCTTTCGAAATTGCCTCTTATATTCTTTAGTCCTCGTCTTCATTTGCCTCATTTTCAAGATCAATTCGATCTTGGTAAGGATTATAATCAGGAAGAGGGTCGTAATCTTCTTCAACAAAAACTTCAGGTTCTTCTTCAACACCTTCGTTGATAGCTTCCCAAAGCATGTCTTTTAGTTCAGGAATACCTTTTTGAGCTAACGATGAAATAAATACATGAGGAACACCTTCTGGTAATGTTTCCGTGATCATTTCTTCTAACTCATCATCAAGCATATCACTTTTTGTAATAGCTAAAAGACGGTTTTTATCCAATAACTCAGGATTGTATTTTGTCAATTCATTGACTAATACTTGGTAATCGTGTGCAACATCTTCACTATCTGCAGGTACCATAAATAACAATACCGAGTTTCGTTCGATATGTCTTAAGAAACGGATACCTAAACCTTTACCTTCAGCAGCCCCTTCGATAATACCAGGAATATCTGCCATTACGAATGAAAGATTATCACGATACGAAATTACACCTAAGTTTGGTACCATTGTCGTAAATGGATAATCTGCGATTTCAGGTTTTGCCGCTGATAAAACAGAAAGTAATGTAGATTTACCTGCATTAGGGAAACCAACAAGACCTACATCTGCTAATACTTTCAATTCAAGGATAACCCAAGCTTCTTGGCATTCTTCACCAGGCTGTGCATATCTTGGTGTTTGGTTGGTAGCAGTTTTAAAGTTTCTGTTACCTAATCCACCGCGACCACCTTTCATTAAGATGATTTCTTGTCCATCTTCCGTAAGCTCACATATTTTTTCACCTGTTTCTGCATCTTTGGCAATTGTTCCCAAAGGTACATTAAGGATGATATCTTCTCCTTCAGCACCACTTTTACCAGTACCTTGGCCACTTTCTCCATTGTGACCATGAACGTGTTTACGGTATTTTAAGTGCAATAACGTCCAAAGTTGTTTGTCAGCTTTAAGGATGATGTGACCGCCTCTTCCACCATCACCACCGTCAGGACCACCTTTCGGTACGTGTTTTTCTCTACGAAAAGATACAGCGCCAGATCCACCTGAACCTGAACGAGTAAATATTTTTACGTAATCTATAAAATTTGATGAAGCCATTTTTTCTATGCTAAATATCGAATAATAAGGCTCTTAAGAGAGGGAGGTGCACAGGACAAAAATGCAGCGATGCAATACTCACTATAAAGCCAAAGTACAAAGTTAGGTAAAGAACTTAAATCCTAAGGTTATTATTAACAACTGATTGGAATAAGTAGATAAAAATCAATGATTTATTCAATAATTACCCAATTATCAAGTTCTTACCAATAAAAAAGAGGTATTGTTAGAACAATACCCCCTTCATTCTATCTCAAAAACTGAGAATTATAAGCTATCAATAGCAGAACATAAGTTACCGAAGATTTCTTCGATAGAACCTACACCACTGATTGCTTTATATTTACCCTGAGCATCGTAAAAGTTTGCTACAGGAGCAGTTTTAGAATTGTATTCTTTTACACGGTTTCGAATTAAATCTTCGTTTTGGTCATCTGTACGACCTGAAGTTTCACCACGCTTTAAGATTCTCTTTGTTAATTCTTCTTCATCAACATCTAATCCGATCATGCCAGACACAGCGATATTGTTAGAAGACATTAAGCCGTCTAATGCTTCCGCTTGAGCAACTGTACGAGGGAAACCGTCAAAAATAAATCCGTTACCTTCTTTGTTTGCTTTAATTTTAGAATCAATCATACCAATAACCACCTCATCAGGAACTAATTGACCTTGATCCATTAGTTCTTTAGCTTTGATTCCAAGTGGAGTACCTGCTTTGATTTCACCACGAAGTAAATCACCAGTTGACAAGTGAACAAGGTTATATTTTTCCTTAATCATGTCACTTTGAGTACCTTTTCCTGCACCTGGAGGGCCAAATAATACAAGATTGATCATAACTTATATTGTATGTTTATTTGTTATAAAATTTAAACCGAATAAAAGAGGATTTTATCCGAGTTGGCAAAAATACGAAAATGTATCAAAGTTTTCTAATGATAATTATCGCTATTTTTGTTAGAAATAAGTGTATATGCGGTTAAATATAGATATTTAACTCTTTTCGAAGAATGCTTAATGCTTTTGACATTCTTTTTTCGATGGCTTTCACGCTAACATCAAGACGTTCACTGATCTCATTATAAGTCAAACCATCAATTCTATTCATCAGAAAAACGGTTCTACTCTTCTCAGGTATAGCACCTATAGTTTCATTCAATGTTTTTTGAAACTCATCCAATTCCATTTTATATTCTGGATTAGTTTCTACTTCACCGTCTTTTTTGTTTTGTTTTTGTTCAAATTGTAATACCACTTTACCATGTTTAATATGATTAAGCATGATATTGTTGGCAATTGTGTACAAGTAGGTCTTAGCAGTTTCAAGGATTACTTTTTCCTTCGACTCCCAAAACTTCACAAAAGTTTCTTGTGCAATGTCCTCTGATAGGTCGATATCTCCAATCTTGTAGTAGATAAAACTTTTAATGCTTTCGTAGTATTTATCAAACAGATCTTTGAACTCTTTTTCAGAAATGTTATGTATTTGATTTTGAGTATTCAATGTTTACTTTTCAAATGATAGTTTTGTTCGCTTGTACAGAGTATTAATTTACGATAGAAAATTAATATTTCAGTTACACGCTGATAATTAATTTAAATTAGGTCCTTTTAAGTGGTAGCTAGACCCCCCTAAAATTATAAGAATCACATAAAAGGTATTAATAGTACTAGAACCTATTGTAGCCAATTTCTAATTATAGCCTTTATGAACCGTGGGCAAATCTAATCAATTATTTGTAAATATTCCTTAAGTATTCTTTTCTGATTGTTGCTTGTATAAAGCTTGATAGTGCCCTTCTATCTTAAGTAGTTCATCATGAGTACCTTGTTCTATAATTTTACCTTCATGAAGAACGATAATTTTATCTGCCAATTTTACAGAAGAAACTCTATGAGAAATAATTACGGAGGTTCTATCTTTCATCACTTCCTGTAAATTATTTAAAATCTCATTTTCAGTATTGGTATCAACGGCAGATAAACTGTCATCAAGGATTAATATTTTTGGCGTTCCTAGAATTGCTCTGGCAATGGTAGCTCTTTGTTTTTGACCTCCTGATAAGGTAATTCCACGTTCACCAACAACAGTGTCTAGTCCATTATCCATATTTTGAATATTTTCCCACAAGCCAGCATTTTTTGTAGCTCGTATGATATCCTCTTCAGTTGCACCTGCTTTCGCAAAAGCAATATTACTTCTTAAAGTATTTGAGAATAAGAATACATCTTGTGGTGCCATATTAATTTGTGACCTCACATCATGTAGATTTAAAGTCTTCAGATCTTGGTTGTCGATATAGATAGTTCCTTCAGAAGGATCGTATAATCTTGAGATCAAGTTTGCAATTGTACTTTTACCCGAACCTGTAGTACCAAGTATCGCTAATGTTTTTCCCTTTTCAATATCAAAAGAAACTTGATCTAATGCCTTAATACCAGAATCAGGATAAACCAGGGAAACTTTATCAAATTTAATCGTTCCTTCAATATCGTAAGGTTTATTTGTTGGAGAAACAATTTCGGGTTCAATACTTAAGAATTCATTGATTCTTTTTTGAGAAGCAGCAGCACGTTGAACAATACTTGTAACCCAACCTAATGAAGTTACAGGCCAAGTTAATAGTGTTACGTACATGATAAATTCGGCAATTACACCAGGGGTAATCGCACCTTTTTCAACTTCTAAACCACCAACATAAACAGTTAGAATAGTACTTAAACCAATTAAGAAAAGCATCAAAGGATAGAAAAGTGAATTTACTTTGGCTAATTCTAATTGACGCTCCTTGTACTCATTGGCGTTTTCAGAAAACTGATCTAATGATTCTTTTTCTCTTACAAATGCCTTTAAAACTCTGATTCCTGAAAATGCTTCTTGAACAAAAGTGGACATCGAAGAAAGTTGTTGCTGTATTAATTCAGACTTTTTATTGATGATATTATTGACGAAATAAATACTTATAGAAAGTAATGGAAGTGGGAAAAGTGCCCAAATAGTCAATTCTACATTGATACTTGCCATTAATGAAATAGTCAACACAAATGAAATAACCATGTTGATACTATACATTATTGCAGGCCCAAGATACATTCTCACCTTACTAACATCCTCAGAAATACGTGCCATCAAATCCCCTGTGTTGTTTTTTCTATAAAAACTCAATGGTAATTTCTGATAGTGCTCAAAGATGTCATTTTTCAAATCATACTCAATATGTCTTGACATCACAATAATAGTCTGACGAACCAAGAAAAGGAAAATACCTCTCATTAAAGCCATTCCGACAATAACACCACCGTAAAGTAAGACGACTTGGAAAAATTCATCAATATATGGAGTATAAACATCAGACCCTTTTAGTAAAGTCTGTGTTTTTAATGTTTCAACGACTAAATCTAAAGCGTATCGTACAACTTGTGCAGGAGCAATGGCAAAGATGTTGGAAATGATCATAAAGATAATCCCCATTGTTAATCTAAAGCCATAACGATAAATATATTTATTAAGATAAGCGAGTTCTTTCATTCAGCTTTCTATTGAATCTATTTCGATGATTTTCTAAAACTGTTGTTTGCACAACTAAGATAGTATACAAATGTAATTAAATGTTTGAAAGCATCCTTTTATTGTGCGTAATGTGATACAACTTTTACGATTATTACTAGTTTTCTGAACAAGTTTTAATAAATCTTTTTGAAAAATGTTATGCTTGCATACTAAATATTTATATATTTGAAATTAGAAGGAGACGATAAGCGTATTTTAGACGTAAAATATTCCTATGCATCTCACCAATAAACACACACATCACAAAAATTATTATGAACGCATGGGCGAGTTACGCAGATCTGAAAAAAAGAAAAAGTCGATAGATTTAAGTATTAAAGCAACCTGGTTAGCCATCTCTAAAATGTATAATGTTTTAGGGGCTGATTATGAAATCTCTCACTCTATTGGTTTCGTACTTTTGAATATTGATCCTGTTGAAGGAACTCCTGCCACTAAAATTGCTCCTTTGATGGGGATGGAGGCAAGAAGTTTGACAAGAATGTTGAAAAATTTCGAGGAGAAAGGATTGATTGAAAGAGTAGCGGACAAAACTGATAAACGAAAAGTCATCATCCGTCTAACAGACTATGGTCAAGTAAAAAGGGAGATGTCGAAGCAAACCGTTAAAGTATTTCAGCGAAGAGTAGAAGAGAAAATTTCTCAGGAAGACTTAATGACATTCTTCAAAGTCATGGACGGGATTAATGAAGTGATCAAAGATCCGAAAGGACAGATGTACGAAGAAATCCGAGATCAACTGAAGAGTTTTGGAATAACAGAGGAAAACGTTCCTAAGTAATTATATTAAACTAACTACTGAAAAACGTTTACACCCCATTCAAAATAAATATCAAAATAAACAACACCAATCGGTAAACCGATGAAAAACAGAACTATCAATAAAGTGGCGGTACTGGGTTCCGGCGTTATGGGATCGAGAATCGCATGTCACTTTGCCAACATTGGCGTAGAGGTTTTATTATTAGATATAGTACCTCGTGAATTATCAGAAAAAGAAGCAGCTCAAGGTCTAACTCTTGAGACGAAAGCAGTTCGTAACAGAATTGTAAATGATGCTTTAAAGACAGCGTTAAAATCTAAGCCTGCACCTATTTTCAAGAAAGGAATTGAGCGCTTAGTGTCAACTGGAAACTTTACGGATGATATGCCTAAAATCGCAGAGTGCGATTGGGTAATCGAAGTAGTAGTTGAAAACTTAGACATTAAGAAGAAGGTTTTTGAACAAGTAGAAGAATTCCGTAAGCCAGGAACATTAATTACTTCGAATACTTCTGGTATTCCAATGAAGTTTATGTGTGAAGGTAGAAGCGAAGATTTTGTGAAAAACTTCTGTGGTACTCACTTCTTCAACCCTCCACGTTACTTACGTTTATTAGAAATCATTCCTGGTCCAAGCACTGACCAAGATGTTGTTGATTTCTTAATGCATTACGGTGATGTTCATCTTGGAAAAGAAACTGTATTATGTAAAGATACTCCTGCATTTATTGCCAATCGTATTGGTGTTTATGCAATCATGTCAGGTATGCATACTATCCAAGAAATGGGCTTATCTGTAGGTGAAGTGGATAAATTGACGGGTCCTCTTATTGGTAGAGCAAAGTCAGCAACTTTCCGTACAAGTGATGTTGTAGGTTTGGATACAATGGTGAAAGTATCAAATAACCTTCATGCAGGTTTACCACAAGATGAATCAAAAGAGCGTTTTGTTTTACCAAAAATCGTTAGTGAATTAAGCGAGCGTCAATGGTATGGTGACAAAACAAAGCAAGGTTATTATAAGAAAACAAAAGATGAGAATGGTAAAAAAGTCATTCTTGAAATCAACCTTGAAACATTCGAATATCAACCAAAAACTAGAGCTAAATTCAAAGCTTTAGAGGCGGTAAAAGATATAGATAACCTAAGAGAACGTCTTCCTATTCTTCTTAATTTTGAAGATAAGGCAGGTGAATTCTATCGTAAGACATTCTTCGATGTGTTCCGTTATTGCTCTAACCGTATTCCTGAGATTGCTGATGAATTATTCAGAATTGATGAAGCGGTAGCAGCTGGTTTTGCTTGGGAATTAGGTCCATTTGAAACATGGGATATTCTTGGCGTAAAAGAAACGGTAGAAAAAATGGAAGCTGCAGGTGAGAAGCCAGCTGCTTGGGTGTATGAAATGCTTGAAGCAGGACATACTTCATTCTACAAAAACGAAGATCGTAAGCGTTTGTATTACGATATTCCTTCTAAATCATATAAAGTTGTTCCTGGTACAGAATCATTAGTAATGTTAGAAACATTGCGTGGTGAGAATGTAGTTTGGAGAAATGCGGGTGCTACCTTATTTGATATTGGAGATGGCGTACTGAACCTTGAATTCCATACAAAAATGAATGCTTTAGGTGCTGAAAACATCGAAGGTATTAATACGGCAATTTCTATTGCTGAAGAAAAAGGATGGAAAGGTTTAGTGATTGGTAATGAATCAGCAAACTTCTCGGCAGGAGCGAACTTAGCGATGCTATTTATGTTTGCTTGTGATCAGGAATATGATGAAATCAATTTAATGATAGCTCAGTTCCAAAAAACAATGATGAAAGTTCGTTATTCTTCAGTACCTGTAGTAGCAGCAACTTCTGGTTTAGCACTTGGCGGAGGTTGTGAACTTTCTATGCACTGTGATGCTATCCAAGCACATGCAGAGACTTATATGGGTCTTGTAGAAGTTGGTGTAGGTCTAATTCCTGCTGGTGGTGGAACAAAAGAAATGGCACTTCGCGTTTCAGATTCATTCCGTTCAGGAGATCCAGAATACAACCGTCTTCAAGATGCATTTATGAGTGTTGCGACAGCAAAAGTTGCAACTTCAGCAGAAGAAATGAGTGACATGGGCTTCATGAATGCTCATTCTAGAGTAACATTAAACCGCAAGCGTGTTATTGCTGATGCTAAAACTCGTGTGTTAGAAATGGCAGCTTTAGGTTATGCTCAAGCAAATCAAAGAAGAGATATTAAAGTACAAGGTCGTGGTGGTATGGCATTGTTTGAAGCAGGTGTAGCAGGTATGCAATATGCACACTGGGCTTCAGAGCACGATGCTAAGATTGCTCGTAAATTAAATTATGTGATCAATGGTGGAGATCTTTCAGCTCCAACTTTAGTTTCAGAGCAATATTTATTGGACTTAGAGCGTGAAGCGTTCTTGAGTTTATCAGGTGAGAAGAAAACGTTGGAGCGTATCCAAAGTATTTTATTCAAAGGTAAACCACTTAGAAACTAATCTTTAACAACGATCATTAATAATTAAAACAATGGAAGCTTACATAGTAGCAGGATATAGAACAGCAATTGGCAAGGCGAAAAAAGGTGGATTTCGATTCACACGTCCTGACGATTTAGCAGCAGATGTCATCCAACATCTCGTTCAAAGTGTACCCGCTTTGGACCCAACACGAATTGATGACCTAATTGTAGGTTGTGCAATTCCAGAAGCAGAACAAGGTATGCAGATGGCAAGAATGATTTCATTATTGGCTTTTGCTCCAGATAATTTAAAAGTACCAGGAGTTACAGTAAACAGATATTGCGGTTCTGGTGTAGAAACAATCTCTATGGCAACGGCAAAAATCCGTGCAGGTATGGCAGATTGTATCATTGCAGGTGGTACCGAATCAATGTCTATGGTTCCAATGATGGGTTACAAGACTGGTTTGAACTACAAAATTGCAACTGAGACTCCTCAATATTACTTGAATATGGGTCTTACGGCAGAGGAAGTGGCAAAAGATTACGGTATTGATCGTGATGAAGCAGATGAATTTGCAGTTAAATCACATGAAAAAGCTTTAGCAGCAATTGCTGAAGGTAAATTTAAGGATGAGATTGTTCCGATCACTGTAAAAGAGACTTACTTAGACGGTGACCGTAAGAAAACAAGAGAATTCGTTGTAGATACAGACGAAGGACCTCGTAAGTCAGATGCTGCCGGTTTAGGTAGATTAAAACCTGCTTTCAAGCAAGGTGGACAAGTGACAGCAGGTAACTCATCACAAACTTCAGACGGAGCAGCATTTGTAATGGTAATGTCTGAGCGTATGGTGAAAGAATTAAAATTAGAGCCTATCGCAAGAATGGTATCTTATGCTTCGGCAGGGGTTGATCCTCGTATCATGGGTATTGGTCCAGTAGATGCTATTCCAAGAGCAGTAGCTCAAGCAGGTCTTAAATTATCAGATATTGAGCAAGTAGAATTAAATGAAGCTTTTGCAGCACAATCATTAGCTGTTTTGAAAAACATTGATATTGACCCAGGTATTGTAAATGTAAACGGTGGAGCAATTGCATTAGGTCACCCTCTAGGATGTACAGGTGCAAAGCTTTCAGTTCAGCTTTTCAATGAAATGAGAAGACGTAATCAGAAATACGGAATGGTTACAGCTTGTGTCGGTGGAGGCCAAGGTGTAGCAGGTATTTATGAATTATTAAAATAGTCTTTTAAAAGATAAATGTCATCAGGTAAAGCGACTCTTCGGGGTCGCTTTTTTTTGCTTTTAAGTTACCTAATCTTAGAAGAAGCAATTTTTTATAAAAAGAATTGATTGATTTGTAGTACGAAATCTTAATCCAATTTCAAAAATGCTTTTATATTGTGAATTGCTCCTTAAATTTGTTGTATGAACTTGATGAAATTAATCAAAAGGGGATTGCTGTCATTGGTACCCTTGTCTATATTTTTTGTAATCCCATCATGTAGAGATTGTGATGCCTATTCTAATCCATCTTCTTTTGCAGTGGGAGCTTTTTATGATAAAAATAATCCATCATCAGCAATCGATGTTGATTTTGAGTCTGTAGTTGGGGTTGGTAGTGATGTTGAAATCACAAAAATGGCGAACAATAAGTATTTATTACCATTAAAAGTTACGTCAAGAGAAACTGGTTTTTCTTTTATTACAAATGGTACAGTCGATACAACTTACATTAGTTATGAGAGTTCTGTGGAAGTAAATGGACCTGATTGTGGTGCATATGAACAATTGACAGGATTAAAAGTATCTCCTAATGCAGGAGGACCTGGAATGACAAGTTACAAAGGAGGAGAATTATCATTATTCGATTCAGTAGTCGTAACAAGTAGTACAATTACAGCTGATACAATTACAGAAAATGTACGTTTTGTGATCGATGTGTGTGACGCAACAGAAAAGACAGCAAGTAGAAATTTGATCTGTACATACTATGATTATGAAGATGGTATTCAACAAGAATATTCATTTGATTCAATTTATATAAAAGGAAAAGAAATTACTCCAATTTATACTTCTTCAGATAGATTCAGTACAATTTATTTACCATTAAATGGAACATCGAGTACTACCTTTGTATTTGTTAGAGATAGTGCAAATACTACGATTACTCAAGAAATGAAAGTAGTATTTAATACGAATACAACCATAAGTGATGATGAAACAGGATGTATCTTTTTTGATGGTGTAGGAAATATTTTATTAGATACAGGAGGAGTACAATTACCTGAAATTGAATATCCAAATGGCCCTAACATAAGGCGAATGGAAATTGATCGAACTACTATTAATACTAACCCAAATTGGCCAAATGTTAAACTCTATATCTAAAATATTTGCATTATGTCTATTCATTTTGGGTATTTCTCTTGAAACTCTGGCTCAGGATGATCAACTCAAAACAGGACAAGAAACTGCGACTGGATTATCAGAAGATTCGGTAGAGGTAGAAAAACCTTGGCCATTAAACAAAAAGGGTGAACCAAAAGGCTCAGAGTTTTTTGTGATTTCAGCTATTCGTCTCGGTGCAGATATGAGACCATTGATGCAATCAGCATTTATTGATGGAATGAATGCCTATACACTTTATGGAGATATTATGATTCGTAATGCTTATTATATTACGGCTGAATATGGGCAAATGGATAGAACTCGAGAAAATCCTGAATCTAATTATTTTAAATACAGAAGTAACGGTTCTTTTTATCGAGTAGGTGTGGAATACAACGTGATGAAAAGATCATCAGAGACAAGTGGCCTTTCTTTCGGTTTTAAATATGCGAATTCTACCTTTGATCAATCTGCAGACTACTATAGTACAGGTAATGGTTACTGGGAAGAAGGTGCTACATTAAAACATCTTACAGAGAAGAATGTAAATGTGGACTGGTTTGAGGTGACGGTAGCGATTAAGGTATTGTTGGTAAAAAATTTTATTGCTGATTTTGGTTTTGCTTATACAATAAAAAAGGATTTTCCACCTACAGCTATTACTAAAAATGATATTCCAGGCTGGTATTTTAATAAAGATGATCGTTCAAGATTAAACTTTCAGTTTAGATTACTTTATAGGATTCCATTAATGAGAATGTATACTCTATCAAGACCACCTAAAAAGTTCTAGTTTATTTCTTAATCTATTCCAAATATTTAGTATCTTATTTAGATAAATAAAACTCTCTATTTTTCTTATCTAATTACTAAATATGAAAAACTTATTTTATACACTATTCATTTATATGATCAGTGTATCTATTATTAACGCTCAAGATAGTGTTAGTAGCGAGCAACCTACTAAAACCGATACAGACCAAGACCCAAGAGATTTAGATTTTAATCATAATGAAGGAAGAGGGCAATGGTATACCTCATTAACTCTTCAACTGTCGACAAGTTCTGCAGAAAATGAAGATCAATTTATTAGAGAATTACACAGTCAAGATAATGGTTCATTCCAAGTTGGAGTTCAAGGAGGATATTTTATTAAAGACTTTTTTATGGTCGGACTTGAGTTTCAGTACAAAAGCTCTAATAAAGATGAACTTTATACTGCTAATGACGAAACAACACATTTAAGGGAGATATCACATGGGTATTTCTTTGCACCTTATTTGAGAAATTATATTCCTTTGAGTGCTAATAGACGATTTAGTTTATTTAATCAAACAGCTCTACAAGTTGGAGCAACGAGAACTTTGACTCAAAATGAAACAAATGGTAGTACAAGTAAAGTTTTGACGGATAAGGTACTTTTAGGTATTGGAATCCAGCCAGGATTAGCCGCTTTTATTGCGGACGGTTTTGCTTTTGAAGCCTCTGTAGGTTTACTAGGATTAGAGATGGATCATAAGACTTCGACAACTGATTATGTAGAAGAGTCTACAAAAACTGACTTTAATTTAAATTTTAGAATTAACCTATTGCAAATCAAATTAGCAGTTGCTTACTATTTCTAATTAAATGGCTCATGAAAAATATTAAACTATTACTTATTAGCATTTTACCAATTGTATTTACCTCATGTGTAGATTGGGATTATTTTGGGTTATCAAATCAAAGTGAAATTCAAGGTTTTGAATTAGAAATGCAATCCGGAACAACCGTTATTGATTCTGTGAATAGAATAATTGTCGTTCCAGTTAATGAGAGAGCAGATAGATCAAATTTATCCCCAACTTCAATTACAACTTCTAGTTTGTCGACCGTAAATCCAGGAGTTGGAGAACCTCAAGATTTTAGAGATACAGTTTTATATACTGTAACTGCAGAAAATGGTGATTCTTCAGTATGGAAAGTACATGCAGATCTTCAAGCAGACGTGATACCAAATTCGAGTTTTGATGAATGGTATCAAGTGAATAGTTATTTTCAACCGTCACCTGGAGACGCAACAAATGGTTCTCAATATTGGGATACTCCAAATAAGGCGGCAACTATTGTCAGCTCTGCAACATTTTTAGTTTCTCCAGACTCAACGGATGATCGTGGAGTTTATGCAAAGATGGAAACAAAAATGGTTGGGTTAGGAGCACTTAAATTATTATCGGCAGGAAGTATTTTTTCAGGAAAATTTACGGATGATTTTCCTGATGCAAATCACCCTAGAAGTAATATTAATTTTGGTAGACCTTTTGGAAGTAAACCTTCTAGTTTTACAGTAGATTATACTTATGTTCCAGGAACAGATTATAGAGAAGGAGATGTGGAAGGTCCTGGCTATGATATTACAGATATTTATGTGGTTCTTCAAGTAAGGCAGGATGATGGAACAAGACAAAGGTTAGGAACTGCATGGTTTAGAAGTGGAGATGAAGTGGCGGATTGGACTTCTTTGGAAATGGATTTTATTTACGGAGAAATACCTGCAGAAACATTAGCCGAAAAACCATATATGGGATTAAATACCTGGCCTGGTGAAGAAGAGGATAGTTGGGCAGATCCATCAGAGTTTCCAACTCATATAATCATTGTCTTCTCATCAAGTGCTCTAGGAGATTCATTTACTGGAGCTGTAGGCAGTGTTTTAACTATTGATAATTTTGATTTACAATATGACAATTAAAAAAAAGAGGATGTTTGATTGATTTTCAAACATCCTCTTTTTTTTATTCCATCTCTTTAGGGTCCAATCGAATATTATATTTCATCGAAGTAACAGTTCTAAATTTAGATAAGTCTGGAATTTGATAATTCTTTTCCAGGAATCCCTTTTCCTCAACAAAGAAATAGTATTTTTTATCCTTTACGATTTCCATACTATAATTACCTTCAGCATCAGATTTTACATAAATATTTTCGTTTTCATTTGGTGAAATAAATACTAACTCAATATTTTTTAAGACTTCACCTGTATTCTTATTTGTTACTTGCCCATATAATTTAACTTTTTGTGCAAGTGGAGCTATTTCCAATGTTTCATCAATAGTATGTCGTCCAAATACACCAACTGTGGAGATTTGAGTAGGTTTCATCCTCTTATACCCAAAAGCTGAAGGAAAGATTTCATAGTTTGATTCATTAGAAATATCAAATTCATAATTTCCATTATCATCAGTCCTTTTTGTGATAAGAGCATTAGTTTCTAGATTTTTTAAACTGACTAAAATTCTAGGCAATGCAACTTTTGAATCTTCCGAAACTACTTTTCCCTTTAGTTTCATAGCTTCAATAGTAAAGAGGTTTTCATGCTCATCTGTCAACATCCTTGACAAATTGATTTCATTGACATTTAATTGATAAATATCATTTCCACCTTTCCCTCCTAAACGGTTTGAAGTGAAATAGCCAATTCTTTTTACAGGATTTAAGATTAAACCAAAATCATCATATTGTGAATTTACAGGTGCTCCTAAATTAGCAATGGCAAAAATCTTCCCGTCTTTTATGTAACTTTCGTATAAATCAAGACCTCCCATTCCTTCATGTCCATCTGAAGCAAAATATAACGAACCATCTGGATGAATGTATGGAGAAACTTCATCTCCAGGAGTATTGACAATTTCTCCAAGGTTAATAGGATAAGTCCATTGATCATTTAAGCGGTAGCTTACATAAATGTCTGTTCCACCAAATCCTCCTTCCATGTCAGAGACAAAATACATTGTATTTCCATCTTGACTTAATGTTGGTTCCGATATAGAATAATGTTCATTATTAAATGGTAATTCCTGAATATTAGTCCAAATATTTTCTCCCAGAATATCAATCATAAAAAGTTTATGTTGAGCAATTTCTTGATTTGGAGCATCAGCATGATAAAGAGTCGCAACGATATGTTCATCATCAATTTGTACTGCAGAATGATGATGATAATGATTGAAACTAGAACTATCTATTGCAATCGGTCGGGTCTGCTCATTACGATATAAGTCATGCAACGGAGCAAAGTAGAAATTGTAATAAGATTTTCTGTAATGTTTATTGAAATGTTTTCTATCGTTTCTATCCGTAGAATAAATTAAACCATCTTTATAAAACTGAGGAGATTTTTCAGAACCTTCAGTATTGATTGCTAAATTTTGAATGTTATATCGATCTTGATATTTCGTGAATTTTGAACCTCCACGAGTATTACTTTCTACCTTTTTAGCATGTAATGTTGGTTTGAAGTGTTCATGATTTTTGTGTAACCAAGAAAGATCTTTTGGTGGTTTATTTTTTGAAAGAATGTATTTTACTCTAATAGAAAAATTTGAGTAACCATCTCGTTTATCATTACTACCTCTTTTGTCCCCTGCACTAAACTTCATAGCAGGAACTTGTCTTGGATCTCCTGTTAGAATAGCAGTACTTTCGATAGATCTATCCGCCATCGCTGCAGCAAAAGTATTTTCGCCAAAATGAGCATCTCCTACATAACTACGACTAACATCATCTAAATAATCCGTAAAAGTAAATCGAGTTACCCATTCGAGACCAATATCTATTCTATCTGTTACTTTAATATTTACCCCTAAGCCAAACGGAATTGCTAACCCTAACTTATTATAGTAATCTCTATATAGTTCACTGCCTTGTCCTTCTGTACCCAAAGGAGAGAGATCTACCCAAGTATCACCATATTGTGCTGTTGTTTTTCCCATAGGATTATGAACAAATCCAGTAATACCAGTGAGAATATAAGGAGAGAATCTTTTTCTTTCAGAAAAATGACCATAATGAGGAAAAATATCAATTTGGGCTAAAGCTGATAATTGGTAAACATCATTTCTAAAGTGTAGATTTCTATTGTATTCAAAACTACCAACTTCTGCTGTTTGAGCGTCATCTCCCCATAAACGAGACCATCCCCATTCAGCTCTAAATAAAAAGCGATGTGCAAATCTTTTTTCATATGCAAAACCTAAACTCGCTCCTGATAATGAAGGATCAATACTAAAAGGAGAAGCCTTTGATGTTAAGTCTCCAAAATAGTTACTAGTACCTCCATAGATTGCTATACTCCAATGTTTATCAGTAGTGGGTGCATAATCATGGATATCTTTTTTTTGTTGTGCTAAACCGTGTTGGTGGATAAAAAAGTAACACATCAACATGAATAGAAAGTTTAGCTTATGATTAAAACTTTTGGGATACATAAGTTTAAAGTAGAGTTTGATAGTTAAAAAATGAAGAGTGTTTATTGAAAAAATTACTGCATCATATCTGAAGTAAAGAAATTAATTTCTCTTTTATTAATTTCTTGTGCTTTTTTTATCATAAAGTAGGCGACTTTTTTTCCTTCTATGCCTTTGTATTTTTTAGGTATCATAAAAGAAAAAAGAGAATTGAGTACTTTTCCAAAATCTTCTCCAGCTCTATTTTCATTTCTTTCTCCTAGTAATAACGACGGTTGAAAGATGTTTAGTGTAGAAAACTTACATTTTGAAAGCTCTTTCTCCATCATTCCTTTTACTTGATTATAGTAAAAAGGTGATTTTGCATTGGCACCCATTGCAGAAACGACTTGGAAGGTTTGAGCTCCTTCTTTTTTTGCTAGATTGGCAAACTCAATGACATAAGTATAATCTACTTTGTAGAAAGCTTCTTTGCTACCCGCTTTTTTCATTGTAGTCCCTAAACAACAAAAAGCATCATCTATATTTTGCTGTAAGGATAAAGTAGATAATGTATCAAAATCTATAATCATTTCAACATATTTTTCATGTTGAATACCGGAGGACTTCCTATTCAAAGAAATGACTTTATGATATTGATCATTTTGAAGTAATGCTTGTAGTAAATGATTACCAATCAGACCTGTACTTCCAACTATTAATGCCGTTTTTGTATTCATAATGATGATGTTAACGCTTCAAAAATAATAAAGACTTTGAAATAAATGTTATTATCTGATAAATAAGTAGGGAGGTTTATGAAAGCAATGATTACATTTGTTGCTCAAACAAATACGAATAACATTTTTAGCTCGAAGAGCATATGAATATATACAAACGACTTTTAACATTCAGAGGTGACCTTGCTTCTTTTCTAGTTCCCTACTTTTTTGTGTCATTATTCATGAGTGTGTTTAGTTTACTAAATTTCACGTTCATGATTCCTCTATTAGATATTTTATTTAATAGTGAAAAATCATTCGAAATTCCAGAAAAGCTTTTAACCTTAAATGAATTCGATTTCACTGGAGCATTTATAAAAGATTATGCATATCAAGAATTTGGTTTATTAATTCTAGCAAAAGGAAAATTAAGTGCCTTGATGTTGATTTGTATATTCACTTTCTTGGCTTCATTGTTTACAAATACATTTCGATACATCGAGAGAAGATTAGCCGAAAATTATAAAAGAACAACTATCGCAAAGCTACGTACTAGTATTTTTGATAGAGTTTTAAGTTTAGATATTGGTTATTTAACTAATTCTAAAAAAAGTGATATCATAGCTCGATCAACAACTGATATTACTGAATCTGAAAAAGCTTTTGGTTCTTTAGTAACATTTATCAAAGACCCAATTATGTTGGTGATATTCTTTAGTACACTTATTTACTTATCACCGAAAATGACCATGTTTGTATTCCTGATTTTACCTGTTTCAGGTATATCAATTGGTCTTATTGCAAAAAAATTAAAGCAAGTTTCTCATAATTTACAAGATATCTCAGCAGATCTCTTAGGTGTACTAGATGAGACGATTGTTGGTATGAGAGTCGTTAAAGGCTTCAATGCTGATAAATATGTAAAGTCTTCTTATGAGAAGAATAATCAAGGTTATGTTAAAGCATTCAAAGAATTCGCTTCAAAAAGAGAATTAGCTTCTCCTTTGTCTGAAGTTATGGGGGTTTTCTTTGTTGGTGTTCTTTTATACTTAGGTGGTACTATTGTATTATCTGCTGATGCATCCCTTACTGCTGCAGAATTTATGGCTTACTTGGTTTTGTTTACGCAGGTATTAAACCCTGTAAAAGCGATTTCAGGAAACTTAAGTTCAATTCAAAGAGGTATGGCAGCAACAGAGCGTATTTTTGATTTGTTAGATACAGAACCTACTATCAAAAATGCAGCTGATGCAAAAGAATTGAAAGACTTCAAAGAAGGAGTAGAATTTAAAAATGTTCGTTTTGGATATGAAGATAAAGATGTTTTAAAAGGCATTAATTTCGAATTGAAAAAAGGACAAATGGTTGCTTTGGTAGGTCCTTCTGGTGGAGGTAAATCTACTTTAGCTGATTTAATTCCTAGATTCTATGATCCAAGAGAAGGAAGTGTAGATATTGATGGACATAATATTAAAGATTATACATTAAATTCTTTACGCTCTCATATGGGGATTGTAACACAAGAATCTATCCTGTTTAATGATACAATCTTTAATAACATTGCATTCGGTACTGAAGCTACAGAAGAACAAGTAATTGAAGCTGCAAAAATTGCGAATGCTCACGAGTTTATTGTGAAAACGGAAGAAGGTTATCAATCTATTATTGGTGATCGCGGATCAAAACTTTCTGGAGGACAAAAACAAAGATTAAGTATTGCGAGAGCGATCTTAAAAAATCCAGAAATTCTTATCTTAGATGAGGCAACTTCAGCTTTGGATACAGAATCAGAAAAATTAGTACAGAATGCCATTCAACATTTAATGAAAGGTAGAACTGTACTTGTCATTGCACATAGATTGTCAACTATTCAAGAAGCAGATAAAATTTTGGTTGTGAAAGAAGGGGAGATTGTGGAAGAAGGTAATCATGCTTCATTGATGAACATTGAGAATGGAGTTTACAAAAAACTTCAAGAGCTTCAAGAATACACTAAATAACGTATATGATAAATATTACACATATTTCAGCTGTAATGATTTTGAAAAATGCTGAGAAATCATTGAAAGCAACATTGAAATCTTTACAATCATTTCAAGAGGTAATCATCTTAGATAATGGTTCTACAGATTCTTCATTGTCAATTGCTGAACAGTTTGATAATGTGAAAGTTTTTCATTCACCGTTTACTGGTTTTGGTCCCCTAAAAAATTTAGCAGCTTCTTATGCCAAGAATGATTGGGTTTTTTCTATTGATTCAGATGAAATTATTTCTTCAAAACTACTAAAATCTATAGCTAATTATGACCTATCAAATAAGAATTCAGTAGGAATAATTCATAGAGTAAATGAGTATTTAGGTAAGAAAATTACTACTACAGATTGGGGGAATGAATTTGTTTATAGGATCTATAATAAAAACATCACAAACTTTACTGATGTACAAGTTCATGAGACGATAATTGTTAAAAACTTAAAGAAAATCAAATTAAAAGGTGAACTTTATCACGAATCTTACACATCTATTTCTGAAATAATAGAAAAGATGCAATTTTATACAACGTTAAATGTTGAACAAAATATCAATAACAAACGTGTGGTTCCTCCTTTCATGATTTTTCTAAAGACTGTCTTTGCTTTCTTCAGAAGTTATATTTTAAAAAGGGGCTTTCTTTCAGGTTGGAGAGGTTTTCTTATTTCAGCCTATGTATCTATCACAGTATTTTTTAAGTATTTTAAAATGTTCGAACATGCAAAAGTTACCAAGATGAAGAATCTTCATCAAGGTAAATATAGAGATACTATTGCATTTGCTAACCTTTCAAAAACATGGGGAGGAGGTGAAGAATGGTTTTATTCATCTGGCAAAGTTTTTTTTAATAGAGGTCATAATATTTTATTTATTGTTACTAAAGGAAGTAAATTAGAAGAAAAGATTAAACAAGATAATTTACCTTATATAAGCATTCATTTACCTATACTACCTATTCCAATTTTAATTATGAATAAAGTGGAATTAAAAGATAGGTTAAAAACAGTATCATCCATCATTCTTAATTCAACATTAGAATTAAAATTAGTTGCACCTATAGCGAGGAATAAAGGTGTTTCTAATATCATCTTTAGAAGAGGTATTCCGATTTCACCAACATTTAATTTTTGGAATAAATTTTTATTTAAAAAATATGTTGATAAAATAGTATCAAACTCACTTGTTACAGACTCTGCTATGAAAAATTTCAAGCAGTATAGTAATGTAGACAACAGTATTCTACACAATGTAGTCAAATATCAATCTTTACCCTCACCTAAGAAAACTCCTACAGCTATAATAGTTAGTCGATTAGCGAAAGAAAAAGGTGTTGATTTAGCTATTAAAGCATGGGAAAAAGTAATAAAAAAGGTTCCAGATGGTAAATTATTAATTGTAGGTGACGGAATCGAAAGAATAAATTTAGAATCTCAAGTTAAGAGTTTGAAACTTGATAATTCTATTGAGTTTCTTGGGTTCCAAAAAAATGTTAGGTTTTTCATCCAACAAGCAAAAGTCCTTGTATTACCATCTCGGTGGGAAGGTTTTGGATTTGTGCTTTTAGAAGCTATGAGTTGTAACTTACCATGTATTGCTTTTGATAAAACATCTGCTCTTGAAATTATTGAAAATGATAAATCAGGATATATTGTCGACTATTTAGATATTGATGCAATGGCAAATGCTATTACTGATGTATTAGTTGATGATGAAAAAGCTAACAAAATGGGACAAAGAGGTAATCAAATCCTCTTTGAAAAGTTTAATCAAGATGATTTGTATTCTAGGTTAAAAGAAATACTACAATTAAATTAAAATTGCTTGTATTCGTTCATATTGAAAAACTGCAGGAACATCTTTAAAGTTTATTTTGAGAAATACATTTGGGAAAAAACATGTAGATTCATTGAAAAATAAAAAAGCAATTTTTACACAATTGGATTTAGATTTTGCAAAAAAAATATTTGGGGAAATAAAATGTATTTCAGGACATAATTTAGAAGAGCCTACCAAAAACCTTAGTGAGCCTAATCTCCATTTTATGACATTTCTCCGTGATCCTATAACACGAACAGCTTCTCATTATCAAGATCAATGTATTAGAAATAATTATCAGAAAAGTTTTCAAGAGTGGGCTAAAGATAATTATAAACATAATATGCAAACAAAAATGATTACAGGATGTGATGATGTAGAAAAGGCAAAAAAAAAAATCCTGACAGATAAATATTTCTTTGTAGGTATTACTGAAAAATTTAATGATTCATTAAAGCTTCTTAAACTTACCTGTCCAGAACCAATGAATTATAAGTATATGCGAAAGCTTATCGCTCAAGATAATTCAATTAAAAATAGTGTAATTAAAGATCCTCAATCATTAGATATTATAAAGGAAATGAATACACTTGACTTTGAACTATATGAATATGTCAAAAATGAACTATTCCCTAAAAGGTTGGCTTTACATGAGAAAGAACTTAACAAAGTAATCTTACCTAAAGAGAGATATAAAAATCATTTAACGCTCAATTATCAAATGAGTGTTGGCTTTAATAAGTTTATTTATAGACAACTAATAAAGTTATTAAATTAAAAAAATAGGAGTGGGAGTAAAAATGAATACTACCTCATATTACTTTGAGAATCTTGGAAATAGATTTCAATACCTATCAAAGTTTAGATTTCAAGTTTATTTTGAAAGTCTTGGTAAAAGGTAACTTACTTGAATAACAAGATGTATTTTAAATTTAAACAAGAAAGCATATTAAAACCCCGGAAAGTCAATCTAGACATTTTTCGGGGTTTTATATACTCCGTTTATTTTTACAAATTATTTTCAATAGTTTAAACTTTTGTTGAAATATTTCTTTAGCTTAAAATAAACGAAGAGAATTTTTCCAGCTGATAATTAAAATCAAATTTCTTTTCAAAAATAAATTCCCTTGGAGTATCTATTAAACCTAATATTACATCCCTTATATTAATATCTGAATAAAAAACAGCATTATTCCTAAATTCTTCTTTTTTTAAAGTTTCATGAAGAATCATAACTTTCTGATGTGCATATGCTAAATTAAAAGTACCTGTAATTTGAAAATTATACATATCATTATCTGATGTAATTTCAACAAAAGGTAATATATAATCAGACTTTTTTAAATAAGAGTGAAATTCTATATTACTGAGAAAATCCTTCCAATAAATTATATTAGATTCAATATTATTTTGTTCAATTAGTTTTTCTAAATGTTCTATATTTTCAGTATTACTACTCCCTAGAAGAATAAACTTTATATTTTTATATTCTCTGAAACTAGAAATTTGTTGAATTAACTTTTGATAAGGTCTCCTTTTAAAATTAATACTGCCAGGAATAGTTATCCAAACTTCCCCATCTTCTTTAGGAATATCAATTAATTTATAATTAGGGAAATATATAGGGTAAATTGAAGTGAATTTTGTTTTTGATTTGGTCGTATTTCTTAAAAGATAATCAGCTAAAATAAAATATTTTTTACACTTTAAGCCTATTATTTTTTGACCAATGCTTCTTTGTAATTTTTTCGTATTATGTAAAATACCAATAAATTCTATCTTTTTAGGATATGGAAAAAGTGATAGCTTTTTAGCAATATCTCCTTGTCCTGTATTAAAGATAATTTTATCAAAATCTTTGTTTACTACGTATTTTCTTACTTTCCATAAATCTGTTAAAGATGAATTATCGATATCAAATGTTTTCACTTCATCAAATTCATCTTGAAAGTCACTTGAAGAATGTAATAAATTAGGCGTTCTTATTAAAGTAATTTTCACATCACTCATTCGTTTGAAAAAAAGTAGCTGTGTATAAATACATTCAGCATGTGATTTACTTAACTCAATAATTCCTATTTTCATTTTATCTATTGAACTTTCTAAAATAACTTCTGACTTTTAAAGTAATTACTCCAAAGAAAGCCTCTTTAAAAATACTTGTACTCATCTTAGATGTACCTCTAGTTCTATCTGTAAAAACGATAGGTACTTCTTGTATTTTATAACCATACATCCATGTTTTGAATTTCATTTCAATTTGAAAAGCATATCCTACAAAATGAATCTTATCTTTTGTGAGTATAGTATTTAAAACTCTGTTTGTATAACATTTAAAACCAGCTGTAGTATCATTTATTGGAAGTCCAGTAATGAATTGTACATATTTGCTAGCAAAATAAGACATTAGAACTCTTCCCATTGGCCAGTTTACCACATTGACTCCAGACTTATATCTTGATCCAACAGCCATATCGTTGCCATCTTCTTTACACGCTTTGTAAAGTTTTTCAAGGTCATTTGGGTTGTGAGAGAAATCAGCATCCATTTCATAGATAAATTGATAATCTCTTTCCAATGCCCATTTGAAGCCATGTATGTAAGCAGTACCTAGTCCATTCTTGCCTGTTCTTTCTTCTAAAAATAGACGATCAGGGAATTCAGCTATCAACTCTTTGACCTTCTGACCTGTACCGTCAGGTGACCCATCATCAACAATCAGCATGTCGAAAGGTGTCTCGAGATTCATAACCGCACGTATGATTAACTCTACGTTTTCAATCTCGTTATATGTTGGTGTTATTACTAGATTTTCTTTCACGGTGCAAAGATAGAAGTTTGTTTGTAGATAAAGAAAATAAGGTTATTGAATACGTTAATTCAGGCAATTATTTAATAATTTTATAATTTTTATATTCACCAATGATGTAACCGCCCGTTATTTTCTTGATCAGTTGTTTAAAACCTTCTTTATAAGAGATATTATTTAGAGATAGATCTCTATCAAATTCCCAATTCATCTTTTGTATTCTGGGTAAAAAACACTTGGATGACTATCTGTAAATAAGTCAAGGAGGTCTATTGATGAAAAATCACATCTTTAGCAGCGAATTTTTCATTTTGAATAACTAACACTAAGACGATATATGTGGAATGACTTGAAATAAAAAAAAGATGTTGTGTTGAAAGATTCAATATTATTTAGAAAGAAGAAAATCAACAAATTCTCTTACAGCTCCTTCACCACCACTTTTTGTAAGATGCTTGATGTTAGGAATTGCTTTTATTTTTGGTAATGCATTGGCAGGGCAAGCAGCAACTCCTACATTAGATAGTAATTCAAAGCAGTTAATATCATCCCCAATGTAGGCAGTTTCCTCAAGGGTAATTCCTAGTTCATCACAAATACTCTGAGCTGTTTCAAGCTTTCCACCATGCTTTTTTCCTTGATATAAGAAATCAACTTTCATTTTTTGACCTCTTCTTTCTACCATTTTGGTATTTTCAGAAGTGACAATGCCAGTTTTGATCCCATTTTCTCTCAATAATTGAAAAGCCATACCATCATGAGTGTTGAATTTTTTCAATTCATCACCTGATTCTGTGTAATACATTCCTGCATCAGTAAGTACACCATCAACGTCAGATAAGAAAAGTTTAATCGTCTTCTCTTCTTTCTTTTCATTAATTATATATTTCTTCATCAACTTTTCAGCAATCACCCAATCATCCGGCTCATCAATCTCAGTCATGGTATATTCAGGCATTTTATACACTGCAATTTTCCCACTGAGACGATTATGATCTTGCTTTATATTCTTGATTGAATTGATATAAAATGCACCATTTTCAATAAGAGCACCATCAAAATCTTGTCTTCTTGGGCGAGCTTTATAATCGTAATTTAAAGGTGTACCTTCTTCACTCCAGAAAAAACGTTTGACAACAGATACACTCAGTAAAGAATCATTTCCAGAAGTTTCAAGTAGTTGAATACCTTCTATTAAGTCAGAAGCTTGTAGTAAAGGTGAAGTAGCTTGAATTAACATAAAGCGATCTTCATCTTTTAAATCTTGCTTTGCTATATATTCTAACATGACACTTTCTGTAGAAGATATGTCTTGAGCATTTTCCTCTAACCGACGGTATACTTTTAATTTACTAAAACCAAAAGCATTTACAACTTCTTCAATATCGTCACTATCAGTGGCAATGATTAATTCATCAATAGCTTCAGTATCTTGCGCAGCCAAAGCTGTCCAATACACTAAAGGTTGACCACAGAAAGGTTTAATATTCTTTTTTGGAATTGATTTACTACCTCCTCTAACGGGTATAAAAGCAACTGTTTTCATATTTATTTCTAAAAGAAAAGAGTTGAATTTAAGGTATTAAAAACAACTCTTTTTGGTTTTACTTTATATTGATTTTACTTAAGCTTTTCTGTACTTAAGTTTATCTCTTTGAACCTGCTCGATATCAAGAATTTCTTTTTCTTTATAAGATAATGCTTGGTGAGTAGCCTTTAAATCACGACATAACTTTTTCAAACCTGTTGGTTCTAAAGAAGCAGCATGGTCAGTACCTTTCCAAGTTCTATCTTTTGTAAAGTGTCTTTCTACCCAAGTAGCACCCAATGTATAGGCAGCCATATCAATAGCAATGCCTAAATGGTGACCAGAGAATCCTAAAAGTTTTACTCTATCTTGGTATGCAGCTTTTAAATTATTGATTTCTAAAAGACATACATCTTCAAAAGGAACTGGGTAGCCAGAAGTACAGTTGTAAACAACTAAACGGTCTTTAGCAGCACCTGTTTCTTCAAAGAAAGAAATGATTTGCTCTACTTCATCCTTTAATGTCATACCAGTAGAAACGTGTACTTCACCAGTATATTCATCACGAAGTACTTTTAGCATATCAAAGTTATTGTTACAAGCTGAAGGTACTTTGATTAATTCAGGATTAATAGAAACGATTTCTTTTGCAGAAGTAACATCCCAAACAGAAGTAGAATAAACAATACCTAAAGACTCACAATAGTCTTTTAATTCTTGGTGTTGCTCTACTGTAAACTCCAAAAATTCTCTATGCGCACCATAAGTGTCACCGTAAGAGTTTCTTGGATTAGGGTGAGGAGCATTGTATTGTTCTTCAGTAAGAAGTTCATTATTAGTTCTTTTTTGGAATTTCGCTACATCTGCATCACACATGTAAGCCAATTTGATTAATTCTTTAGCGATTTCCATTTCGCCCATATGATTACATCCAATTTCAGCAATAACTTTTGGTGCAATATATTCCATATTTTTATCGATTAAATTTTCTAAAATAACTTCTGACTTTTAAAGTAATTACTCCGAAGAAAGCTTCTTTAAAAATACTAGTACTCATTTTGTTAGTACCTCTGGTTCTATCAGTAAATATAATAGGTACTTCTTGGATTTTATAACCATACATCCAAGTCTTGAATTTCATTTCAATTTGGAAAACACATCCTACAAAATGAATCTTATTTTTCTTAAGTAAAATATTTAAAACTCTGTTCGTGTAAAACTTAAAACCAACAGTAGTATCATTTATTAGAAGTCTAGTAATGGATTATACATGTTTATCAGCAAAATAAGAAATTAAAAACTCTTCATATTGGTCAGTTTACCACATTGACTACAAATTTATATCTTGATCAAGTAGCCATCTTCTTTACACGTTTTGTAAAGTTTTTAAATTCATTTAAGTTGTGAAAAAAAACAACATCCATTTCAAAGATAAATTGATAACCGCTTTCCAATGCCTATTTAAGCCTTTTATGTAAGTACCTAGTTCATTCTTGGCTATTCTTTCTTCTAAAAATAGAAGTTCAGTGAATTTAGCTATCAACTCTTTGACCTTCTGACCTGTACCGTCAGGTGACCATCATCAACAATCAGCATGTCGAAAGGTGTCTCGAGATTCATAACCGCACGTATGATTAACTCTACGTTTTCAATCTCGTTATATGTTGGTGTTATTACTAGATTTTCTTTCACGGTGCAAAGATAGAAGTTTGTTTGTAGATAAAGAAAATAAGGTTATTGAATACGTTAATTCAGGCAATTATTTAATAATTTTTATATTCACCAATGATGTATCCACCCGTTATTTTCTTGATAATTTGTTTAAAACCTTCTTTAAAAGAGACTTTATTTAGAGTAAGATCTCTATCAAATTTCCAATTCATCTTTTGTATTCTGGGTAGAAAAACACTAGGGTGACTACCTGTAAATAAGTCAAGAAGGTCTATTGATGAATAATCAAACTCAATTTCAGAATGATAAATGAAATCATCAATTACTTTTACTTTTAGTTTTTGATTTTCTTCTTTTCGAAAACCTTGAGTATCTTTATAAGAGAAAATTGAGGGATCATTTTTTATAATTCTCACTTCTTTACGATACTATTTTGTCTAGAATCCAACGTAATCATAAGATCCATAAAAATGCTTGTATTGAAAAAATAATCCTTCTAAATCTTGATTCTCTTTATATAGAAGCATTGCCTCTTTTACAGCAAGGAGATATTTTTCATGTAGTCCTTCATCTCCTTGAATATAAAAACACCAATCCACATCCGCCGAAATATTTTGGAGTGCTTTATTTGTTTCAGTGGCAAATACTTCACCTCCTTGTTTTAAATTTTCATCCCAAATAGTCGGAATAATTTTAATCTTTGGATCAATATTTTGAATTAATTCAGCGGTTTGATCTTCTGATTTTCCAACAGAAATGATAAATTCATCACACAAAGGAAGGATAGATTTAATTGCTTCTACGATAGGGTAATCGTATTTGATAGCATTTTTGATAAAACTAAAACCAGCAACTTTCATAGGCTTAACTGTACTGATTTTTATTATTTAAATTTCAAATCTACTTTTCAACCCCTTCAAAGTACTTCTGCATTACTTGAAGTTGAATTGTAGTTTCACGACTTTCATTCTCGAATTGAGCTACATAATCATTTGCATTTTTAATGATTTTTTGAGCTTCCTCAATATTATTACTGTAGTAATTTAATTTCTCTTCAAGGTCAGAAAGATCATCTTTAACATGTACATAATGATGGTCTGGAATCAAGGTTCCTTCCATAAACCAAGTTTCAAATTGAGGAGTTGGCATCACAGCTAAAGAATTAGAAGACATCACCCATTTAAGGTTAGTCGCTACATCATTCCCTTCCCAACAGTAGATAAATTTATAATGTAATTGTTCTTCAATACTCATCTTTGATTTGAGCCAATTACCATTGCTAACATCTTTTCTTAAATTTACAGATCCCACATTACACATTGGATGATTTGCAAATTTTTCAAGAAAATAAATTCTGTTGGTATGATTTACAAAGACATTTCCTCTAGCCACAAGCATATTTTTTTTGTCTTTGTAATCAATCCAATCATCAATGAAATTGAAATGCCTGATTTTATTTAACTTCAAAAGAACATTATTTTCATTTCCTTTTTTGATTGGTCTACTTTTAACAATTGAAGGAGTAGAAGGAATTGTGATAACATCACCAAATTCAAAATCTACCTTATTAAGAGGGTTGAAATATTTTAGAATATTCATTGTATCTAAAAAATAGACACTAGAATGTTCTTTTCTTTTGAATTGATTTATTTGAAGGGCTTTTTCTGATAACTTAAACTTCCCTTCTTTTTTCATGTAGTAATTGACTCTATTTTCAATATACTCTTTGTCTTTTGTAGTGTTTAATTTTCCTTTTAGAATTAATCTATAAAAAACACGAGGGATCAAGTATAAACTACCAAAATTATTGACATAATAGGTTAATTTTAATGGTATATGCCTAAAGTGTAAAAGGGAGGATAAGAAATACTTAAGATTCGTCATAGCCTTAATGAATTGATCTTTGCTTGTGTATATATTAATTTTAATGGATAAAGTTGTATAATCCATAGGAATTGATGCAAAGATATTACATTTCTAGACTATAGTAGTTCCATTCCTCCTTTTAAACTGAAAAGTTTAGGATTATTTTTTTGGTAAGCTTCGTAAACTTCAATGGCTTTACGACTTCTTTTACCTGATTGACAGTAAAAAATGATGTTTTTAACCTTGGGAATTTCATCCAAACGATCTTCTAATTCAGCCAAGGGAATATGTAATCCGCCAATATCATCAATGTTACGTTCATATTCTTCACGAACATCAATTAAGACAGAGTTATCAACATTTTCATGGAGTAACTTTTCAACTTGTGCATAATCTATCTCAATTTCATCATCTGGAATAGCACAGAAGTCAAAGTTATACTCACCTAATGTGGATATGTTGGCAACTTTTGAATTTCGCTTAAATTTTAAAGATTGAAATGACATATCAAGTCCACTTACTAACAACAATTGCCCACTGAGTACATTTCCAGCTCCAGTTATGATCTTAATAACTTCAGTTGCTTGCATTGTGCCCATAATCCCAACCATAGAACCGACCACTCCAATTTCATTACAATTAGGAGCTTCTTCTTGAGAAGGGGGATTAGGGAAAATACACCTGTAAGTAGGTCCATCTTGATAATTGAAAACAGAAAGTTGCCCATCAAAGCTTTGAATTGAGGCAGAAACCAAAGGTTTATCTTCAATTATACATGCGTCATTGATGAGGTATCTTGAAGAAAAATTATCAGTACCATCAACAACAACATCAGCTTTTTGGATAATATCTAAAGCATTTTCTTTAGTGAATTGTTCTAGAATTACGTCAACTTTACAATCGGGATTCATAGCCAAAAGTCGTTCCTGAATAACAACGGCTTTTGGCTTTCCTATATCATTTGTAGAGAATAATACTTGACGTTGAAGGTTAGAAATTGACACCACATCATGATCCACAATAATAAGATGACCTATTCCGGCTGCACCTAAATATTGAAGAACAGGACATCCTAAACCACCCGCTCCAATCACAAGTACGGAAGCATTTTTAAGTTTCTCTTGTCCTTCTGCACCGATTTCTTTTAATCGGATATGTCTGTCGTATCGTTTATATTCCTCTTTTGTCAACATAGTCATTCTCTTCTGAATACTGTATTAAGACTGTAACGCTAAGTCCCAATCTTTCCATACCACTTCATAACCTTGTCGTTTCACCATATCAGCAAATTCATCTACTGATCTCTCATCAGAAATTTCAAACTGTTCCAATGATTCTGGTTCTACAACGTATCCACCAGGATTTGTTTTTGAACCGGCGGAAGCTGAAGTAATTCCCAATTTAATGATATTATCTCTGAAAATTGGATGTTCTCTTGTTGATAAAGACAATTCTACTTCTTCATCAAAAAGACGGTAAGCACAAATTAACTGTACTAACTCTCTATCATTCATTTCTACTTTAGGTTCTAAACCTCCCGAGAAAGGTCTTAATCGAGGAAATGAAATAGAATATTTTGTTTGCCAATAGGTACGCTCAAGGTAATCTAAATGTAAGGCAGTAAAGAAAGAGTCTGTTCTCCAATCTTCTAAACCGATCAATACACCAATGCCAATTTTGTGAATTCCAGCTTTTCCTAGACGGTCAGGTGTATCTACTCTATAATCAAAGTTTGATTTTTTTCCTTTCGGATGATGTTTTTTATAATCGTCTTTGTGATATGTTTCTTGATAAACAAGAACAGTATTTAAGCCTGCTTCAATTAATTCTTCATACTCGTCTTGATCCATGGGTTGTACCTCCATAGAAATATGAGAAAAGTAAGGTTTCATTAATTTGATTGCATTTTTAATGTACTGAACACCAACAGTTCTATTCGCTTCACCAGTCACTAATAGGATATGTTCAAAACCCATAGCACGAATAGCTTCTGCTTCACGAATGATTTCATCATCAGAAAGTGTTCTTCTTCTCACTTTATTATCTAAAGAAAAACCACAATAAGTACAGATGTTTTGGCATTCGTTAGAAAGATACATCGGTGTATACATTTGAATCGTATTTCCGAATCTCTTCTTAGTCAATTGATGACTTAACTGTGCCATTTGCTCTAAGTATGGGGCTGCAGCAGGAGATATTAAGGCTTTAAAATCCTCAAGATTACGTTTTTCTTTTCCTAAAGCACGCTCCACATCATGAGCAGTTTTAGCATAAATACTCGCCTTAACGTCGTCCCAATTATGTTGATAAAATAAATCTTGATACATGATTTATTGAGTTAAGAATTAAGAGTGAAGAGTTAAGAACGTGATTAGAAAAGTATATTCGTTATTAACTCTTAATTTTTAACTCTTCACTCTTTAAAGTTGGTTTAAAAATCCAGTAAGTGGTGAACTTGCCTCTGCAGTTACTCTTGGTTGAGCAACTTGTGCTAAGTGTGCAGCTCTACCAGCTTCAACCGCTTGTCCAAAAGCTCTTCCCATTGCTACAGGATCACCTGCAACGGCAATAGCAGTATTAACTAAAACGGCATCAGCACCTAATTCCATCGCATGTGCTGCATGAGAAGGTGCACCAATTCCGGCATCAACTACTACAGGTACATTACTTTGCTCGATGATGATTTCTAAGAAATCTAAGGTTTTTAATCCTTTATTACTTCCAATAGGAGCACCTAAAGGCATTACTGCATCACATCCAACTTCTTCCAATCTTTTACATAAAACTGGGTCAGCATGAATGTAGGGTAAGACCACAAAACCTAATTTTTTTAATTGCTCTGCCGCTTGAAGTGTTTCAATCGGGTCAGGCATTAAATATTTTGGGTCTGGATGGATCTCTAATTTCACCCAATTAGTTCCTAGTGCTTCTCTTGCTAATTGAGCAGCAAAAACGGCTTCTTTGGCAGTTCTTGCACCAGAAGTATTTGGAAGTAAACTAAATTGGTCATGTTGTAAATGCTTTAATACATCGTCCTCAGGATTATCCACATCTACTCTTTTAAGAGCGACAGTTACTAATTCTGAGCCTGATGCAACCAAAGCATCTTCCATAAGATCGTTTGACATAAACTTTCCTGTACCTGTGAAAAGGCGAGAGTTGAATGTTTTATCAGCTATAATTAATTGATCCATAAGGATAACTTTTTAATACATTAAGTTTATAAAACTGGAGTTCTATTTAGGAGATCCGTCAACACTGTGACAGTATTTACAGGATGAACTGCATTTGCAATAACTCCTGAAACAGCTATACCATGAACTCCCGTCTGTAGTATACTTTCCACATCCATGATCTCAATTCCACCAATTGCAACAATTGGAGTATCAATGCCTCTTTTTTTACATTCGTCCAAAATGTTCTGATAACCTTCAAGACCTAAAATAGGGCTTAATTTCTTTTTCGTTTGTGTGAAACGAAATGGTCCAAGACCAATGTAATCTACACCAAAGTCGTACAGACGTTGTATATCATCAATAGTATTTGCAGTTCCTCCAATAATTTTACCTTCACCAATGATTGCTCTGACTTCATTAGGAGGAAGATCTTCTTTTCCTACATGAACACCATCTGCATTGACTGCTTTGGCTACATAAGGATTATCATTGATCAGTAAAACAGCATTATGAAGGTCTGTAATTACTTTTGCTTTTCGTGCTAAAACAATGTACTCGTCACTGCTGATATTTTTAGCTCTTAATTGAATCCAACGACAGCCAGCTTCACATGCTTCTTGAATATGTTGAAGATGGTTTTTATCTTTTTTCTCTGTCGAAATATAGTGTAGTTTGTTTATCATAACTGAGGTGTAATGAAGTGATGTTGCCCTAATTTACCAGGATCACTTGCCATAAAATCTTCAATATATTTTTTTCCTAAACGACAAGCTTCTTCCATGGATTTACCATGTGCAAGGTAGCTACTGATAGCAGATGAAAGTACACAGCCTGAACCATGCTTTTCAAAAACTTCCATTTTTCTACCTTCTATTTTTGTGATATTTCCTTTATAGATCAATAAATCATTTCCTTTTTCAGTTGGATGATGCCCACCTTTCAAAAGTACGTGTGTCAAATGACTTATTTTTTTAGCTTCTTCCAGTGGATCATTTTCTGTTAATTTCCCCATTTCAATCCAGTTTGGAGTAATTAAATCCACTTTTTGTAACACTTTGTGTAATTGTATAGTGTTGTTTTTATCATGAAAATCAAAACCTGCACTAGCACTCAACACAGGATCAAGTACTACTTTACACATTGGAAAGAATCCTTTGATAAGATCAATCCAATTTTTCATCAAATTAAAATCTTCAACTATACCAATTTTTAATACATGGATAGGATATCTTTCAATTATGGGTAATAATTGCGCAGTAACTACATCAGCACTTACCCAATTAAGACCGATAAACTCTTCGCCAGTTTGATAGGTCAATGCTGTACAAACTCCAAAACCATGAACATCTAATGCTTCAAAAGTTTTGACATCTGATAAGACTCCGGCTCCAGCTGAAGGATCAAATCCGGCAAGTATTAAGGCATTAGGTCTAGTGTTTTCCATGACGATTTTAATTCGTGTGCTTTTTGTTTAATTTCCTTAGAAGAAGCATCCCATAAATATCCCAAAATTGCTACTCCTGTAAAATAAGACCTTTCTAACTTCAAAAGAGTTTTAGGAGTAATACCTCCTAATGCAATGATTTGATGATGTGGAAAACGTTGTATTTTCATTTTAGTCAAAATCTCATCATTAGCGTGATAACCTTTTTTGGAAAGACTATCGAAAACAGGGCTTAAAAATAGGTAATCAAATATAGAAGGAATTTGGTCAATTTCATCCATTTGATGTACGGATGAACTTATTCTTAATCCTTTAATTTTATAGACTTCAATACTTTTAAGCGGACTATTTTGCCTTAAAGATTCTTTAAAATGAATTCCACCAACTTGATAATCATTAATTAGATTAAAATGTTGATGTAATGTAAGCCTAGAATGATAGTGTGATGGAATGTGATCAAGTACTTCTTTAATATCTTCTAATGAAGCTTTCGGTTTTCTAATATGAATTATATCGACACCGTTGTTTAGCCAAAATTCAATTTGAGACGCTTCGTTAGAGAAGAAAAACTCTTTTGTAATTCCTACTATCATCTTGAGTTAAAAGTGAAGAATTAAGAATGAAAAACGTAGTTTGTTACTAGTTACGTTCTTCATTCTTAACTTTTAATTCTTCATTAAATTTTAGTGGTAAAGCTCGCTACCTAATTCTTTAAATTCGGCAGATTTCTCTTCCATACCTTTTTCTTGCTCTTGCTTTGCAGCGAAGTCACGAACATCTTGTGTGATCTTCATCGAACAGAAGTTAGGTCCACACATCGAGCAGAAGTGAGCAACTTTTGCACCTTCAGCAGGAAGTGTTTCATCGTGGTATTCACGAGCAGTATCTGGGTCTAAAGATAAGTTGAATTGATCTTCCCAACGGAATTCAAAACGAGCTTTAGACATTGCGTTATCTCTATATTGTGCACCAGGGTGACCTTTTGCTAAGTCAGCTGCGTGTGCTGCAATTTTATAAGTAATTACACCTTCTTTTACGTCAGCTTTGTTTGGTAAACCAAGGTGTTCTTTTGGAGTTACGTAGCAAAGCATTGCAGTACCGTACCATCCAATTTGAGCAGCACCAATTGCTGAAGTAATATGGTCATAACCTGGAGCGATGTCCGTAGTTAATGGTCCTAATGTATAGAATGGAGCTTCATAACAATCTTGTAACTGAGCATCCATGTTTTCTTTGATCATGTGCATTGGAACGTGACCAGGACCTTCAATAATTGTCTGTACGTCATGTTTCCAAGCAATTTTCGTCAACTCACCTAAAGTTCTTAACTCTGAAAGTTGAGGCTCATCGTTTGCATCAGCAATTGAACCAGGACGAAGACCATCACCTAATGAGAACGCTACGTCATAAGCTTTCATGATCTCACAAATCTCTTCGAAGTGTGTGTAAAGGAAGTTTTCTTTGTGATGTGCTAAACACCATTTCGCCATGATTGAACCACCACGAGATACGATACCAGTAACACGTTTTGCTGTCATTGGAACGTAACGTAATAAGACACCAGCGTGAATAGTGAAATAATCGACACCTTGTTCAGCTTGTTCAATTAAAGTATCACGGAAAATTTCCCAAGTTAAGTCTTCGGCTTTACCGTTTACTTTTTCTAATGCTTGGTAGATAGGCACTGTACCGATTGGTACTGGAGAGTTACGGATAACCCATTCACGTGTTTCATGGATATTTTTACCTGTTGATAAATCCATGATTGTATCAGCACCCCAACGACAAGCCCAAACAGTTTTTTCTACTTCTTCCTCAATAGAAGATGTAACCGCTGAGTTACCAATGTTAGCATTGATTTTCACCAAGAAGTTACGACCAATAATCATTGGCTCAGATTCAGGGTGGTTAATATTGTTAGGGATTACAGCACGACCTGCAGCTACTTCATCACGAACGAATTCAGGAGTAATTTTGCCAACAGGAGTATTGGCTCCAAAGCTGTGACCAGGGTGTTGCGTTCCAAATTTACCTTCTTGTTCTTCGATTCTTTGGTTTTCACGAATCGCAATATATTCCATTTCAGGAGTAATGATTCCCTTTCGTGCATAGTGCATTTGAGAAACATTTTGTCCTTTTTTCGCTTTTAATGGCTTTTTAATATGCTCAAAACGCAAGTAATCTAGTTCAGAATTTTCTAAACGTTCAGTACCGTAATCAGAAGAAAGTTTTGGAAGTTCTTCCACATCTCCACGGTCTAAAATCCAATCCTTACGAAGTTTATCTAAACCTTTTCTTACATCAATTTCAATAGAAGGGTCAGTATAAGGACCACTTGTATCATAAACTGTAATAGGTGGGTTCTTTTCTACTTTGTTTAAGAATTTATGATTCGTATCCGCTTGCTCTATTTCACGCATGGCTACTTTGATATTGTGAATTTCACCATCAACATAAATCTTTTTAGATCCAGTAAAAGGTTCACGTGAGATGACCTCCTGACTTGGGATTTTGTCTTTTTTTCTCATGATATAAGAAGTTTAGGCTATACTTGATTACTTAGCCGGTTTTTTAGCTCAACTTTGAAAAAATGTCATGTAGGGTGAATCAATTAAAAAGTAGATTACCCTTCAACAATTAAAAATTACCCGCCTTGTGCAGGAGCGACTATCGTGATATGATCATTTTCTGAAACAGCATGAGAAGTCCAACTATTTTGAGGGACAATTTCATCATTGATCGCAACAGCAACAGTGCCGCGACTCACAGAAATATTCATGTGTTCAAGAACTTGTGCAACAGAGAATGCACTTGGAAGTTTGATAGACTTATTGTTTACAGTGACGTTCATTTCAAAATCAATCTAGAAATGTTAAAATCAATACAATCAATAAACCTTAGGAGGGAACCTGTAGAGAAGACTACAAGTAGATAGAAATGGACTTTTCCCTTCGTCGGTACTAACCGCATCAGGTTCAGAGGGTATTTCTCAGATCGAATAAACGATCACCCCTAAAGTAATTTAGATGTGGCAAAATTAAGAAAAAAAATAATGATTATACAACTTTCTCTTTTCAATTTATATTTTGATGGAATATATCTAATTTTGCACTCTTTAAAATAATTAGATCTAATTGATATCCCTTATTAATCATGTCAGAAGAATACAAAGGTCAAGGTCACATGCTTCATTTAAAATTACCAACAGATCCAAAATGGGTAAGCATGGTGGAGAAAAACAATATTGAGGAAATTTTAGTTGATCATGCCTACTGTGAACAAAAGGCAGCAACAGCGAGTATGTCTATTATTGTAAATTATCCTGAATTGGATGAATTGGTAGACACGTTAATGCCAATTGTTGCAGAAGAATGGGAGCATTTTGAAAGAGTGGTGAAGCAACTTCGTAAAAGAGGACTTTCATTAGGAAGAATGCGTAAAGACGAATATGTCAATGCTATTGTAAAATTTGCTAGAAAAGGCGGTTCAAGAATGGATCAGTTGGTGGATAAACTTTTAGTGAGTGCATTGATTGAAGCTCGTTCTTGTGAACGTTTTAAACTGCTTTGGAAAGGTCTAGATGATGAAGATCTTAAGGAATTTTATTATGAATTAATGATTTCTGAGGCAGGGCATTATGTTACTTTCATTGAATTGGCAAGAAAGTATAAAGCAAAAGAAGAAGTGGATGCACGTTGGCAAGAGTTCTTGAAATTTGAGGCTGATCTTCTTAAGAATATGGATGTGAGAGGAGATCGTATGCACTAGAAAATATATTTACTGCATTATTTAATTAAACTAGTCAATAGATCAATATTAATTGATTAGTTTTGCACCGTGATATTTTTAGAAGAAATAGAAAAAAGAATGATTTTCAAGGTTGATGATATAGCCTCTTTTCGTTTAAAAGCTTGGTATTGGGGAAAGGATGAAACTTATTGTACATATCTGTATGATCATGGTATCGAATACCCTAATGGAGGATTTAAGCACCTTTTAGCTGTTGGAGCGAAAAAAGTTTGTCAACCTGAAGAAGGAAATTCTTTTGAGACTGTTGAGAAATTTCATAAAACGCATCAAAATTGGATGTTCGGGCATTGGAGTTATGACCTAAAAAATGAGGTCGAATTACTTTGTTCAGATCATCAAGATGGGATAGATATGCCTCAGACATTTTTCTACATCCCTAAAACTTTATTCATCTTTGAAGATGATAGAGTTGAGATAATCTCTGAAGGAGATGCCGAGGCTATTTTTTATCAAGTTTCTAAAATTGAAGTTCCTTCTATTTCAAAAGGATGGGGAGGTCAAGTTTCTCCAAAAATATCACAAGACATTTATCTAGAAACAGTTAAGAAGATTCAAAATCATATCTTAGAAGGAGATGTTTATGAAGTAAATATCTGTATGGAATTCTTAGCGAAAGAAGCTGATGTTGATCCTTTTGATTTGTATCAAAGAATATCTGAAGTAAGTCCAGCTCCATTTTCAGCTTTTCATAAAGTAAAAGATAAATTTGTTGCTTGTGCTTCTCCAGAAAGGTTCATGAGAAAAACAGGTGATAAAGTAACTTCTCAACCTATCAAAGGTACAATCCGTAGAGGAAATACATCTGAGGAAGATCAGCAACTAAAAGAGCAACTTCGTAATGATGAAAAAGAAGTTGCAGAAAATATGATGATTGTTGACTTAGTGAGAAATGACTTGGCAAGAACTTGTAAAGCTGGAACAATCAAAGTACCTGAAATCTTTGGAATATATGGTTTTAAATCTGTTTTTCAGATGATTTCTACCATTGAAGGCGAAATCAAACAAGGTATCTCTATGACAGAAGTTTTGAAAAAAGCATTTCCTATGGGAAGTATGACTGGTGCTCCAAAAGTTATGGCAATGGCTTTGATTGAAACTTACGAAAGAACAAAAAGAGGACTTTATTCTGGATCAATAGGGTATTTCACACCCAATGGAGATTTTGATTTTAATGTAGTAATTAGAAGTGCATTTTATAATGCAGCAGAAAAGTATCTTTCTTTCCAAATAGGAAGTGCGATTACGATTGATTCAAAAGCTGAAAAAGAATACGAAGAGTGTTTATTGAAAGCAAAAGGAATGTTAGATGCACTCGATGCTAAGATGAAATTCTAATATTGATATAAATCGTATAGTGTTTTAATAAGAAAGGTGATCAATACGACATTAAAAAATGCTTTTACTTTTTTTGCATCTACTTTCATTGCTAAACCTGCTCCAATCCAACTTCCTAAAAAAGCACCAAAAACACCTACTAATCCGTAATGCCAATTGACTAGTCCTTCGAATATAAAATAGGAAAGGGCAGATGTAGAAGAAATCATTGCTAGACTTTTAGAAAAAGCTACACTTTGCATTACAGACATTTTTCCAAAAAAAGAAAGTAGGAAAAAACAGATTACACTAGTACCCGGACCAAAAAAAACACCATATAAACCAATAAAGAATGCTGTTGGATAAATTACTTTCGAAGAAAAAGTAGGAATATCTTTTGTGTCATCTCAAGGGTGTTTTTTACTATACCACTCTAATCCAAAAAGAGAGCAGATTATCAAAAATAGCATATATAACATATACTTTGCATTCAGTAATTTACTCAGTTCTGCACCAAAAATTGCCATTACTAATGAAATAGAGCAGGCTATAATAAGTTGTTTATTAATTTTCAATAACCCTCGTTTATAATACCTTGTTGTAGCTGTAACAGCTGCAGTCGTAAGTATTACTTTATTAGTACCTAGAATAAATGCATCAGGTATGCCCAAATAAATTAGTGCAGGTAGAGAAAGCATTCCACCTCCACCTGAAATTGCTGTGATGACAGAGGAGAAAGTACAAATGATAAACCATAAAATATGTTTTACGATAGGATCCTCTAACATTGTTTAGTTAATATAAGTGATAGTATAGGATAATAAATATGATACAAATGGTACAATATATTCCCATAAGTGGTAAACCAACTCTCATGAAATCTTTTGTTTTATATCCACCAGGACCATAAACAATCCAATTGGTTTGGTAACTAACGGGGGTCAAAAATGCAGCTGATGCAGCAAAAGCGATGGCAACAAAAAACGGTGTACTTGGTAATTCTAACATCTGACTTACAGAATAAGCGATCGGAAAGACAATGGATATTGCGGCAACATTTGTAACAAAAGAGGTAAGAAGTACTGTTATCAAGAATAAACCAATTAATACACCTATGACCCCAAAAGGTAAGAAAATAGTGATAAATACCTGACTGACAATCTCAGAGGCACCCGAATCAATAAATGCATCACCTAAGGTTAGTGCAGACATCAAAAGTATAATGAGATCAATATCCAGTTCTTTATTGACGGCATTAAATGTAGTTGCCTTTATAAGTAATAACCCGGCAAATAATACGATTGCACCTGTAAGAATAGTGATCATTCCTGAACCTATCAAAAAGACTATAATCGCTAAGGCAATTAAATAGAGAACTTTATGTTCTTGTTTTACAACAGGAAGATTACTTTCAATAGTAGACAAAACATAAAATTCTTTATAAGATTTCATATTTGAGAAGAAAGTATCACCTGCTGAAAGTAAAAGCATATCACCTGCTTGAAGATTAATTTTATCTTTTTCTCCTGTTACTTTTTGACCATTACGATGTATCGCTACAAGTTCGACATCATATTCTTCACTAAAATTTATTTTACTCAAATTTTTTCCATCCAAGAAGGAATTGGCAGGGATCACAGCTTCCACAATTTCGGCATCATCTTCATGATTTGGCACATCTAATCCCAAACCTGAATTGACAATGACCATAATATTGTCAGTTTGTCCCATAAACATCAATTGATCTTTCGCCTTAAACTTGAAATCATCTGGAACAGGTGTAAAAACTTCATTTCCTCTATGTACTTCTATCAAGTAGGCTCCTTCGAAATTCTTGATAGTTGACTTATCAACCGTTTTACCAATTATTTTTGAAGATCGATGGACTTCTAATGCCATTAAATACTCTGGAGCAATTGCTTTAGCATCATCAAAAACTTCTTTGTTTTCTGGTAAAATATTATAACCGATTGTTACTAAATATATAATACCTAGAATAGTTACTATTACGCCTAAGTAAAGGAAGTCAGAGTACTCTAAAATAGGTAGGTTATTCGCTTCGATAAAACCATTTAAAACTAAGTTTGTTGATGTACCGATAATCGTAATCATACCCCCTAAAATAGTACTGAATGATAATGGAATGAGTAATTTAGAAGGATGAGCACCCATTCTTTTACACCAATTATAGACATAAGGCGTTAATCCTGCTACTACAGGTGTATTATTAGTAAAGGAAGATAAAAATGCAGCAAATGATGTAACCTTCAATAAAAATAATTTAGGATTCTTGGATTGACCAATCATTTTATCCAAAGACTCTTGTAAATTAAAGGTGCGATATAGATGAGTAGTAACAATTACAAGTACAATGATAGTCGCTACTGAAGGGTTACTGATTGATCTTAAAATGTCATGTGAAGTAATAATCCCCGAGATCAATAAAATTACTACCCCTATGAAGAAAATAACAGACGGTTTACCACGTTCTCTTAATAGTCCTACGACTACAAGTATGACCGTGACTAATACAATCCACTTTTCTACTTCTTTAGGGAAGTAATGACCAATATATAGAAAGGGAAAATAAGAGTTAGGCATATTTTTGGGTTATAGTATTATAACCAATATAAACGATTGAAGGTTAGAAAAAAGTGATGATTATCAATGTACTATTACTAAAGATTGAATTTTTTTTTCAGTTCTTGAATAAATCTAGCCACTTGATTTGAAATTTTAAAAACATATAGGGAATAATCCTATTTTGAAGATAAATATATGAAAGTAAGTCCAGAGTTTAGAGGAACAGCAACTATTGTCGTCGTAAGTTTATTATTACTGATGAGTTTCGTTTCATTTCTAAGGTCTTCTCAAATTGAAAAAAGAGAGGTTTCTGAAATTCTTTTAAACCAAGAATACAAGATTGCCAATTTCCCTTTTCATGCTAGAGAATACTATAGAACTGAAGATAGAAAGACGCTATTGGGCCTAAAACAAGAAGCTGATAAGATATTATCACAACTTACAGCGATGGAAGAAGGTAATAAAGAGTTATCAACTGAAAAACAGACTTTCCTTGTTTTATCTACTTTAGGTGATAACGATCTTTCTCATTCACTAGAACTCTATCGAAAAAGGTTTGAAGAATATTCTAATCAAATAGATGTGATGTGGGATGCAAGTATTAAAGCAAATACAGCAGTGAGTAATACTCAATTAACAAGGAGAGGTTTAGACCCTTCAGTGAACAACCCATCAAATACTGTCAAAGAGGGAGAAGGGAATGATGTAGTAGGAAAAGCGTTAGATTTTTTAGAAAGAAGAAATTCTTCATTATTACTTCATAATCGAGAAACAAGATTTCAACTAGAAGAAAATATTAAAAAGACAAAGACTAAAAACTTAATATTTAATGGGTTATTAGTTGTATTAGGAGTGATGTTACTCATTTCTCAAGGAGCATTTTTTAGAAATAAAATTTTGGTTCCAATGAACCTATTGAGAAAAAATCTAGAATATTTTACTTCTGACAAAGGAGATGAAAGTATTTCAGATGTAGAAGTCATTGAAACAAAAGTGAATCACTTAGAGGATGATTTTAATAGAATCACCATGATGATTGAGCATTTGGGAGAAAAAGATTTTGAAGTAAATACGGAAGGACTAAATCCTAAACTTGAAGAGTCATATGATAAAGCAAGAAATACACTTCGCCTTTTAGCCAATGAAGAATTTGTTTCAAAATGGATTACAGAAGGTTTAGCGAAAACAACTGAAACATTAAATGGTGAACATTTTGATTCCATTAATGATATGAGTTATTCCTTTGTCAGGTTTGTCACTCGACACTTAGGTGCTCTTCAAGGTGGTGTTTTCTTACGTTTAGATGAAAAATCAGAAAAGGTAGTGAATCAGGTGGCAAGTTATGCCTATGGAAAGAAAAGATTCCCTCAAAAGAAAATATCCTCAGATGAAGGCTTAGTAGGACAGGTAATGTTAGAAAAGGAATTGATTTATGTGGAAGATCTTCCAGAACATTATACAGCTATTTCTTCAGGTTTAGGAGAAGCGGCGCCTACAAGTATTATTATTATTCCAGTAGTTCATGGAGCTGAAGAAGTGTACGGAGCAGTTGAGATTGCATCTTATAAAAAACTTTCAGCTCATGAAATAGAATATGCAAAAGCAGCATGTGAACGTTTTGCTTCTGCAATTGCTGTTTACATGATGAATGAAAATACACGTCGATTATTAAAAGAATCGATGGAAGTAAACGAAAACCTAAAGCATAAAGAGGAATCATTGCTAGAAAAAACAAAAGAAATGCAAGGATTCCAGGATGAGCTTAATGTCAAACTAAAGGAATTATCTACAGAATCGAACCTTAATAAAAATATCTTAGATGCAATTGGTAAAACAATGGCAATTATAGAATTTGATTTAGAAGGAAGAATTCTCGAAGCTAATAACATGTATCTCTCTGTAATGGGATACAAAATTGAAAACCTTCAAGGGAAACATGAACGTGTACTTGTTCCTGCTGAAGAAGTAAACTCAATGCGTTATAAATTACTTTGGGATAGCTTAAATAATGGATCTTATATTTCTGGTGAATACTGTAGAATAAATAAAAAAGGGCAAGAAATCTGGTTAAATGGTACTTATAATCCAATTTTTGGTTTAGATGGTAAGCCTTACAAGATTATTCAATTTGCAGAATTTACAACTGAGCAAAAAGCAAAAGATCAAACCAATAATGAAAGACTACAATCTTTTGGAATCAAATTCCCTGTTTTAGACCTCGATCTAGAAGGGAAAATTAAAGCAGCTAATGCTTCATTTACTGATGTATTAGGTTATGCAAGAAAAGAATATAGAAATATTGCTTTAGTAGAATTGTTTGAAAATGCGAAGGAAATAAGAACCTTTAAAAGAATTCTACGAGATATTAAAGCAGGGACCAATGCCATTGAAACTTTCAATTTCGTAACAAGAGAAGGACATGTTAAAACAATAGAATTAAATATTTTCCCTCTCAAAAGTCTTTCTGGTGATGTTCAAAAGTTCACTTTATTTATGGTGGATAAAACGGATGAAACATATATCAGAAAAGAATTAGCAACTGAATCAGAATCACTAATCCTTCTGCAAAATGAAGTAAATTCTAGATCTGCGATATTAGAAGGGATGTCAATGATTCTTGAAGTAGATCTGGAAGGTAGAATTTTAAGTGGTAACAAGAAGGTAGAAGAATGGACAGGGAAAGTGATGGAAAGTTTTATCGGTCGACCAGTGACAGATATGGTTGCTACATCTTATCAATCTGCTGTATCCAACTTACTTTCTGATGCTGAAGAAAAAGCAGTTAAAACAAGAACATTAGAATTCTTGACAACAAGAAAGAATGGTTTCTGGGGAGAAACAAGTGTAAGAGCTGTTTTGAATGGAGATGTACCTATCAAGTTTACCTTTATCATTTTTGATGTAACAGATAGGGTCGAAAGAGAACAAGGCTTAACAAGAAAAATAGAACGTCAGAAAACAAAAAATACTTTGTTCAGAATGCAGCAAAAAGAACAAAACAAAGAAAGTGGATTTGCTGTATTAGAAGAAATTTTCCAAGATAAAAAGGTTGACTTATCATCAAATGAATGGATTAATCAGTTATCTCTTCCTTCTATTTTGATCGATAATAATGGAGATATAGAAAGTGAGAATAATGAATATAAAAAATTAGGGATCACAGCGACTAAGATGATTCATATTCCAGATTTCCTTTCTGAATCTCAAAAAGAAAAAATCAATAATTCGATTACGAATGCATCCTTGTTAGAAGAGGCAGTTAAACTCAAAACAAAAGATAAAGTACTTCTTATAGTCCCTTTATTCCAGGATGATTCTTATAGAATGTTAGCAATGTTTGCTTAAAGGAAAGGCTTCCAATTTTGGAAGCCTTTTTTATTGATTTTGTCTTTAATTAATATTTTTTTTCTCTATGATAGCCTCGGCAAACCATTTATATTCTTCGATAAAAATATCTACATTTTTTTCAAAACTAGGATCTAATAATACACCTTCATGGTCTACATGATCTTGTACATTGGCTACAGTCATCATTCTATAAATAGGATAAGCCATTAACGCTAAAACTTGTAGTTGTAATGCTTGAGCAGCTCTAATTCCTCCTAGTGCGCCAGCTGAAACACTAATGACTCCAATTGGCTTCCTTTGATAAGTACTTTTAGGATAGAAATCAATTGCATTTTTTAATGCGGATGAAAAACTACCATTATATTCAGGTGATGCAAATAGTAATCCATCTGCTTTATCTAATATTTGACCAAGTTTTTTTACATTCTCATCAGAGTTTTCATGTAATGTTTGATGTAGAGGAGTAAGTGCATACTCTTTTAAATCGATGACTTCTACATCTAAAGAAAACTGCTCTTTCATTCTTTTGGCAATAAAAAGAACAGCTCCATGTGTTTGTCTATCATCTCTAACACTACCGGAAAGGATTACAAATTTCATTTTTAATGTGTTTTATGTTCAGGTAGTTTGAAATTAGAAAAAAGTAAAACAAAACACATTAAAAACAGCTCTATTTTTTCATCTAATTATTTAAAGATGTCAATATATTATAACCGTTTATCTAAATTTGTGATTTTCTATGTTAATTACTTTAGAAACAATTTAAAAGACTTCCATCAAACCATACATCAATGAAAAAGACATTAGCAAGTGATAATTACTCAGGAACAAACCCTGAAATTTTAGAAGCTTTAGCAAAAGTAAATAGTGCACATCAAGGTTCTTATGGAGCAGATGACGCGACAACTGCTGCAACCAATGTTTTTAAAAAATTATTAAAAGAAGATATTGATGTTTATTTCACAATGAATGGAACAGGAGCAAATGTGACTGCATTGTCATCTGTTTGCCCCTCGTATGGAGCTGTCATCTGTTCTTCAGTAGCACACATTAATGTTGATGAATGTGGAGCACCTGAAAAATTCGGTGGTTTTAAACTTTTAACGATCGAAAAAGAAGATGGTAAAATAACTCCAGAAGATATTGCTCCATTTATGGTCAATTTAGGCGAACAACATTGGTCTCAACCAAAAGTCGTATCAATTACTCAAGCTACAGAGTATGGAACAGTATATACTTGTGAAGAGATGAAAGCCATTGCTGATTATGCTCATGAGAACGGTCTATTATTACACGTAGATGGTGCAAGAATCAGTAATGCAGCTGTGTCACTTGGCGTATCTTTTAAAGAAATGTTAGTGGATACAGGTGTCGACTTTGTGTCATTTGGAGGTACAAAAAATGGATTAATGTTTGGTGAGGCAGTCATCTTCTTGAATACAAGTATTTCAAAAGATTATAAATATGTCAGAAAACAAGGTATGCAATTACTTTCAAAAATGCGCTTTATTAGTGCTCAGTTTGAAGCGTTGTTTGGTTCTGACTTATGGAAAACAAATGCATTGCATGCTAACAACATGGCTAAAAGACTGGAGGAAGGCTTATCAAAAGTAGATGGAGTCCAAATTACTCAAAGAGTGGAAGCCAATGGTGTATTCGCTATCTTACCCAAAGAAATAATTCCTGCTTTACAAGAGCAATCTCCATTTTATGTTTGGAATGAACAAACACATGAAGTACGTTTAATGTGTTCTTTTGATACAGCTGAAGAAGAAATCAATGCTTTTATTGAAAAATTAGAAGAACTTACTTCTTTATCTGTTTAAGCATATTATTTATAAAGGATTAAAGGTTATTAGTTATTGATATTCAATGGACTAATAACCTTTTTTTAAAACAATTTTTTCTGAGAATAGTTTATTATCTGTACACTTCAAAAACCTAACTATTTATTCTCATGAAAATCATCGCAAAATATTCCTTCCTAATGTTTTTTGGTTACTTATTGTTGTTTCTAACGATGAAAGCCTTCAACCTTTATCATGTAATTGAACTAAGAGCATTGAATTTTATCATTCATGCATCAGGACTTTTGTATGCACTTAAAGAAATACAAAAAGAAGATCCATCTAAATTCGGATATGTAACAGGTTTTCTGGATGGTATGAAAATTTCTTTGCTAAGTGCAATTCCTTTTGCTCTATTTATGATGATTTATCTCACATTTATAGAACCTGAATTTCTTGCTTATTTACAACAAGAGGCTTTAACGGGAGCATACATCACAAGAGGAACGTTATTCATAGGTTTATGCATGGAAGCTTTTGGTTCAGGTGTTTTAATATCCTATTTAGTAATGCGATACACAGTAATGGTTACAAGACCATATAATTCATAAAACTTTTATAATTGTATAAAATTTTTTTAACTCTAGGAATTACTTCTAGAGTTTTTTTGTATATGTGTAAATGTAACTTAATAAAGAAAATGCTATCCTTAATTAAGATTTTTTTATAATAATCTGATCTTAAAATAAATTAACCCGTAATAAATTAAAGAAGAAATTATAAAAGTCTAATAAGAATGAACTAATTGGTATGATATTTTGTTCAAAAAAATCGTACTTAAAATCTACTACATTTAATTATTACTTATTTATAGAAAAACCTCTCAAAATTTTTCGCTCAATGAGGTTCTTCTTCAAATGTTATCTAAATCTTATTTTTTGAAATCTAACTATATGTCAGTTTTAATGTTAGCTGATGTTTAGTTAAAAGCTTAATGTGTTATGAAAAAATTATACTGTACTATTATTATATTATTTTTAATTCCAATTTCAGTTATGGCTCAACTTTGTTTGACTCAACCAACTGGAACTACTTGGAATGAGTCATGCTCATATGCTGATTTCACAGAAAGAGTAGATTTTGGAATAGTAAACAATAGCGATATTACCTTAACTGTTGACAATTTTACTTTTGGGTCAGTAAATGGGTTTGGTGATGATTTAACTTTTACAGTTCCAGTAGGTTCTACATTAACAATAACAGGAAATTTACTAATAGAGTATAATGTTACTTTGTTAGTTAATGGTACTTTAAATGTTGATGGAGGTATAATTGTATCAGGAAGTGCTTTTGGAGTTGATAATGGAGGAGCTACTTTCAATATTTCTGGTTCTGGTAATATAAATACTTCTTATTTGGAAAGTGGCTGGGCAAATGATGCTTTTGGAAGAGATCCTGCTGCTGATGGAGGTTTCACAGGGGAATTACCAGTCGAACTTACATTTTTTCAAGCAACAACTACTTCTACTAGTGTAAACTTAGAATGGGAAACAGCTACAGAATTAAATGCATCTCATTTTGATGTTCAACGTTCATCGGATAGGAAAAACTGGGAGACGTTAGGTATTGTTCAAGCAAATGGAAATTCACAAACAGCAATATCATATGAGTTTGAGGATGAAAGCCCTGCTACAGTAGCTTATTATAGATTATTTCAAGTTGATTTTGATGGAGCAAGTGAAGTTTTTGGACCAATTCAAGTGAATTTTGGTGAAGGGAAGCTTCCTTTAAATGCAGTTGTAATGCCCAATAATATTTCAAATGGAGAGTCTATTCAAATTGGAATGTCAGGATTAACATTAGGATCAGATTTAAAAATTACTGTGTACAATAATCAAGGATATACAGTAGTAAATAAAAATATTAAAAATATAGAATCGGGTACATTACTAAAAATGATGGATTTTACTCAAAATTTACAAAAAGGGATGTACTATATTGTTTTCAATTCTGGGAATGAAATTACGAAAGAAAAATTACTAGTTAGATAATTGACTTCTTTCTTTAAAAAAGCTCATGGTTAAATAAATCATGAGCTTTTTTTGTGCTTAATCTTCTAATAATTCAATTTCATTTTCCTTAGTAATTAAAGATCTTTAGAAATAATGTAATCTATGAAAAGTGCTATTTTTAGGTGTTTGTAATAGCGCTAAATTGAGAGTGTTTAATATTAAATATCTGATTCTTTTTATGTTAATATTCATCTTAAATCTTGACTTTTATTTTTATTTAATAATATTTGTAACTGTATAAGCTATTATACTAATGAATTATCGATCTTATAATTCGTTTAAATCTTATTATTAAACTAGTCTACTCATTATTTAAGAAATACTATTCATCTGAAAAGAAGCTACAACTGCACACTAATAAATTAACAACTAAACTGAACGATTATTGGTGTTATCAATCTTTCTATTTCTAAGATGAATTAAACTAAATGTATCATGAAGAAAATATTTTTATCTATACTATTAACAAGTCTGAGTCTTTATTCTTTTGGGCAATGTTCATTACCTTCAACGTTAACTGCTGGTATTACATTTACAGATGGTTGTAGTTTAGGAGCAGGTGAAGTTTTTACTTCTAATAGAAATAACCTCAATAATTTTGCAACCTATGAATTAATTGTTGAAAGTAATGAGAACGTAACTTTAAATTTTTCTGAATTAAGTATTAATGGCAGTTCTATTATTCAACAAATTCTTTTAAATGTTAAAGAAAATGGAACTTTAACAATAAAAGGGACTTTTAATTTGGGAGAGCATGCAGCTTTAGAAGTAGCTGGTAATTTGATAATTGAAGGGGATTTCAATACACCTGGAACTGATGTAGGATATCCCGTGATTTCAGTTTATGCTTCTGGTAATTTAGCAGTAACAGGTAATGCTGAAATAAATGATACAAACGGTGTAATTGAAGGTACTTTTACAGAAAATGGTGGAGATGAAGTAACAGGGCCAAACTTACCAGTAGAATTAACATATTTCGAAGCGTCTTCTAAAGATGGAGCTACTTCATTAACTTGGGAAACAGCTTCAGAAGTAAATTCTTCTTATTTTGAAGTTGAAAGATCAACAGATAAAAAGAATTGGTTTTCTTTAGGTTCTGTAAATGCTGCAGGAAATTCTCAAACGCTTTTGAAATATTCATTTGTTGATGAGGAAGCTTTACCAGGTGCTTATTATAGATTAAAACAAGTAGACCTTGATGGACGTACAGAGTATTTCGGTCCAATTGAAGTATTACAAGAAGGAGTGAATGCAACTTTGTCTGCTGTAATAATGCCAAATCATATTTCAGTAGGAGAATCTTTACAAGTTAGTTTATCAGGATTATCATTAGGTGCCGATGTAGGTATTCAAATTTATAATAATAAAGGTAATCTAGTTTATACCGAAGAAATTAAAAGCGTTTATTCTAATACACTTTTAAGACCTATGAATTTCCAGAATATTCTTGGTTCTGGATTATATCATGTTGTTCTAAAGTCTGGAAATAAACTAGTTAAAGAGAAATTACTAGTAAAATAATAGCAATAAATTTTTAATGAAGAGGTCTATGGTTGTAAAATCATAGACTTTTTTTGTGCCTAAAATCGTGATAAAAATGAAGAAAATCTCAAAAACCTTTCAATGTAATGAATATTAGGTCTCCCATTATGTATAACTATCAATAACTTGATTCTCATGAAAAATAATAAAAAAACACCCCGTTTTTGATGTACTATTTTAGTCTAATAAGCCAATTCTAGTTCGATTTAAACCATCTTTTTCAAGAATTTATTACGATTCATAAATCAAGATAATCCAACTAAGGAACTATCATCCCGTTTGAAATAACATAACAACATTACACTGAAAACTAAAATTAAATGAAAACTAAAACCACTTTTTTATAAGTGAAAATAGATTACTTATTTTTTGTTTCAACTAAATATTTAATAACCATTAGAATAAAATACTAGTCCGTTATTTATTGTTTTTCAAATTTTTAAAGACACTTAAAGTGATTTTTACAGAAGTTATTTTTTGAATAAATATTTAGGTAAAAGAGTATATATAACGAGTGAAATAATAAGATTGAACAGTGCCATTAGTTTCTAATGGTACTGCTTTGTGTTTAATTATTTTGAAAAACCAAGATGTTGAATTGCAAAATTTACTAATTCAGGAGAAGAATTGAAATTCAGTTTTTTCAATATATTTTTTCGGTGAGTAGTTACTGTATGAGGACTAATATGTAGCTTTTCAGAGATTTGATTACTACTTAATCCTTCTGCAATTGATAGAATAATCTCTTTTTCTCTTTTGGTTAAATTAGTTTTAGTAGTAGACACAAATTCATCAAATAGTACCTTTTGTACTTTTTCTTCTTTGAACTTGATCATGCCTCTAACTCCTTCATATACAACACTGTGATTTACTTCAAAACATACTCCAGCTGAGAGTGCAGGTAAGTTATCTTCATTAAATTTTACATAAGAAGCATGTTCAATTATTGACTTCTCAGTTCCATTAGGAGTTTTAATCTTATAATGTAACTCAAAAACACATCTTTTTTGATCTGAAGGAGAAAACTGAGAAACTACTTTATTCATTTTTGGAAATAATACACTGCTTAAAGTTTCAAAATCCTCTTTCACAAGTAAATCTTGAAGTATTGAGGTTCCTTTATTAGCAAAATCTACATCCTCAAAACCAAAAAGAAGATGAACATCTTGTCCCATATGTAGGTATTTTTGTGAATGTAGATCTAATACATATGGAACAGCCGTTGCAGGGAAATTCAGTTGAGTAAAAAGGATATAAGGCTGTAAATAGCGATCAATTTCTTGTTTAGAAATCCCTTTTTGAGTCCATAGATTGTCAAGATAGTCTTGATAAGTAGAAGTAGATGTAGACATAAAAAAATAGCATAGAGTTATTAAGAATAACAATATGCTACTTTTTTTTGATATACGATATATATATTTATTTTTTTGCTTCAAAAGCTTCAATTGGTAAGTCAGTTGCAATTACATCAACTCCCAATTTCCAGGCTTCTTGATATTCTTGTGTTCTTTTCTTAGCATCTTTTACTTTGTCACTTGTATGGAATGTTGCAGAAATACAGTAGATTCCCTCTTTGTGTAATTGCTGATATAATGCAGCATCTTGAAGTTTTACACCTGTAAAAGCAATCATTCTATTGAATGGAATTCCAGAATTCTTAGCAGCTTCCCATCCTTCAGAATCCATGATTGTAACAGAAATCATAAGTTCAGGAGCCAATTGATGGACTAATTTTGCATCTTCCCAATTATAAGTAATCACAGCAGCATATTTTTGAACTCCTGCTTCTTGGATAGCTTTCACAACTTTTTCAAAAGGGACACCACGTTTTACATCAACAGTAAGTAATGCATTTCCTTTTTTTGTCCATTTCAATACCTTTTCGAAAGTATCAAATTTATATTTTGTCAAATTACCTTCATCGTCTTTTAGACGGATTTTTTGTAATTCTTTCCAAGTGTAATTTCTAACAGATCCTGATCCTGTAGTTGTTCTGCCAAGTTCATTGTCATGCATTAAGAACATCACACTGTCTTTACTCATTTCAACATCTAATTCGATAACAGGGACATCAACATATTTAATAAGGTGCTTGAAGGTAGGAATACAGTTTTCTGGAAAACCAATGTATGGACCTCCTCTGTGTGCACTTACTAATTGCTTAGGTGTTGATGCATTATAATCAAGGTATTTGTAGAGATCGTCTACATTTTTAAAATCTAATGATTGTGCTTGGATCTGAAGCGAACCAATAAAAAGGAATAAGGTAATTAGAGTTGTTCTCATTTTTTTATTGTAGGGATAATGAAAATTAGATGAGAAAATAAAAACGTGCGTCTATAAGCCGAGTTCTGTACCTCCATTGCAAGCAATGTGGTCCCTGTCATTTATCTAGGCCTACAATCGCTCGTAGGCTCCATCGACCTACCCATCTTATCTGTTTTAACAACAATGAAGCGAGCAACTTCATTCCCGAAGGACAATAAGACCTATTTGGTCTTTCATCTCACAAGGTTTACCATGCCATTCATGTCACCACAAATGCGGTGAGCTCTTACCTCACCGTTTCACCCTTACCCGAAGGCGGTTTACTTTCTGTTGCACTTTCTGTCACCCATTACTGAGTGCCTTCCCGTTAGGAAGTGTGATGCTCTATGATGCTCGGACTTTCCTCTTCCATAAGGAAGCGACAAGGCGACGCACGTTTACCACAAAGTTAATAGTTAAGACTTAAGAGTGAAGATTTAATAATGAATAGTTAACAGTTTTTATCATACAGCCTTCAGAAAGAACATTTTAATGTTAACTGTCAACTATTTATTAACTTTGCATTTGAAACAAAGTCATATAAACATGAAAATTAAAGAAGCCGAATTTGTCACAAGTAATACAGATGCCACTAAATGTCCTGAACCAAAGATTCCGGAATATGCATTTATTGGTAGATCGAATGTAGGTAAATCCTCTTTGATCAATGCTTTTACGGGTAAAAACAAATTGGCAAAAACCTCTTCTACTCCAGGTAAAACACAATTGATCAATCATTTTATCATTAATAATGAATGGTATTTATGTGATTTACCGGGTTATGGCTATGCTCAAGTGAGTAAAACAGAGAGAGAAAAATTCATGAGAATGGTAAGAAAGTATCTTGCTACAAGAGAAAACTTAATGTGTACTTTTGTTTTAGTGGATATTCGTCACGAACCATTGCGAAATGATTTAGACTTCATGGCTTGGATGGGTGAGAAAGAATTACCATTTGCGATAGTTTTTACAAAGGCAGATAAATTAGGTCAAGGTAAAATCAGTAAAGCGGTTGCTACTTATAAAAGAGAATTAAAGAAGCAATGGGAAGATTTTCCTCCTATGTTTATTACTTCTTCAGAAGATAAAACCGGCGTGAACGATTTGAGGAAATATATAGCAGATATTAATTCTTACTGGGAATCATAAAAAAGTTTGAATCTTTTTTTGCTGAAAATCAGGTCTATTTAAATTAGTTTGCATTTTTTTTAATTTTAGATTTTGCAAATTCAAAAAATGCTACTACTTTTGCCACGCTTTAAAGGAAAAACGTTCCTAAAAATAAAGCAGAATTTGAAAATATCTTCTCCTTTAGCTCAGTTGGTTAGAGCATCTGACTGTTAATCAGAGGGTCCTTGGTTCGAGTCCAAGAAGGAGAGCTAAAAAATCAAATTCATTCTCCTTTAGCTCAGTTGGTTAGAGCATCTGACTGTTAATCAGAGGGTCCTTGGTTCGAGTCCAAGAAGGAGAGCAAAAAATAAAATTCCTCTTTAGCTCAGTTGGTTAGAGCATCTGACTGTTAATCAGAGGGTCCTTGGTTCGAGTCCAAGAAGAGGAGCACAAGCCTTAGCAGAAATGTTAAGGCTTTTTTGTTGTCCAAAGATGACTGAAATCCCCAAAATAATAATATTATCTTATTGAAATCATAAGAGTTAGCGGATAAATCAATTATCTTTGCCGAGCAATTTTAAAAATTAATGTATCCTATCTAATTACAGATTAGATACTTTATCATATTGAAATCAACCAATAAAGATATTTTTTATGAAAGCATACGTTTTCCCAGGACAAGGAGCTCAGTTTACTGGTATGGGTAAAGAGCTTTACGATTCTAATGAAGAAGCAAAAGCACTTTTCGAAAAGGCAAACGAAATTCTTGGTTTCCGTATCACGGACGTAATGTTTGAAGGTACTGCAGACGAATTAAAGCAAACAAACGTAACTCAACCTGCTGTATTTTTACATTCTGTAATCACTGCTTTATGTGCAGATGAATTTACTCCAGATGTTGTTGCAGGTCACTCTTTAGGTGAATTTTCTGCATTAGTAGCTTGTGGAGCATTAAACTTCGAAGATGCTTTACAATTAGTAGCGAAAAGAGCTGCAGCGATGCAAAAAGCATGTGAGATGAATCCATCTACAATGGCTGCTATCTTAGGCTTAACTGATGAGGAAGTAGAAAAAGTATGTGAAGGTGTTGAAGGTGTTGTTCCTGCCAACTATAACTGCCCAGGTCAATTAGTGATCTCAGGTAGCAAAGAGGGTATCGAGAAAGCATGTGAAGCAGCAAAAGAAGCTGGAGCAAAGAGAGCTTTACCTCTTCCTGTAGGTGGTGCATTCCACTCTCCATTTATGGAGCCTGCAAAAGAGGAATTACAAAAAGCAATTGAAGAGACTGTGTTAAATACTCCAAAATGCCCAATCTACCAAAATGTAGATGCTAAGCCTCAAACTGATCCTGAAGTAATCAAGCAGAATTTAATTGCTCAGTTAACTGCTCCTGTAAAATGGACGCAAATTGTTCAAGCAATGATTGCTGATGGGGTAACTGAGTTTATTGAATGTGGACCTGGTAAAGTTTTACAGGGTTTAGTGAAAAAAGTAGACCGTAAAATGCCAACTTCTTCTTTATAGGAGAATGATTAGGTTTAATTTAATATAAGAAGCACTGTTGTGGAATTGATCTGCAGCAGTGTTTTTTTATGCGTAAATGGCAGTTGATATAATATCAGTAAGGTGATTTTTATAGATAGGTGTACTCAATGCAAATTCAACTCCCATATTAATAAGTTGTTTTCTTGCTCCTTCTAATGAATAAGGCGTTGTACCAATAATAGTGATGTCTCTATTTTTATCTTGACAATAAGTTTGTAACATGTCTATTGTTTCTTGTAGCTGATTACCTAGTGTTTCAGCATCTAAAAAAACCATTCTTACAGAAGTATTATCGATAAGAGTTAATAGTCTAGAAGTTTCAGAAATTACATTGATTTCTAAACCTTCATCAGAAAGCATCTTTTTTAGATAATGTGCATTGATAATATTATCATCAACCACAATTGCTGTCTTCTGTACTTTAGGCTTTTCTATACCATTTGTAAATGCCATCGTCATATTAGTTGTATCTTGGTCCTAAATTCTTTGTGTATCTTTAGCTTTTCTCTTTATAAATAACAGTTATCAAACTAAATTTATCTATGACGAGAATCAAGCTTTTACTATTATTAACGGAAAAAAGTAATAAATCGATATATGATTGTAAGAAAAAATGTAAAAAATATTTGTAAAAGTTCATTTATCGTAATCTTTCTAATTGTCAGTGTATTAAGTAGTTGTAACCAAAAAGGGGACGGAGACTGGCAAAAAGAGCGAAAAGTGGCTACTGAGGTACAAAATCCAGATGATGATTTTTTAGTCACATTAGAAACAAAGTATGGTGTAATAAAAATGATATTATTTAAGGAAACACCCATACATCGTGCAAATTTCATCAAATTAGTACGTCAAAATTACTATGATAGTTTGCTGTTTCACAGAGTGGTAGATGGATTTATGATTCAAGGAGGGGATCCAGATTCTAGATTTGCAGATCCAGGGGAGAGTCTTGGGAAAGGAGAAATAGGAGAGCAATTACCTGCAGAAATAAATTATAAATATTTCCATAGGAAAGGAGCTTTGGCGATGGCTAGAAAAGGGTCTTTAAACCCTGAAAAAAAGTCAAGTGGTTGCCAATTTTATATTGTACAAGGAAGAACTTACACAAAAGAAGAGCTTTACGATACAAAAACAGATACTAAAAAGGTAAATCAATACTTTTCTTCCTTAATTGATGACCCAGAATATTCTCGTATTGGAGAAGCATATGCACAATTAGGAGAAAGAGGTGATATTGAAGGACAAAAGAAATTAATGAAAAGGTGTATTCCTTTAATGGAAAAAAAATATGATGTTAGTCTGATTGATAAACCGACTAGGAAAGAACGAAAAGCATATACGACAGTAGGTGGAACTCCTTTTCTAGATAGAGAATACACTGTGTTTGGTCAAGTCGTCGAAGGTTTGGATGTAATAGACAGTATCGCAGCTCAAAAAGTAAACCGACAGAAAAGACCTCTTGAAGATATCAAAATGTCAATGAAAGTAGAAGAAGTGCCCTCTATTTACATTGAACAATACAAAAAAACATTACACTTATAAACATATTTCAATTATGAAACTATTCTATTCATTACTTATTTCAATGCTTTTGTTTGGATGTAATTCTCAAACGAAATCAGATGTATCATTTTATGGAGCCTCTTTTGATACAGAGGATGCAATTGCTTCTACTTCATTGATGGATGAACTCAATCAAAAAGAAAAAGTATCAATTAAACTTGAAGGGGAAATTCAAGGAGTATGTCAAAAGAAAGGCTGTTGGATGAAATTACCGTTGGATGAAAGTGGTCAAGATGTTTTTGTGAAATTCAAAGATTATGAATTTTTTGTACCAATGGATGCTACAGGAAAAAAAGCAGTAATTAATGGTGTTGCAACTAAAGAAACTATTGATGTAGCCACATTAAAACATTATGCTGAAGATGCTGGAAAATCTCCTGAAGAAATAGCAAAAATAGATAAGCCACAAGTGAAATATACTTTTATGGCTGATGGTGTTGCAATTGAAAATTAAGATGAAAATCAAATTATCTTTAATCACCACACTTCTTTTCTTTATCATAATAAGCATTAGTTGTGATACAAAAGAAAAACCAAAAGTAGTTCAGTATCCTAATGGAGGTTCTGAATTAGCTTTATTAATGAGAAGTGCAACGGATCAATTAGAACAACAAAAAATGGCTGTTCTTAATGGAGAATCACTTCAAAATTACCCCTTAGATGTTTCCCATCTTTTAACAGCTATACCTACAGAAGAAGGTAAAAATTTAACAGATGGATATCAACAGAAAGCGGATCAATTCCTGAAACATATTCAGAAAAGAGATTCAATACCTATTTCAGGGCAGATTGAATATTATAATATGACCGTTTCCATGTGTGTCAATTGTCACACAACGGAATGTCCAGGTCCCAATATGAAGATTAAAAAGCTGTATATTAAACAATAACCTTAAGGTGAAGTTACTATGGAAAAAAGTACTTCACCTTTTTTATGCTTTCAAGTTTTAGTTTTCTCCTAAATCAACTTTAATGACATCGAAAAACCTGCGTTTTAACATAAACAATAGTTTACATGGAATATTTTTTAAAATTAATTAAAATAAAACCTTGGAAACTTTTTTATTACTTCGGGTTTCCCTATGTTTGTCTCAACAAATAACGCTTAGTTATTTCATTCAAACTTTTAATATGTCTAACTAAATCATTCGGAATATTCATCGTGGTGGTAAATGATCAATTACGGATACGAATCATTAAAGAAGCACGACATCAATTTCAAGGACAAGGATTAAAAAGAGTAACAATGTCAGATATTGCTGAGCAATTAGGCATTTCTAAAAAGACCTTGTATAACGTTTTTAGCAACAAAAAAGAACTCATAGAATCTACTCTTGCCTATCATATGGAAGAAGATTCTAGATTTATAGAAGAAGTAGGTAATCTTAATACAGATGGGGTATATAAACTCGCTAAAGTATTTACTTTTTTCTATGAAAGAATGCGTGCGATAAACCCTTCAGTGTTCATGGACCTAAAGAAATTCTATCCAGAAATTTGGAAGAAATATGAATGCCATAAAGAAGGTTGCTTTCATGAAACGTTAATTGAAGTGATAGAACAAGGCTGTTCAGAAGGCTATTTCTATCAAGATATTGATGTTGAGATGTTAGTGATAATGCGCATGTGGCAAGTTGAAGCAGCTTTTGATCCTTCAATTTTTTCACATGATCGGTTTCCATTAGCAAAATTGCAATTGGAATTTTTCAAACATTTTATTCGAGGTATAGCAAGTCCTGACGGTGTCAAATTATTGGATAAATACCTAGAAGATTTAATCACAAACGGAACACAATCTACAAATTTATGAAAAACGTCCTTAAAGGGGCGGTAGCTTTATTAAGCTTACTGTTTAGTTATCAACTATCTGCACAAGAAACCTCTACTACTGAAGATGGTACGCCTTTATACAGTGTGCAAGATTGTATCAATTATGCCTTCAAAAATACGGGTGTAATCAAAAATGCAAAATTAGAAGAAGGAATTTCTCAAGCGAAAGTGGGAGAAATAATCTCTATTGGTTTACCACAAGTTAGCTTTGATGCAAACCTTATCGATAATTATAAAATTCAAAAAGCTTTCTTACCTGAAAATGCATTTGATCCTGATGGAGACCCTAATAAAACTATTGGTGTTGAGTTTGGAACAAAATACAATTCAAATTTACAGCTTCAAGCCAATCAATTAATCTTTGATGGTACATTCTTTATCGGTGTACAAGCAGCAAAAGTATATACTGAATTAGCTTCAAAAGAATTAATTAGATCTAAAATTGATGTTGTTGATGCAGTAACTCAAGCCTACTACTATGTTTTAGTGCAAAGGGAGTTTTTAAAATTGATTATTGAAAATAGAGAGATTTTAGAAAGCCTTTTCAACGAGACAAAAGCAATGTATGAAGCAGGTATGGTTGAGGAAACGGAATTAAACCGTATCGAAGTGAATTACAATAGCCTTGTTATTCAAGAAACTCAGTCGAAGCAAATGAATATTATTGCTGAGAAGCTATTAAAATTCCAAATGGGAATGGATATCAATGAAAATATAGAGTTAGCTGAAAAATTAGAAAACTTTAGAGATTTCATTGTTACCCCAACTGATTTAGCGAGTGCTCAAAACCGTATTGAATATTCAATTTTACAAACAAATATCAGATTGAACGATTATGATATTAGAGCTGTAAAAGCTGAATATTGGCCTAAATTATTTGCCTTCGCAGCTTATGGATATAATACAGGTGGGCAAGAAATTGCTGGTCTTTACGGAGATGACCGTACTTTTGGTAATGTTGGCGTTTCTTTGAACATTAATGTTTTTGATGGTTTAAATCGTCACAAAAGAATCGAGCAAAGAAAACTTAAAGGACAACAGCTATTAAATACTCGTTTAGATTTAGAAAGACAGATTTCAATTGAGCAAGAGCAGTCTAGAATTTTATTTGAAACAAATATGGCGACATTAAATCTTCAAGAAAAGAATATGGGTGTTGCTGAGAAAGTATATACTAATACTCAAATTAAATTTAAAGAAGGTGTTGGTTCATCAGTTGAAGTAACAACTGCTTCACAAGATTATGCACAGGCATCTACTGACTTTTATACATCTCTTTACGAAGTATTACTTGCAAAACTGTCTTACGAAAAAGCAAATGGTCGTCTTCTTGATTATGTAGATGATGAGAATCACGCAGAAGACGAAAAAGTAATCAAGAAAAATAACGGCAAATAAAAAAAGAAAAAAATAGATATGAATTCTAGATATAAATTAATCGCACTATTGTCTGCAGCTTCAATACTCGCTTCTTGTGGTGGTGAAGAAGAAGGAAATACTTTAGAAGCAAAGCAAGCTCAACTTATTGAATACAAACAACAATTAGTAGAGGTAGAAAGTAACATTAAAGCATTAGAAGTAGAAATCAAGGAAATGGGTGGCAATAAAGTAGATGCTAACACATTGAAGCCTGTTACTATTTTTGATGTAAATATGTCCACTTTTAATCACTTTGTAGATGTACCTGGTGATGTTACTTCGAGTAAAAATGTTGTGGTAGCTCCTGAAACAACTGGTCGTATCATTAAAAGATATGTAAGAGAAGGTGCTTACGTGAGAAGAGGTCAATACTTAGCAAAATTAGACGTTGAGTTAGTTCAAAAACAAATTGATGAGGTCAATACAAATTTAGAATTAGCAAATGTCTTGTATGAAAAGCAAGAGAAACTTTGGAAACAAGGTATTGGTTCAGAAGTTCAATTTTTACAAGCAAAAAATAACAAAGAATCTTTAGAAGCTTCATTGGCTAGTTTGAAAGAGCAAGAACATAAAGGGTATGTAGTTGCACCAATTTCAGGAAAAGTAGATGAAGTTTTCATGAAAGAAGGAGAAATGGCGCCAGCTGGACAGCCTTACGCTCGTCTTGTAGATGTTTCTAATGTAGAAGTTGTAGCGGATGTTTCTGAAGCTTACAGTAGAGTTGTAAAACGTGGAGACAAAGTAAAAGTACGTTTTCCAATGCTAGATATTGAAAGAGATATGCGTGTCGATGTAGTTGGTCAAACAATTAATCAAGTCAACAGGACTTTCAAAATTAGAATGCGTTTATCTGAAAAAGATTTGAACATTAAGCCAAATACAATGGCAATTGTGACAATCAATGACTTCTCTCAAGACAGTGCAGTGGCTATTCCTAGTAATTTAGTACAGAAAAATACAAAAGGAGAGACATTTACCTATGTTCTTGAAAACAAAGACGGTAAAGATAATGTTGTCAGAAAAGTAAATATTGAAACAGGTAAATCTTACAAAGGCAACACAATGGTGACTTCAGGAATTTCTTCAGGAATGAAGGTGATCGATAAAGGTTATTCTGAAGTGATCAATGGTGAGCAAGTAAGAGTTGTTGATTATCAAATTTAATTTGAGGCAAACTAATGGAAGAAAATAAAAACATAAACTTAAAGAAAGAAGAACCAACCAATTCTAAGGAATTCGGTTTGAGTAGCTTCTCGATTAATAACAGTACTTCGATATTTATCCTTACTGTAATTATAGCAGTTTTTGGAATGGTTTCTTATGTCGGAATGCCTAAAGAGCAATTCCCTGAGATTCGTATTCCTATGGTATATATCCGTACGATGCACCCTGGTAACTCTCCAGTAGATATCGAATCATTGATTACTCGTCCTATTGAAAAGGAATTGAAGTCAATGAAAGGTGTGAAAGAAATTATTTCTACTTCTGCTCAAGATTTCTCTGTTATTACAGTTGAATTCAATGAAGATGTAGAAATTTCTAAAGCACTTCAAGATACAAAGGACGCAGTGGATAAATCTAAAAGTGAATTGCCTACAGATTTAGATACTGATCCTGATGTACAAGAAATGGACTTTTCAGAGATTCCAATTATGGTTATTAACCTTTCAGGTGATTTTGAAATTCAAAAACTGAAAGATTATGCGGAAGATCTTCAAGATGAATTAGAAGAGTTTAGAGAAGTATCTAGAGTAGATATTACAGGTTCTGTAGAAAGAGAAATTCAAATCAATGCAGACCTTTATAAAATGGATGCGATGCAATTGGCATTCTCTGATATCTCTAATGCAATCGCAAATGAGAACGTAACAATGTCAGGTGGTGATGTGAAAATGGGAAATGGTTTCCGTAGAGCATTACGTGTAGATGGTGAGTTCAAAAATGTTGAAGAGATCAGAAACGTTATCGTAAAATCTGAGAATCAAAATACTATTTACTTAAAAGATCTTGCTGAAATTAAAGATAGTTATGTTGAACGTAAGAGTTATGCTCGTTTAGCCTCTTCAAACTTTAATGCAAAAGGTGCTTACCCAGTAGTTTCTTTGAAAGTTGTAAAAAGAGGGGGTGAAAACCTTATTGATGCAACAGATAAGATTATGGCTTCATTAGACAAAGCGAGAGCTACTTACTTACCTAATAATCTTGATATTGTAATCACTGAGTCTCAATCAAATGAAATGAAGGCTTCTCTTAATAACTTAGAGAACAGTATTATTTCAGGTATGATTCTCGTAGTTATTGTACTTCTATTCTTCATGGGATTAAGAAATGCAATGTTCGTAGGTATGGCTATTCCATTATCAATGTTCTTGTCATTCTTAGTATTAAGTATGATGGGTGTTACAATTAACATGGTAGTGCTTTTCGCTTTAATTCTTGCTTTGGGTATGCTTGTGGATAATGCAATCGTAGTGATTGAAAATATCTATCGATTGAGGGAGTCAGGTATGACAAAGAAAGAAGCGGCAAAACAAGGTACAGGTGAGGTAGCATTAGCGATTATCTCTTCTACAGCAACAACTTTAGCAGCCTTCGTTCCACTTGCATTTTGGGGTGGAATCATGGGTGAATTTATGAAGTATTTACCGATTACTTTGATCACTGTATTAGCATCGTCTCTATTTGTAGGTTTGGTAATCAACCCAGTGATAGCTTTCAAATACATGAAGGTCGATTCTGAAGAAGCATACAAAACTATTCATAAAGGAAAAGTTAAGGTTGGGTATGTTCTAACAGGTATGGCAATTGTTGCTTTGGTATTAAAATTTGCTGGAGGCCCTGAAAAGACTTATTCTTGGTTTAATATCTTCTTACTAGGAGCAAGTATCGCATTCTTGGATGGTATTTTCTTAAAGAAAATGGCTTATTTTTTCCAAAATACAGTACTAACAAAGTTAGAGTCTATTTATTTAACTACACTAAAATGGGCTTTAAGTGGAGCTAAACCTTATGTTTTAGTTGGTGGAATCACAATTTTCTTAATTTCTGTTTTTGCACTTTTCGGAGCAAAAATAGGTAGTGGAAAAGTAGAAATAGAATTCTTCCCAGATTCTGATCCTAGATATGTTTACATGTACATTGAGGCTCCACAAGGAACCGATGTAGAGGAAACAAATAAAATAGCTTTAGATCTAGAGAAAAGACTGTATAAAGAATTAGCACCTTACAGTGATATTATTGAATCTATTGTATCAAATGTAGGTGAAAATACGAATGATCCTCAAGATGGAGCAGCTAATACTGTAACACCAAACAGAGCGAGAATTGCTGTTGGATTTGTACCATTTGAAAAACGTAATGGAAGAAGTTCTGTAGAAGTAATGACACTCTGTGCTCAAATCGCAAAAGATATTCCTGGTGTTGAGATTGTGACTGATAAAGAACAAAATGGCCCTCCTACTGGTAAGCCAATCTCAATTGAGTTGACTGGAGAAGACTATTTAGTATTGATCAAAGAAGCAAGTAATATGAAAGCTTTGATCGAGCAATCAGGAATTCCTGGTATCGATAAATTATCTATTGATATTTCAGTAAGTAAGCCAGAATTATTGGTGAATATTGATCGTAACAAAGCAAGACGTTTCGGAGTTTCAACAGGTTTGTTAGCTCAAAACATGCGAACTGCCATTTATGGTCAAGAAGTATCTAAATTCAAAGATGGAGAAGATGATTATCCTATTCAATTACGTTTAAAAGATGAGTATCGCTATGATTTATCAACTTTAAATGATCAAAGGGTAACTTTCAGAGATAATCAAGGAACATTCCATCAAGTTCCTGTTTCTTCTGTAGCAAAACTAGATTATAGTTCTACCGTAGGAGAAATCAAAAGAAAGGATTTAGATAGAGTAGTAACTCTGAGCTCAAATGTTTCGAAAGGTTATAATAATCAAGTGGTAGTTGATAATGTGAAAAGTTTACTTTCAACATACGAAATGCCTGCTCAATACAATTATAAATTTGGTGGAGAACAAGAAGATCAGGCTGAATCTATGGCATTCTTAGGAAAAGCAATGTTAATCGCGATGTGTGCTATTTTCCTTATTCTTGTATCTCAGTTCAACTCTTTTGTAAAACCGTTTATCATTATTGCATCAGTAGTATTCAGTATGATTGGTGTATTCTTAGGATTAATCATCTTTGGTGATAAATTCTCGATTATCATGACTGGTATTGGTATTATTTCATTAGCTGGTATTGTAGTTAATAATGCAATTGTATTAATTGACTGTGCGGACCAATTAGTAGTTGCGAAAAAGATAAAATTAGGAATGGAACCTGAAGATCGTTTACCGATAAAAGATCTTATTGATTGTATCCAACAGGCAGGTTTCACACGTTTACGTCCAGTTTTATTAACTGCGATTACAACCGTTCTAGGATTAATTCCATTAGCAACGGGTATGAACATTGATTTCTTTGGAATGTTTGCTCATTATAATCCAGATATCTATTTTGGTGGTCCAAATGCAGATACTTGGGGACCAATGGCAATGACAGTAATTTATGGTTTAACTTTCGCTACTTTCTTAACATTAGTGATTGTCCCAGTAATGTTATTGTTAGCTGAAAAGCTAGGTTGGTTCATTGATGATTTATCTTCAAAAAAGAGTCCGAAACAGGAAGAAGAAGCAGTATATTAATAAGAGTGAAAGGCTGTAAATTACAGTCTTTCATATTGCATAAATAAAAAAGGGTAAGAATCTCATAGAAATTCTTACCCTTTTTATATGTTTAAATGATGACTACCAAACTGTTTCAGCTGTGGCTTTACTATTCATCATTGCTTTTCTCATTTCGATCACTTTATCTATACCTTCTTCTAAAGGAGTGAAATCACGATCAAGAATTGTTTTCAATTTATCAACATCAGGTTGTCTTCTTGTCATGTCACCTTCTTTTAATGGTGGTAAATGAATAATTTCAGAAGATGATCCTGTTTTTTTAATAATGATCTCAGCTAATTCTTTAATAGTAGTAATTCTGTCATTACCAACATTAATAACATCGTTCACTACTAAACCTTCTTCAAGCATTTTAATAGTTGCATCAAGATTATCTTGAATATAAAAGAATGTTCTTGTTTGTGAACCATCACCATAAATTGTAATAGGTTCATTTCTTAAAGCTGCATCAATAAATTTAGACATTACAAAGTCAGTACTTTGTTTTGGTCCATAAGTGTTAAAGAAACGAAGGATTGTATAATCTAAATCGAACTCTTGCTTAAATGAACGGCAATAAGCTTCACCTACGTTTTTAACGATCGCATAAGGTAGTCTAGAATTCAAAGGAGTTGTATGCTCATGTTGTGGTAAATGAACAGGTTCTCCATATACTTCTGAAGAAGACGAGAAGAAAACTCTCTTCACACCTGTATTTTTAGATAACCTCAATACGTTATCCATTCCTTGAAGATCTTCAAGTACCATTACAGGGTTTTCTAAAGTTCTTTTTACACCTACAACTGCAGCATAATGAAATACATAGTCAAAATTGTAAGCGGTCATGATAGCAGCAATTTCTTCATAGCGATTCACATCACATTTGATGAATTTACAGTTTTCATGTGTTGGGACTTTCCACTTTTCGCCAGTTAATAGATTATCAACACAAACGACAAAGTTATCAGGATTTTCAAGTAACTTATCTGCGACAGAACTAGGGACAAAACCAGCTCCTCCAGTAATCAGAAATTTCTTCATTATTTTTAAATCTACCTCTATTTATAAAAAATTATAGAGTAAAAGGTGTAAGACATACAATAGAGTAATATCCTTTCGGACAAAGATAAAACGTTGAGAATTAATTTTCTCAATCATTGTTTCTATTTAATATAATAATTTTTAGGTATTTATTTCAAGGAATTGCTTAATAGATTTCTTAGTTGCGAGTAATATTAACTTATCGCCTTTTTGTAATACGGACTTTAAATCCTTTGGATTTCGGATGAGATGTTCTTTATATACAGTTACTCCTAGATGATTTCTTTCTTCAAATAATCTTCTAAGTGCAATAATATCAGCATTATAAGTGACTTCTATATCTAAATCTTCTAAATATTTCCCATATAATCTTCGAGGAACTATTACCTCAACAATTTCATAATTGTCAGGTAATGTCATGAAAGATTGAATTTCAGGGTTTAATAGCATTTCAGCAGTCATTTTACCAACTTCATCTTCTGGTAAAATAATTTCAGTTACTCCTAATTTTTGTAGAATAATCATTTGTTGCTCACTAACAGCTCTAGCAATGATTCTTTTTACATTTAATTCTAGGAGTAATACTGTTGTTAAGAGAAGACCTTCTACGTTTTCTCCAATAGCTAAAAGCACAGCATCCATTTCATGAATTGACTGTGCTTTTAGTGCTTTTATATCTGTAGAGTCAAGGGCAACAGCATAAGCGACATCATCTTTTACGATATCAACTCTTTCGATTTCTCTATCGATTGCCATGACTTCAGCACCTAACTTTGAGAGGTTCTTAGCGACTGAAGTACCAAATTGTCCGAGACCAATAATTGCAAATTTACCTTCCGCCATAGTATTTATGAATAAATCAGACGGGAAGTTATACTCTTAAATTTTCTGAAGCAAGTATGTTTTTACAACTTCTAGTGCTTTATCGAAATTAGAATCATTTCTTACAATAATATCTACCGTTTCTTTGTGCGGTTTGATATAGTTTTCATAAGCCGGCATTACATGGTTTTCGTATCTATACAATACATCATTAATGTCATATCCTCTTTCAACATTATCACGTTTGATACGTCTACTTAATTTTAGATGTGCTTTTGCTTCAATGAAAAGTTTTAAATCAATAATATCAAAAACTCTTGGATCGTGGAATACAAAAATACCTTCAAGGATAATTACTTTCTTAGGATAGAAAGTTAACATCTTTGGTTCGGCAGCGGCATTATTGAATGTATATTCTTTGATTTGAACCTCTTCTCCATTCTTTAATTTCTGAATATCTTGATAGAATTTTTCAAGATCAATAGAGTACGGAGTATCAAAATTCTTAATACCTTTTTTATCTTCAGGTTGTTTATCTTTTTCGATATAGTAGTTATCCTGAGATACTGTACAGATATTTTCTTCGCCGATTAATTCTGTCAAATTTTTAATAAAGGTAGTTTTTCCTGAACCACTACCACCAGTTATTCCGACTATGTAAGGAGTTTCCATCGATTGATTTTTCATAAAACAATACTTCAAAATTAATACATCTATCTTATAAATCAGTATTTTATATAGTTTCATTAAAAATTAAAAAGGATATCCTCCTAGAGTACAAGATTTATCAGTATTTAGAGCAAAAATACCCATTTATGGGTATTGTCTGATAACCACCTAACCGGTAATTTTGTAAGGTAAGCTAGTGAAAGAGTTTACAATTAGTTTTTCCACAACTGAAGAGAAAACTAATAATAATGTTACCGTGTATCATATTAGACAAGATTTGACTAACTAAAACTTCTTTATCCTTTAATAACACAAAAATAAGAGACTCTTTGTAGTCTCTTTTTTTATTGCCTAGTAAATTAATTATCACTACCTTATAGAAGTCAAATTCTCATATCAACTAACATTTACGATGAAAACCAACATTTTATATAAAATTTTGTTGGTGGGCTTTCTACTTTTATCAACTAGTTACTCAATTGTTATAGCTCAAAGTGAAGCAAAAGTTCACCTCAAAAATCTAGCATTTACCAAAAGCAATCAAAAGTATGTTCAATTTAAATTTAAATTGGTCAATAATCTGGTCATTATACCTATAACCATCAATAACTCAGATACACTAAATTTTATTTTAGATACTGGAGCTTCATATATTGTATTGAGTGATCCTTCCTATGCCGAAAAGCTAAATTTAAGTGATGTTAGTTTTAGAGAAGTTACCTTAAAAGGTATGGGAGAGGATGGTAAATTAAAAGCGTATCATTCTTGGGGTAATTCGGTAAAGATTTTAAATGCAATAGAAGGCTTTAATCAAGATATTATTTATCCAAGTGAAGATATTTTTAAGCTATCTGATAGTATGGGGATGGTAATCCATGGTTTAATTGGATCGACTGTTTTTAAGCATTTTGTAGTCAATATTGATTATCAGAATAAAACAATAATACTTTATAAAAAAGAGTATTATTATGCTAAAAAGAGGAAGCGTTATAAAAAGAAATATGAGAGTATTCCTTTAAGAATCAGTAAAAACAGGGCCTACATTGAAACAGATTTATGGTCTGATGATCATCATAGGCCTCATCAAGTGTCTTTGCTGATAGATACAGGAGCTAGTCATGCCTTATCCATTTTTGAATCAGATCACCATGAAATAAAAGCTTCCTTATCTTCAATAAGAGATCATTTAGGTGTAGGAATAAGTGGAGATTTATACGGTAAAGTAAATCGACTCGAACAATTATCCCTAGGTTCATTCGTATTAAATGATCCAATCGTTAAATATCCTGATTTTAAATCTTTGGGTCTTAAAATCATGGATACAACGAGACATGGAAGTATAGGTGCAGAAGTATTAAGAAGGTTTACTGTAATTTTTGATTATGAAAATGAAGAACTCCTTATAAGAAAAAATGGAGATTTTAAAGATGCCTTTCAATACAATAATTTAGGCCTAGAATTTACAAACCCTTATCCTGGTTTACCTTTCTTTCAGATATCACAGATCAGAGAAGAATCTCCAGCAGCCAAAGCGGGAATTCAACAAGGAAGTATTCTAAAAAAAGTAAATGGACAATCAGTTGCTTCTTTAACGGCTGATCAAATTAGATTACTCTTTCGTGGGAAAATTGGAAGAAAAATTTCATTAGCTGTGGAAGATAATGAAGGAAATAGTAAAACATTCTCTATGGTTTTAGAGGATCCTTTTGACCAGAATTAATACAAATGTTTTACTTCTTTAAAGCCGTAATGTTTAATCTTACCACTTTTCTTAGCGATTGATAAACAGCCATTTTCATTAACACCAAGTATTTGCCCTTCAAATGTTTCAGAGAAACCTGTAGGAGTAGCTTCTTGGAATTGCCCATTTTCATGATACCAAAAAAGATGCGTGTAATATTCTTGCCTTAAGGAATCATATCCTCTTTCTTGAAGTTGTAAATACCTTTTTTCAATATTTTCCAATAGAGATTCGATAATTCTTGGAACTTGAAATGCTTTTCCTGCTTCAATTAACATAGAAGTAGCAGGGAAAATACCTGAAAAATTTTCTTGATTGATATTTAACCCAATACCTACAATACTGTGTGATATTTTTTTACCTACAATAAAATTTTCAATTAAAATACCCCCTAATTTTTTTTTATCAATTAGAATATCATTTGGCCACTTAATCTTCGTGTGCATTGGGTGGATATGATGAACTGTGTCAAAGACGCCAAGTGAAATGGCCACATTTAATTGGAACTGATTTCTAGCTTCTAAAAAATTAGGTTTTAATAAAAAAGAAATTGTAATATTTTTGTCTGGGGTTGATTCCCAACTATTACCTCTTTGACCTCTTCCTTTGGATTGTTCTGGTGTGAGTACAACAGTTCCTTCCTCTAAACTTTTGTTGTCTGAAAGAAGTTGTCCTAATTTATCATTAGTAGAATGACAAGAAGGCATATATATGACACTTTTACCGATAAAAGACGTATTGGCAGAAATATTATACAAGTATTTATTACTTTTGTTTATAAACTTGTTTTAATTTAATGCAAATAAAAAAATGTATTGAATTTGCAGTGCAATTATACAAAATTGAGTTCAATTGAGAACATTTTATCGTATTAGATAGTAATATAGTAAAGTAAATAGATAGAGGATTTACCTCAAAAGAAAAAATATGAGTAAAAAGGAGATTGGAGCGGAAGAATTTGCACACGTAGTTGCAAAAGGAATGCAGGAGATGAAGGCTCAGCAGATAGAAATTTTAGATTTAAGAAAAGTAAAGAACGCAGTTACAGATTTCTTCGTAATTTGTACTGCTACTTCGGATACTCAGCTTGATTCAATTGTTGATAGTATTGAAAAAGAAGTCAAAACTTCAATAGGAGAAAAAGCTTTTGCTACTGAAGGAACTGGCTCCCAAGGATGGGCATTATTAGATTATATTAATGTTGTAGCACATGTATTTTTACCAAAGAAAAGAGAGTTTTATGCTCTTGAAGAACTTTGGGGAGATGCGAAGGTATTCAAACTACCAAGCGAATAGAAAATTAATAACACAAATTAGATCATACATTACGGATGGATCAGAACAAAAGGAATATTCCTAAAACACCTATGCCAAAGAATAATTATCAAGTATGGATGCTTATTGCATTAATTCTTGTTGTTGTTGGCTTAGCCTATTTTAGTAAAAGTAGTACTACTGAAGAAACTACCATTCAAAACTTCGAACAAATGGTAGAGGATGGAGATGTTAAAAAATTATTTATTGTAAACGACAATTTAGTTGAAGTTATACTAACAAATAAAGCTCTACAAAAAAGTAAGTATTCAAAAGTAAAACAAGAGACTACTAACCTTTCTTATATTAGCGAAGAACCAAATTTTAAATTCAAAATTGTTTCAAGTGAATATTTCATTGATTTATTAAATGAAATGCAAAAAGATATTCCAAGAAGTAAAAGGATTCCTTACGAAATTGAGCAAAGAGAGAGTTTTGGGAGTTGGTTCTTTAGCTCAGGGTTCTTATTAATCCTTCTATTTGGTTTCTGGTTCTTAATGAGAAGAATGGCTTCAGGTGGAGCAGGCGGGCAGATTTTTAATATTGGAAAATCTAAAGCTCAAATGTTTGAACCTAATCACATGAAAGTAACATTCAAAGATGTTGCTGGCTTGGATGAAGCTAAAGAAGAAGTAGAAGAGATCGTTGATTTCTTGAAAAACTCAAAAAAATATACAGACTTAGGTGGTAAAATTCCTAAAGGTGTTTTACTTGTAGGCCCTCCAGGAACAGGTAAAACTTTATTAGCAAAAGCTGTTGCTGGTGAAGCAGGTGTTCCTTTCTTTAGTATGTCTGGTTCAGATTTCGTAGAAATGTTTGTAGGTGTAGGTGCAGCTCGTGTACGTGACTTATTCAAACAAGCGAAAGAAAAAGCCCCTTGTATCATCTTTATTGATGAAATTGATGCCATTGGTCGTTCTAGAGGTAAAGGTTCTATGCCTGGATCTAATGATGAGCGTGAAAATACATTGAACTCATTATTAGTAGAAATGGATGGTTTTGGAACAGATTCAGGAGTAATTATCCTTGCTGCGACAAACAGACCAGACGTTTTAGATAGTGCTTTACTAAGAGCAGGACGTTTCGATCGTCAAATTTCTGTAGATAAACCAGATATTAATGGTCGTGAGCAAATCTTTAAAGTACACTTAAATCCTATCAAAGTTGCGAAGGATGTAAATCCTAAAGAATTGGCTACTCAAACGCCAGGTTTTGCGGGTGCAGAATTAGCAAACGTATGTAACGAAGCGGCCTTAATCGCTGCTCGTAACAATAAGCCAGCTGTTGAAATGGATGATTTTATGGCAGCAATTGATAGAGTAATTGGTGGTTTAGAGAAGAAAAACAAAATCATTTCTCCTGAAGAAAAGAAAATTGTTGCTTATCATGAAGCAGGTCATGCTGTGACAGGATGGTTCCTAGAACATGCTAACCCATTAGTTAAAGTAAGTATTGTACCTCGTGGTGTAGCAGCATTAGGATATGCTCAGTATTTACCTAAAGAACAATACTTGAATACAACTGAGGAAATGATTGATGAAATCTGTATGACATTAGGTGGTCGTGCTGCTGAAGAAATCATTTTTGGTCGTATTTCAACAGGTGCTTTGAGTGATTTAGAGCGTACTACTAAAATGGCTTATAGCATGGTATCTATTTATGGTATGAATGATGAAATTGGTAATATCTCATTCTATGATCCAAATAGAAATGAATTCAGCTCTAGACCTTATTCTGAAGCTTTAGCAGAAAAAATTGATACAGAGGTGAAAAAGCTAATTGATAATGCATACCAAAGAACGCTTGACTTATTAAGAGAACATGGAGATGCTTTAGAAAAGTTAGCACAACAATTACTTGAAAAAGAAGTATTATACCAATCAGATCTAGTCAAACTTATTGGAGAACGTCCTTTTGATAAAAAGACAATCTATCAAGAGTTTACAGATGTTGTAGAAGTAAAAGATATTGACGAATCAAGTAATGCTATCAAGCAATCAGAAGAAAGTGCTAATGATTCAAAAGAAGTAAATAACGATGAAGCGTAATTCATTCTTCTAAAATAGATGAAAAGGCTGTCTCAGGTTACTGAGATGGCCTTTTTTTATTATTTTGATATAAATATTCAACTAATCATTAAGTTGTGTTAGAAGCCTTATGATTTATATTAATGAAGATGTTCATTTGAAAAATTTGCATTAGTTGAAAAAAAACACCTTCTTGCAAGAATTACATATTTTGTTTGAACAAATTATAGGTGAACAATGTCTATAGAAAAAGATATAAATCAAAAAGAATTTAAGAATGCATACCAAAAAGTATACATTAACCTGATGTATACTAATAGTTGGATGCAGGACTTATCTAAAACGTGGTGTAAGCAATTTGAAATTACACAACAACAATACAATGTATTGAGAATTCTAAGAGGTGCTCATCCTTCTTGTATGAACCCAGGAAGCATCAAAGAAGTGATGATTGATAAAAGCCCTGATTTAACTCGTTTGATTGATAGACTAATTGATAAAGATTTTGTTCAAAGAGAAACGTGTGGAAGTAATAGAAGGAAAGTAGATGTTATTATCACACAAAAAGGGTTAGATAAGTTAGCAGAGTTAGATCCGCATGAAGATAGTATGTTGGATAATGTAAGAAACTTATCCGAAGACGAAGCGAATCAATTAAGCAATTTATTAGATAAGTTGAGAAATTCAGCAGACTAAAAATTTAGATATAAAAAATGGTTGTTAATCCAGATTAATCTTGGGTATTAACAACCATTCTTCTTGTTACTCTATTGCTGCCATTTAAAACAGAAACAAAGTATAATCCTTCTGTGATTTTTGTTTGTGGTTTAAACTGAAAATGTATGTCAGTTTTATCCAAAGACAAATCCATTCTGTAAACTAGGTTTCCAATTGTATTATACAATAATACTTGTACTGGGAAATTTGTATCCACACCGCTAACTTTCATTTTTACATCAATTGTATTTTCGATACAAACGATATTTTTTGGTGTGATTTCAAGTACTAATTCAGCATTCTTCTTGATTATATAATCATTTTTGACAGGTTTGGAGAGCGTATCTGCACTCAAATGCAAAGCGGAGAAAAATAATGTTATAGAAAGAAGAATTACTCTTTGAAAAACCTTAGTGATATAATTTTCACGTGTTATCATAGTAATTATAAAGTATTTGTGCTACATAAGCATATGAAATTTGATGTACAATTAATATGCAAAAAAAAAGTTAGTTTATCAAATAAAAAAGCCAACACTAAAAAAGTGCTGGCTTCGTGATCCCGCTGGGGCTCGAACCCAGGACCCTCTCCTTAAAAGGGAGATGCTCTACCAACTGAGCTACGGAATCGTCGTATTTCTACGAGTTTTATTTTAGAAGTGATCCCGCTGGGGCTCGAACCCAGGACCCTCTCCTTAAAAGGGAGATGCTCTACCAACTGAGCTACGGAATCGTCGTATTTCTACGAGT
>NZ_JBSWYJ010000022.1:0-97723 GCF_056161045.1 Flammeovirga sp. AWQ4_249
AATGTTATTCATTGAAAATTGGATTTCATCATTTATGACTAATGTTAGCATTATGATCCCGTAGGGGCGTATTGCATACGCCCTTTCCTAAAAAGCATGTTTGTCAAAGTTTAGAGACCCCAAAATAAATCACCCAAAAATGTATGTTTTTGTAAGAGTTTGATACAGGGCGTATGCAATACGCCCCAACATTGATCAAATTAATTTATCAATCTCTTCTTCCAACAAAAGCATTTTCTTATTTATCTCATTATTCACCGTTTTAATATTGAAAGAGAGGTTGATATATTGTTTTTCTAAATTTTTGATTTCTTTTATTAATAGTTGAATTTTCTGTAATTCATCAGATGAAATATAAAAACCATCATTATCCTTGATAACATCTTGGTATACCATTGCTATTTCTTGAACCATCTTCTTTTTCTTTTCCATCGAAAAATTAGAAGGGAGGAGTATAATTTCACCTTCTTTATTATTCATCTGATGAAATTGAAAATAGTTATACAACTGACTTACTTTAATTTTAAAGATCTGCTGTAAATGCTTTTCTTCAGCTTTCAATCTTTCTTTTTCTTTCAATAAGAGTACATATGAATTGTAAATATCAATAGCATTTTCTAATACTGTATGATCTTTAATTTTGTGGAGACAAGTTTGAAAAGTCTGTTGAACACGTTGGTGTAGTGTCTCCATTTTTAGTTTTGAAATAGACATTTTAGTTAGTTTTGGACAAAGTAACTTATCGTTAAGATGCTAAAGTTTGAATCGAAATAGCAGGAATACTTTGTTGTAATATTAAATTAAATTTGATGCTAAGATAATGATAATTAGATGGGTATTGCAATTATTTTTTATTTTGAATTAGTATTTATCAATATAAAATAGTCATGTTTTAATATATCTCTTAAAGTATCTAGATGTTTAGCGAATAATTGGTGCTTAGCCTATAAATTATCACATAGACTAATTTTAATAATACCAATGAAGAACAATTTTATAGTTTTAATGCTTTCTATTTTAATTTCTTTCCAAGGATTTGCTCAGGATAAAAAAGAAAAATTATCGATGAGAGATACTTTGGACGGGAAGCTAGATATGTCAAATTGGATACTAAACTATGAAGGATTTTTACCCGTTCCGATGATTATTACTGAACCTGCTGTTGGGATAGGAGGTGGATTGTTTGCCGTATTTATGGAACATCCAAAAGAGAAAGGTGTGACAGATAAAAAGGGGATAGCCTCTCCTCCAATTATGACTTTTGGTGGTGGATTTTATACCCAAAATGGAACCTACATGATGGGGGCAGGGAGGTTTCAACGTTGGAATCATGACAAAGTAAGATTAATGGCTTTTGGTGGGTATGCTAACATCAACTTAGACTACTATCAACTTGGAGATTTGTCTTTGGAAGACGACCCTCTAGAATTTAATTTTAAAGGATATGCTATTGCTGCACGTCCTTATTTTCGTATTGCTTCCTCCAATTTTTTATTTGATTTAGATCTGACGTATTATGCTTGTGAAATTACACCTGAAAACACACCCAACAATGAGGTAGAAGAAGAGATTGAAGATTTTCTGAACCAAACCATTGAAAATGGATCTATTGGTATTGGTATTAATTGGGAAACTCGAGATAATGTATTTACACCCAATAATGGTTTTTATGCCTACGCAAATTATAAAGCTTATCAAAATTGGACACTAAGTGATTACAGCTACAATATTTTTGAAGTTAATTTTCAAGGATATTCCAATAAACTTAAAAACCCAATTCTCGGACTGAGATACAATGCTCAATTTTCTACAGGTGATGTACCCACTTTTTTTAAGCCCTTTGTCAATATGAGGGGAGTACCTATGATGAAATATCAGGGTGATCATATTATGACGATCGAAACTGAAGAAAGAATAGATATTAATTTTAGAAATGCAATTGTAGTATTTGGAGGTGCAGCCTTTACTTCTAATGCCAAAGATGCAATTGATTTTAACTACCAAACATGGACTGCAGGTACTGGATTTAGATATAAAATAGCTCGATTACTGAACCTCTATTCTGGCGTTGATTTTGCATTTAGCGAAGACCAATTCGCATGGTATATTACTTTTGCAAATGCTTGGAGATAATTGATGATAAATTATTCATTCACAATGCTTTACTTTTAATAATTAACTCATTAGAATTGTGAATCAGAATTCATTCACATAAATACAACTAACTATTGAAATTCTGATTTATGAAATTGATGCTCCAATAGAATGTACCATCAGCTGGTGGCAAAGGTCACCTACAGGAAACGTTGCCGCTTCAGCAAATACATCGGATCAACGTATTCGGGAAATGATGGGAGACCAATACCATTGGGATCAGGTAGAAGGGAGATATACTCCAACACCTGAGGATGATTGGTTTGAACGAAAAAATTATTAATTAATTAAAATTTGTAGATGATCAAAGCATAAGGTTCACAGGAGCATTATGTTTTCTTATTGTTTGATTTCTACAAATGATTCATCCAATGCATTTTCCATTAAGGCATTTGCGAAAACATATTCAATTTTTAAACGGTGATTTTCATAAATAGAAGAATGCTTGGATAAAAACTCTTTGTCAATAATTTCTTTTAATAATAACGCTTTAAATAGACCTTTGGAATCACTCATACCGATTATTTCCTGAATTAATTGCTCTTCTTTGTTCTTTACTGATAAGCTATTCACTTTTGGATAAACGAATGCATGAAGGTATTTTTTTGTCAACTTTGATAAATTACTATAAACAAGATCCTCTCTTTCGATGGGGTGGAATTGATGTAAAAAAGAAGTGTGAATCATGTCATAGCGTTCATTTGATGTAGAAGAATGCGCTTTATGTAATTCTGGATAAGCGAGTAAATCTAAGTAAGAATGATAGGCTAAATCTAATGATATCCAATAAACAACTTCTTCGCTAGGGGCATGATAGGCTACAAAACTTTCAATTAATTTTTCTCTTGCATCATGAATCTTGACAAGTTCATCTAGATAGACTTCTTCTGATTTATTGGTGGAGGGTATCTCAAAAAGACTTTCAGACATTCGTTTTTTTATAAAATAATCAACAAAGTCTTCGTTGCTCACAGCGGCATCTCCTTCAAAAGTTATTGAATGTAGGAATTCAGTTTCTTGATTTATATTACCATCAAATTCAATATATATTTCATCAGAAGGATGTGCTAGAAAAGTAACAGGAAATTTATAATATAGTTTGATATCTTTTGTCTTTTGAAAAGAAATTTTGAACCGGAAAGAACCATCTTCCTGTAATGTTTCTATATATTTTTGATCTCCATATAATTGAATATGGTTTACATTATTTTCAGAACTATAATTCAACACCTTTCCCGAAATAATTAATTGAGATTGGTTATTGTCCTCCTGATCTGTGGTAGTTTGAGGAGAAGCACATGCATAGAATAAAATGATGAAGATTGTATAGTAGTAGTAATTCATTGTAATAGAAAGTTATTTAAATCGAATTTGAGAGTATATCCATAATTTACTCTTTTTTTAATGGGAATCAAAATACACTATTTGACCAATGGATGAAGGTCCAAAAACAAGTTGATTTGCTGTGCCAAAGTTGTTGGCATTAGGATTGGATGATGTACTGATAACAAATTGATTAAAAAGAATAATCCTAGAGATCAATTTGATTTAATTTTTCATCACTAATTAGAATAACTTATGTCTTTACCGTTTAAAACTATTTTACTCTATCTATTGCTTATTGGAGGTTCTTTTTCAGTAAACGCACAATTTTCTCAAGTGTTTTTTCATAGAAATCAATCGACATTAAGTAAAAAAGCAAAAAATGAATTAGATCAACTTTTAGAATATGCTAAGAAATCAAAGCAATGTCGTACACTTACTTTGTTGGGGTATACGGATCCTTCAGCTTCTGCAGAGCACAATAAAAAGTTAGCCTACCAAAGAACTTTGGCTGTCTTTAACTATTTTAGAGAACGTAACGCCCCTTTTAAATACAATTTTGTATCAGTAGGTGAAGATGATTACAATGCTGTTCCTTCCAAAATAAAGGACAAAGAAGCATACATGAGAAGAGTTGATTTAAGATTTAAAAGGGATCATTTCGATCGCACTTTTACGGATTTCAACTTTGAAAATCAAGTATTCGAAATCAATAATAAAAGAGATACAACACTAGTAGGTCAGCAGGGAACTATTCTAAAAATTCCGGCTTATAGTTTTGCGAATTCTAAATCAATGAATATTAAAATCGTAATGAAAGAAGCGTATAAAGTTTCTGATTTTATCGCACATAAACTATCCTCCAATACGACTGATAATCAGCTGTTAGAGTCAGGAGGGATGATTTATATAGAAGCATTCATAGGAAAAGAAAAGGTAGATTTAAATCCATATAAATACATTTCAGTCCGTTTTAGAGATAAGAAAAAAGGGGATAGAATGAATTTGTACTATGCAAAACAACAGGAGGATAATATCGTCTGGGAAGATAGATCAACATTCACACAAGACTACGTTTCAAATAACTGTTATTTTAGCTCAAGTTTTACGAGATGGTATGATTACGATGACCTAACAGATACTACTTTTTTTGAACGAGAAGCAGATACTTTGATTAACAATAAACGTTACTTATATCATAGAATATTTATAAAAGACAAAAGTGTCAACTATGAAGAATTAACGGAAATGACTTGTGAAGTAAAAGAAGTCGAGAACTATTTCAATAGTTTTTCTTTAGGGTGGTTGAATTGTGATCGTCCGATAGATCGAAAAGGATTACAGTTTGCCGACCTTTCCATCACAGTAAAAGGTAGTGAAGACATTCCGAAAACACTATTATATTTCCCTTCTCGAAATGCCATACAAGTCAGTGACCGAACAATAAATGGCAAAGTAAGTTTCCATGATATCCCTCAAAATGAAACCGCGATACTGTTATCTTATTTTTCTAGAGATGGAAAAAATGTACTGTACGCACAACAGAAAATCAATACTTCAAAACAAGAATACACTCTTCAGCTAGAGAGCATTCCTTCATTTAGGCTTAAAGGAAAGCTAGCTGCCTTAGATAATACAAAAGGAATTTAATCAAAATATACGTATTGAAATCAGATTTTGATTGAATCATAAAAAATCATCTTCTTCTGTTTTTTTGAGATTGGAGAGGGTGATTTTTTTATTGATGACATGTATTGATGTTTTTTGAAAAGGGGATAAATATCTTTTATAATAAGCATATGTAGACAATAGTCCGTTGTTTGATAGTCGACAATACATGAATTTTAATTCATGGAAAATATTAATACTCGTTTTGGAATAAGAGTACGGGAATTACGTAATCAAAAAAAGATTTCCCAAGAGAAATTTGCCAATGAAATAGGTATAGATCGTACCTATATGACTGATATTGAAAATGGAAAGAGGAATGTTTCTTTAGCTATTATAGAGAAGATAGCAAAAGGGTTTGAGGTTAGTGTTTCTGACTTGTTACAATGTATTTAATATTATTTCTATTCAAGAAAACTAATCACAAACATACTTTACCTAATTATTATGCAGCGGTATTATTATGGAGACTCAATCAAGAATTTCATTAATGATGAATCAATTAAAATCTTAGGATTTCTTCTTAAATATCATAAAAACAAGCATTTAGAAGAGTTACAAAAAAATGCATGGCAAGAGCAAATTGATATTTTAAAAAATCAGATTTGTGAATTTGAAGGTCATATCTATTTTGAGTTTTCTATTCCAAGAATGGGGAAAAGGGTTGATAATATTTTAATTATTAATAATAAGATCTTCGTTGTTGAGTTTAAAGTTGGTTCTAAAACATTTGATAGTGCTTCTATTGATCAAACAATAGACTATACAGAAGATTTAAGAAACTTTCATGAAGGTAGTCATGACGCAGACCTATTTCCAATACTTATTTCCTCAAAAGCAGATACTAATCTTATTATTGATGATGAAATAGCTAAATGTAATGAAAGTAATCTAGCTGAATACATCAATACAGTTATTGATAAGAAATCCTCATCTAATATTATTATTGATGAATGGGAAAATTCCATTTATAAACCTACTCCAACTATTATTGAAGCTGCTCAAGCATTATATAAAGGACATAATGTACAAGATATTTCAAGATCTGATTCTGGAGCTATTAACCTTACAAAGACCTCAAATTGCATTTCTAAAATTATTGATGGAAGTAAAGCAAATCATCAAAAGACGATATGTTTTATCACAGGGGTACCAGGAGCAGGTAAAACTCTTGCAGGTTTAAATATTGCAACGAAGAGAAAAAACAAAAATGAGAGTGAACATGCAGTTTTCCTATCAGGAAATGGACCTTTAGTTGATGTTCTAAGAGCAGCGTTAGCGATTGATGAAAGGGAAACAGGTAAAATTAACGGGGTGAAAATTAAAGCAGATGATGCTAAAAGAAAAGCAAATTCTTTTATTCAAAATATACATCATTTTAGAGATGATAATGTATTAAGCACGAAAGCACCTATTGAAAAAGTAGTCATATTCGATGAGGCTCAAAGAGCATGGAATAAGTATCAAGCATCAAAATTCATGAAAGGTAAAGGACATAAAAATTTTGATATGTCTGAACCAGAGTTTCTTATAGATGTAATGAATAGACATGAAGATTGGTGTACAATAGTTTGTTTAATTGGTGGAGGGCAAGAGATTAACACAGGTGAAGCTGGTATTAGTGAGTGGATCTCCTCTCTTAAGGAAAAATATTCTGATTGGAACGTTTGTTATTCTTCACTTATATCTAAAGATAAAGATTATTTAAGTGATGATATTATAAAATCATGGCTTACAAAAACTGGAAACGCTCAAGAGGATTTACATTTAGCCGTTTCTATTCGTTCATTTAGATCTGAAAAGCTTTCTAATATAGTACAGCAAATTCTTAATGTTGATACTTTAAATACAAACGAAGTTGAAAATTTATTATCTCAATATTCTATTGTTTTAACTAGGGATTTGAATAAAGCAAAACAATGGATAAGGGAGAAATCAAAAGGAAATGAGCGAAGTGGTTTACTAGTTTCATCAGGAGCTAGAAGGTTAAGAGCAATTGGTATTGACTCTGAAAATGGTATAAGATCGAATTCAGAAAAATCTAAAATTATTAGTTGGTTTTTAAATAAGAAAAATGATGTTAGGAGTTCTTCATTTTTAGAAGTTCCATCAACTGAATTTGCAGTACAAGGACTTGAGTTAGATTGGGTTTGTTTAGCATGGGGAGGTAACTTTTTCTTTGATAATCAAGGATGGAATTATCAAAAATTTGTAGGTAATAAATGGCAAAGTACAAAAAAAGATAATGATAAAAGGTATCTACTAAATACATACAGAGTATTATTAACAAGGGCAAGACAAGGATTGGTTATTTATATCCCAGAAGGTTCGAGTATTGATGATACTAGAAAACCAGAGTATTATGACGGTACATTCAATTATTTAAAATTAATAGGCCTTCCAACAATTTAAATCTATGATTTACACTTACTATTTATGAGTTTCCTCTAGTCTAACGTTTAACCTTACCATCCCTCATACCCCAATTCCTCAATTAAATAACTACTCTTCTGACACAAAGCCTTAAAAATAGCTTCATAAGAAAGTTCAGTAATATTTAAAGTAAGTGTAACTTCTCTTTCAAATTGAGAAAGATATTCTTGATGGGTCAATTCCCAAGTAGATAAGATAAGATCTTTTTGACGTTGGATTCTTTCAACTGAAGGGATCTTATCTCTTTTTTGATTAGAGTTGATGCTTCGGTTGGAGGGTAGTAGATTCCAAATATCATTATTCTTCCAGTAGGAATAGGGGATAATATGATCAGTATCGAAATCTTTCGTTAGTTTTTTACTTGACCAGACACAATACAAATTTCCTTTCTCTTGTAGTTTTTTATAAAATTGCCTTGGAGGTTCTACACTTCGTACATCAGTAGAATGATGGAGTAGTTGAACTAATTTCTCCTTACTCCAGTCTAGGTGATTGTTGTTTTTAAAATCAAGTGTAAGTGATGCCCAATTTTGAAGGATAGATTTTTCACCAATAATAAAAGAGCCAAATAGTTCTAAACCAATTTTTATAATTTTCTTGAAACTGATATAGCCAAAAGTATTATGAAGCTGATCTTTAAATAACGGGGCATCTGATTTTATTAATTGATTAAGGGATGGATTAGCCCTTTTTTGATAAAGTTGATAGTTGTCTTGATAGTACGAATAAGCAATATGTTTCATTGGGTTTCTAATTATACAAATTGCTATTTCTTTTACACATAAGAGGTATCTTTGCTTCCTTTCAGAATTATGAAAACCTTTTCTGATGTCTCTAGCAATCCCTTTTTGTACATCATTTAAGGTTCCTTTGTAACAACTTATAAATGATTTTAGTGTAGCATAAAAGGAAATATTTCCGCCTGAATTTTGACTAATATCATGAAAAACAAATGGTGTATAATAGAAAATCCATTTATCACAAATTGGAGCTAAGGGAACATAACAATATGACTCCTCTTCATAAATTAGAGCATGATTTTCATTTAGTATTTCTATAGTTGATCTTAATAAAGCTAATTTATATGTAGAACTTTTGCTATCTTTCTGTAAAATATGGCTGATTAATCTAAATGCCTCATTACTATTACTATTCAAACGATTCATTATGCTAAAAAATACGACAGTAAAACATTATCCCGAACTTACGGCTATTCATCGAAAGAGTATATCTTTTCCTTCACGTTTTTTACATGAAAAAGGATTTTTAGAGGGTGAAATCCTAGACTTTGGCTGTGGTCATGGGAGGGATGTGATTGAATTGAGGAAAAAAGAATGTACAATTGATCAATACGATAAATTTCATTTCCCACATTTTCCAGATAAAAAGTATGATATTATTTTATGTCACTACGTATTAAATGTTGTTGAAAAAGCAGAGCAGACTAGAATTTTATCAGAGGTTTCTTATCTTTTAAAACCAGGTGGGAAAGCCTTTTTTACAGTGAGGAGAGATCTTAAAAAAGAAGGAATTCGAATGCATGCTATCTACAAACAACCTACTTTCCAATGTAATGTGGTATTACCTTTTTTATCCCTTTTCAAAAATAAACATTGCGAAATTTATTCTTACCAAAAACCAGAGGAGAAAGAGGTGTTATTTGAGACTTTAAACGTGGTTGCTAAATATCAAAAAGGAGAATTACTTTTTAAACAAAAGGGCGATAATTATCAGAAATATAAAAAAGCAGTTCAATTAATTATGCCATTGATTGCAGAAAAAATGTTATAAAAAAAGCGGAAGAATCTTCCTCCGCTCTTTGTTTAATTAACGTTTCATTCAGTAACTATTGTATAATAATACCTACTCATAAAAATATAATAAAACCTATATACGTCCATTGTGTGTCAGACATACATAATTGATTTCTTTAAAAGGCAAGAGAAATTATTTCGAGCTTTTATAAAATGAAATGAGAAGCTATTTACCGTGTATCCAATATTCTAATAGTTATTTATGATTTGTAATTTTCGGGCTAGGAATCAAGTTTGTTTGTTGCTTATTATCCTTTCTATTATATCTTGACTATGTTAATCCTGAGTAAAAAATCATCTTATATATAAATGAATAGTAGTTGGTTATTTTTAATTTAATCTGTTGGAAAAAATTAGTGTAAGTAATAAATGATAGTACAATTTTAAAGAACAATTTTAAGTTTGAGCAATTCGAAAAATGATTTGGTCTGTTTCGTTGACCTGATACAAATGTGGAAGGAAATTTGGCTAAAAACTAAAAAACAGGGGGGACAAAGGGGGGACTTTCAAGAAAATTCGCACTTTTTTTCATAGTTCAAGAAAAATGTATACTTTTATTTTATACTCTATATAAAAATAATCCTACTTCAATAAGTACTTGCTAAAAATGATTAACACAAAAAATCTAGTATTACTTTTCTTTTTATTTTACAGTTTTACAACTTTTTCTGATACCAAGCAATCGATCACAATGCATTCATTGATGGCTGTAGATTCATTATTACGTCATGATGACTTTGAAGAAGTATATTTACGTTTAGATGCTATCAAATCTCGAATTTCAAAAGAGAAAAAAGAGGAATATATTTTATATCACGCTTTATGGGGTGAATATTATATGCTTAATAACAAACTACAGGAAGCTGAAAAAAATTATCGTCTCATATTCGATATTCCATTTGAAGGCCTTTCGAAGAATATTGCATTATTTCAAGCTAAGGCAATTAACGATTTAGGAATTGTCTATTATAGATTAGGGGATTTTAAACAAGCAAAGAAAGCTCATTTTTTAAGTTTGGCAATGTATCATCCCGTTGACAGTGCTCAAGGAGGATCTTATAATTATGGGAACTTATCGATATTATATAAAGAACAAAAAAAGATTGACTCTGCGTTATATTTTTTAGATGAAGCTGAAAAGCATGCAGCATTAGCTTTTGATACTATGGGGGTAGGGTTTCATACTTTGAATCATGGTATTTTATTGATTGATAATAGTAAGCCAGTAGAAGCATTGGGAAAGTTTACTACTGCTTTTGAAATTTTTAAGGAAAGAGGAAATCAAGAGTTGAAGTATTATGCTTTAAAATTAATGGCAGGTTCTTATCGTGCGATTTATGAATATGATAAAGCTATTGACTTATTACATGAAGCACGTGATTATTATAAAAAACAGAAGAATGATTTGCGATTAGGGCAAGTTCATATTTCTATTGGTGAAATTTATACGAATAATAATCAATTAGATAGCGGACAGTATTATTTATTGAAAGGCATAGAAACTTTAGAAAGTTCTCATTATGCCAAAACTCTGCTTTCGGGATACCTTACACTCTCTTATTATTATGAACAAAAACAAAATTTTGAGCGTGCAAGGTTTTACTTAGATAAAATAATAAAGAAATCAAATGGGTCTTATATTGGTTTAGAATCGAACGCCTATTTAGCTGATGCTAATATTTTCTTGATTGAGAAAAAATACAATAAAGCAATAATGCTTGCAAACAAAGGGCTTCATTTGTCAAATGGTAGTTTGTCTTTACGTTCAAAGAAAAAGTACTATCATATCATGTATACTGCTTACAAACAATTGCATCAATATTCTCAAGCCCTCTATTATTATGAAGAACTTGATAAAATAAACCAAGAGAGTTTTAATAAAGAGAAGATGATGGAAGTTGCTCGTCTAGAATATATAACGCAATTAGAAATGGAGAGAGAGCGACTAGAACTAGAAAAAAAGAATGAAGTACAGGTATACCAAAGTCAATTGGAAAAAGAGAAAATGATCATTCAAGTATTAATGGTTGTTGGAGGTTTGCTTTTAATTATTTTCCTAATCTTATATAGATCATATTTGTCGAAACGCAAAACGAACCTTTTGTTATTACAAAAAAATAATGAAATTAATGAATTAAGGATTTCTGAAAAGGAATGGGCTGAGGAAGCGATCGCTTTAAAAGAAAGAGAATTGACAACGGTGACAATGATGTCTCATCAAAGAAATTCTATTTTAGAAGAACTAGATCAGCAGATTGGTGGGTTATTTGGTAAGCTGGATGAAGAGTCAACGAAACTATTAAAAGATATCAACAAGACGATAAAACTTAATATAACCCATGAAAGTTGGGAGCAATTTACCTATCAATTTGAAAAAGTTCACCCTAAATTTTTTATTCAGTTAAAAGAAAAATTTCCTGAATTAACACAAAGGGACCATAAGATATGTGCTTATCTAAAGGTTGGTATGGAAAGAAAAGAAATAGCCATTGTGTCGAATATGACAATTGAAGCTGTAAAAAAGAGTCTTTACAGAATAAAAAAGAAAATTAATCTTTCTGCAGAGGATAATTTAAGAGCCTTTATACTTGATTTGTAATCAAAAAACTCCCTTCGGTAAAATGCCAAAGGGAGTTTTGTTTTATTTTGAACTGATTTTTGTGGTTACATATTTGATTTCTTGATTGAATTCTGAGCTTTTTCTGTTATAAGCATCTGGAACAACAGGGCTTTCAGAATCAAATCCCACATTTACTGTTTCATCACCTGAGAATATAAAAGGTTGTGTTTTTTCGATGTTATTTTTGCCTACAGATTTACCATTGACAAACAATTCTACTTCGGCACCTTTTCCTGGGCCACCTCCAGCATAATTGAGGTTCATGGTTACTTTTACATTGTCCGCTGCAGGTAGTGAGATGTTTGATTTTGTGGTATAATATCTCAAGCCTAAGTAATTGTAAGTGAAATATAATTTCCCCTTTAAGGTATAGAAAGACCAGCCTCCAAATCGACCTGCTTGTTGGATAATTACGCCATTTGATTTGCCTTTGTTTTTCTTAAGATTTAATTCTGCTTCAATACTCCACGATTTATTTTTGATGTTCAAGAAATTATTTTCAAGTAATCCACCTTGTCCTTGATACAATGTCATTTCAGTTCGTCCTGCCATAAGATCAGGTCTACCAGCATATTGTGCATTGAATCTTTCATATTTTCGATCATCAATTGGAAGTACATCGTTTTTGATGGCTTCTTGAATGAACAACTCCTGCATATGTTTTAATTTTTCTGGATATTTTGCTGATAAATCATTAGTTAAAGCAAAATCTTCCTCGGATTTATACAGTTGCCATTTGTCTTCACTTAGAGGATTTTCAGCACCACCCCAAGGCAACTGATGTATCGTTCTAGCAAACCAACCATCATAATATAATCCTCGGTTTCCAAGAATTTCAAAATACTGTATTGTTTTATGTGTCTGTTCTTTTGGTTGTTCGAGCGTATACAGCAATGAAGTTCCTGCCATAGGAATTTGTGGAACGCCATCCACAACAGTTGGTTCAGGGAGATTACAAGCTTCTAGAATAGTAGGAGCAATATCTACAGCATGATGCCATTGCGTTCTGAATTGATCAATTTCTTTCATTTTATTAGGCCACTTGATAATCATACCATTACGTGTTCCGCCATAATCAGAAGCTACTTGTTTGGCATAACCAAATGGAGCATCAAAAGCAATTGCCCAACCTGCAGCCATATGAGGATTGGTTGTATGATCTCCCCAATTGTCATAATTCTTAAGCATTACATCTACAGTAGCCCATTCTTTTTCTTGGTTAAAATAAGTTGCCTCATTTAGTAGACCAATCATACCACCTTCTGCTGAAGTACCATTATCACCGAGTAAGTAAATTACCATAGTATTTTCGGCATCAAGTTCCTCTGCTGCGTCTATAAAACGACCTATTTCATAATCTGTCATTTCTAAGAAAGCAGCAAATACCTCTGCTTGCTTTGTAAACAATTTCTTTTCATTATCAGATAGGTCTGCCCAATCTTTAATCCCAGGTGCTTTTGGTGCTAACTTTGTATCCTTGGGTACAACACCCATTTCAATTTGACGTTTTAAAGTTTCCTCTCTAATAACATCCCAGCCTTTATCAAATTTACCTTTTTGCTTTTCGATATAAGATTCAGGAACATGATGGGGAGCATGTACAGCACCCGGAGCAAAGTAGACGAAATAAGGTTTGTCGGGCGTCATTGCTTTTTGGAATTTCATCCAGTCAATTGCCTTATTGGTCATATCTTTTAAGAAGTGATAATCTTCTGTAGTTTTAGGCTCTACATGATTGTAATTATGATACACATTAGGGTCCCATTGATTTGTTTCACCACCAATGAAACCGTAAAATTCTTCAAAACCCTGACCATTGGGCCAACGATCAAATGGACCTGAGATACTCGTTTCCCACACCGCCGTTTGATGCCATTTGCCAAATGCGGCAGTGTTAAAGCCATTGTATTTTAATATTTTAGCAATGTTAGCTACTGAAGAGGGTAATTGTCCTGTATCACCACGGAAAGAGGTCGCAGTTTCTGCAATTCCTCCTTGGTTACATTGATGATGATTTCTTCCCGTTAAAAGTGCTTGACGAGTAGGGGAACATAAAGCAGTGGTATGAAATTTTGTATACATCACACCTTCTTTTGATAAGTTATCTATGTAAGGTGTGTGGATTGGTCCACCAAAAGTATCATTACTTCCAAAGCCATTGTCATCTATTAAAACTAAAATAATATTTGGAGCACCTTTAGGAGCTTTTACTTGGAATGGAATTGGTTTTTCAATATCTCTTACATCTTCTACGGTAACATGTTTCTTGTAAGGATCTTTGATAGGTAATACAGTTCTGTCTACTTCTATTTCTTGAGCAAAAGCAACGGTATTAATAAGTAATGAGAGTAGTATAAATTGAATACACTTCATTTTTGTAAAGTTCAGGGTTAAAAATTCTTTGTCTTTCTAAAATAAGGAATGATCTTTTTTTAGAAGAAAAAAGAGTCTTTATGTTAATCACTTCCTTGAACATTACAAGTAAATACAAAAAAAATACCCCAACTAAAATGAAATAGTTGAGGTAAATATAGGGGAAAAGTAAATACTGTTAATCTACTTTTTTAAGTACTATAGCAGTTCTATTTACATTATAAATAGAAATATTTTTATCTTCATCTGTAAAGAAACGACTTGATGCATCTACTCTGTCATGACCACCAAATTGCTTATCATCTGAACAAAGAACAATTTCATAAGATCCAGCTTCTCCAACAAAGAATTTGTAATCAGGAAGTGAATTAGTAGGAGAGAAGTTGAAAACAAATACAAGATCACCTTTCTTAAATGCGATTGTTTTGTTTTCAGTATCCATATTTAAAAGATCTACAGCAGTATTCTCTTCTAATAAATTATGATCTCTTACAAGGTGAATCATGGAAGCATCAAAGTTATTTAGCTTTTGATAGCGTAAGAAGCCATTTTCAACCAATGACCATTGACGACGTGCATATTGATAACTCCAACCATTGCCTTCTCTTGGGAAATCGATCCATTCTGGATGACCAAATTCATTACCCATGAAGTTAAGGTAACCTTCACCACCTAAAACGCATGTTAAGAAACGGATGATTTTATGTAAAGCGATACCACGATCAATTACAACACTACCACTTTCATTGTCCATTCCAGTGTACATCTCAGCGTCCATTAACCACATTGCGATAGTTTTATCACCTACTAGTGCTTGATCATGTGACTCTGCATAAGCAATTGCTTTCTCATTGGTACGACGGTTAAGCATTACGCTCCAAAGATCCCAAACGTTCCAATTTTCATCTTGTTGCTCTTCTAATAATTTTACCCAGAAGTCTGGAATACCCATTGAAAGACGGTAATCGAAACCAACACCACCTTCTTCAGAAGCTCTTGACAAGCCCGGCATACCTGATACATCTTCAGCAATAGAGAGAACATCAGGTTTAATTTCGTGTGCAATATCATTTGCCAATTGAAGGTAACGTACTGCATCTACATCAACGCCCATATTAAAGTAGTCATCATAACTACCAAAACCGGCATGCCCATGATGATGATACATCATAGAAGTTACTCCATCAAAACGGAAACCATCAAAATGGAATTCTTCTAACCAATATCTTACGTTAGAAGCTAAGAATTGAATCACTTCCCATTTAGAGTAGTCAAACAATTTCGAATCCCAGTCGGGATGATTCCCTTTTTCACCTGTATGGAAGTATTGGTACACTGTACCGTCAAATTCATTGATACCTTCATTATGGTTTTTTACAGCATGTGAATGCACAATATCCATAATAACAGCAATCCCCATAGAGTGCGCTGTTTTGATCAATTGTTTTAATTCTTCAGGTGTACCAAATTTTGAAGTAGCGGCAAAGAAATTACTAACATGATACCCGAAAGAACCATAATAAGGGTGTTCTTGGACCGCCATTAATTGAATACAATTGTATCCTAAATCTCTTACTCTTGGTAAGACATTTTCCGTAAACTCAACATAAGATCCCATTTTTTCTTCTTCTTGGGACATACCTACATGAGCTTCATATATAATAGGAGCGTGAATAGATGATGTTTTAAAATCATCACCACTCCAATCAAAATTTGTCTCATTGCTAAACCATAATTGTCCTTTGAAATTTGGAGAATTAGGTTCTTGAACTACACGATTAATATAAGCAGGGATTCTGTCGTTGTCCCCCATTTGCGAAAGCACTCTTACTTTCACAAAGCTACCATGTATAAATGTATCTTTATATTCGTCCTTTGGTAAGAAAATTTCCCAGACACCATCCCAATGTGCAGATCCTTCGATTCTCTTCAAGGGGTGACTGTCACGATTCCAATGGTTGAAATCTCCCGTTAAGTATAATGCATGTGCAGCTGGAGCCCACTCACGATACCACCAACCGTTGTTCGTTTCATCGAAGTTAAATCCTAAGAATTTATGTGCTCCTGCAAATTCATATATACTACCATATTTATCACTAAGGTCTTCTTTTAGTTGTTTGAAGCTGTTTATTCTATCATTGATTTCCTCAGTTTGTGGTTCTAACCAAGGGTCATCTTTAACTAGTTTTGGTAATTTTTTATTCATTATTTTTCAGATGTGACAAATAAATAATATAAACGAAAGTACTAACATAGAAAATGTTTTGGAATTCTCTATTTAAGTGTACAAAGTACGGTGGGAGTTTTCGGGTGATTTAATTAATATTTAGACTCTTTCTTAAAAAAATGATATGATTTTTCAATACAAAATAGAAATGTAATGAAATCTTTGAAATAAATATAAATGACAAGAATTGTAGATTTCAAAAAAATAATAAAATCTCCATCAAAATTTTTTGATGGAGATATTGAAATTATTCCTTTATAAATTTAACAAAACTCATTGCATTTTCTGTTTCTAATATTAGAATATAATTTCCATTTTGGAACTGTGATATATCTAAGATTTTAGAAAATGTAGTATTGTTTTTGTAAAAGCTATCTTCAAAAATAACACCTCCATAAATGTTAATAACTTTTAAATTAATATTCCCAAAGAAGTTATCTGAATAAGAGACATTTAATAAATTTGAAGATGGATTTGGGAATACATTTATCTGTGTATCTAAGTAAAAACTTATAGAAGAGGTTACATTAGTTGTTGTTACTGAAATAACATCAGAGTAATCACTTGATGAAAATTCATTTGTTGCGACCACTCTGTAATAATAAGTTGTATTTGAGGATAGTTCTGTTATTTCTAAAGAATTCGTTGAAGATGAAACTTCCTCATTTTGCAACACAAAATTTGTAAAATCACTGTCTAAAGAGACATCAATTTTGTAATTATCAGTATCACTGGTATTCCAATTGGCTTGAAATGAATTTGTGGTGATGTTTGATGCATCCGTTGCAACAGGAATAAGTGGTGTAGTTTTTATGTGAACACTCTCAGAATATTCTGAAACCCCGCTTTCGTTACTAGCAGCTATTCTATAATAATAACTTTTATTGGACTGTAAATTATTTAAGAGTATATTATTTGTTGTGTTACTAACAACAGAATCTTCTACAATTAAACTAGTAAATAATAGATCTGTCGCTACATCAATAATATAATTATCAGAACTAATTGAATTCCAATTTGCTTGAAAAGAATTTTCGGTAATATGGCTTGCTGAGCTAGAGGTTGGAGTACCTGTTTTTGTCAATAGAGAAACGGTTGAATTATAATTAGAATTACCAAATTCATTTCTAGAATGAGCTCTAATATAATAAGTAGTATTTGGATTTAAATTGTTAAAAGTCATACCATAACTGTCCCAATTCGTTATTGAATCTTGAACTATAAAACTATTAAAGTTTTCATCTATTGATAAGTCTAGTACAACTTGGTCTGCCCTGATGTTTAACCATGTAACAGCAATTGAATTTGAATTAATACTAGGCAAGAAAAAGATTGGTACTTGAGGTCGTGTTTTTATGCTATCAATTATAGCTGAACTAGAGCCACTTGAATTGATTCCTTCTACACTATAATATATTTTAGTATTTTCGGGTATTGGAGATGTATTATAATCAATAAATGTCTCTATAGAATCTTCACTTGAAATAATTTTAATAATTTCGTTTAAATTATCAGGGTTTGCTCCTTTTTTTATGATATATCCAAAGAATTGCTCGTCATTTTCCCATGATAATTTAATTTGTTTTTTATCAATGAAATCAAGTTGAAGATCAGTATTTAATGTAAGAGGAGGAGTATCATCATTTTGTGTACTACCATAAATACTGAAATTTAAATTTATTAAATCTTTATTAAAAAAATCACCATTAGTCCAATTCGTTAAACCTGCCCCAAAGAGATTTTTTGAATCTTTTAGATGATAGTTTATTCCATAAGAATTTGTTGTTCTTGCCCAAAACCATCTACCATTGTTACCATTAAAATCTAATATTGGAGCAACAGAAACCCAATATTTCCCTTCTGTTAATTGTATTGGTGTTGGAAAATCCAGAACAAGATTTGCATCTGTGCTATCCGATGTAGGAAGTAAAGTTGTTTCAAATATTAATTGATCTGGTAACTGTGTTGAATCATCTAATGCATCAAAAATGACAAATTTAACACTATCAATGTTGTTGCTATTTTTGGTGCCTTTAGCGGTAAACCTTGTTATATTCCATGTTTCATTTTCGGGTACATCAATATCATCTGCTGAATACACAGGTCCTCCGAGATCTGGAAATATCTGACTTGATATCCCATCTAGTGAAATTTCTTCTTGTTGGTGAATTGGTATTGCATTATAGATAACATTTACAGTGAAATCTATATCAATGTGATGGGACCCGTTTATCGCAAGTAATGATATATTGGCTGATCCAAGGCTATCAGAAGGAAATTTGAAAAGTAGTACTTCTGAAAGGGTATCAATTTCTAGTGTCACAAGTGTAGGTCTTGAATTGGAAACTATGCTTATAGACAAATCTGTAGAATCGAAGATATCTCTATATGACAATGCATATAACGTTGTACCATATAAGATGTTAAGATCATCAATTTCAGGTAGATCAACATCTCCAAATTCATTAATAGCATTTACTCTTAGAGTACTTGCATTTGAATTGAAAGTAGGTAGTTGCTCTAGATTTTGCCCATGGGATTCAATCATGAAAATTGAAATCATCAAGAAATGAAAGAGTAGTAGTTTTTTCATAGGTGGTTGTATTAGGTTCAATGCAAATATATTAATATATTGATAAATAGCAAGTTATGGTGTTTATTTTGTGTTATTATGGTATGATTAAATATTCAAAAAGACTTCTTAAAATTTAAAATCCTCAATGATAATTTTTTTATCTTTATTTAGAAATAGAATTAATTACTTACCTGTAAAAGTTAAAAAAGCAATAGGGGATAAAAAAAAGAAGTTTTCTTTTGCCCTAATCATCGAATTTAGTTGTTTTGCGGTATGAAAACGATTATCGCACCTTCAGTATTAGCAGCAGACTTTGCCAATTTGCAAAGAGATGCTGAAATGCTCAATGATAGCCAAGCAGATTGGTTCCACATTGACATTATGGATGGAATGTTTGTACCAAACATTTCTTTTGGTTTGCCCGTATGTGCAGCCATCAGCAAACATGCTAAAAAACCAATGGATGTTCACTTGATGATCGAACAGCCTGACCGCTATTTAGAGGATTTCAAAAAAGCAGGAGCGGATATGATTTCAGTACATGCTGAAGCTTGTCCACATCTTCATAGAACAATTCAAAAAATCAAAGAATTAGGACTTAAAGCGGGTGTTGCTTTAAATCCACATACTTCGATTGATTGTTTAAGATATTTAATTAACGACATCGATTACGTTTGTATTATGTCTGTAAACCCTGGTTTTGGAGGTCAAAAATTCATTCCTACAACGTATCAAAAAGTAAGAGACTTGAAGGCAATGATTGACGAAGCAGGAGCAGAGGTATTGATCCAAATTGACGGTGGAGTAGATGCTAGTAATGCCGCAAAGCTAAAAGAAGCTGGAGCAACAGTATTAGTAGCAGGTAGTTATGTTTTTGGTGCAGAAGATCCAAAAGCAGCCATCGAAAAAATCAAACTATAATTAATTAAAAGTGAAGAGTGTGTATTAATTTATTTATCACTCCTCACTTTTAATTTTTAACTTAAAAAGATGCGTGTATTTAAATTTGGAGGAGCCTCCGTTAAAAGCGCTGAAGCTGTCAAAAATGTTCAAGAAATCATAGGACGTTTTTCGGAGCAAAAAAATTTAGTCGTGGTAGTTTCTGCCATGGGTAAAACCACCAACCTAATTGAAAAAATTGTCTTGGATGTAATCAAAGGTGAATCCATTGAACATCACATTCAAGAATTGAGAACTTTCCATCTCACTATTGCTAAAGATTTATTCCAAAATCCTGACGCCAGTATATTTCAACAAATAAAAAAGTTGATTTCTGATCTGGAAGGTAAATTAAATTTAAGGTATTTCTCGGAAGATGAATTATATGATCAGACGGTTTGTTATGGTGAACTACTGTCAACACATATTATTTCAGCATACCTCAACCAACAACAAATTCCTACTCATTTTTTAGATGCAAGAATTTATATTCAGACGGATGATAATTGGAGAGAAGGTAATGTAGATTGGACTTGGACAGAAAGAATGATGAAGGCTGATGTTCCTCAACTCATTCAAGAAAATGTAGTGGTGACACAAGGCTTTATTGGAGGTACTATCAATAACAAGACTACAACTTTAGGTAGAGAAGGATCTGATTTTACAGCAGCTATTTTTGCTTATTGTTTGGATGCAGAAAATGTTTGTATTTGGAAAGATGTTCCAGGTATTATGAGTAGTGATCCAAGAAGAGTAGAAGATGTGACGCTTTTTCATGAGTTACCTTATAAATATGCGGCAGAGTTGACGTATTATGGAGCAAGTGTAATTCATCCAAAAACAATACGTCCATTGGCATTGAAAAATATCCCTTTACATGTCAATAGCTTTTTGAATCCTGAAGAAAAGGGGACAGTAATCGGAGATTTTGAAACTGTACCAAGTTTGCCGTCAATTATTTTCAAAACCAACCAAGTGATTATTCGCTTTGAAGAAAAAGACTTTTTAAATGTCAGTAAAGGTGATTTAGGGTTAGTTTTTAGTGAATTTTCAAAAATGAATATGAAGGTGAATCTAATAAAAAATAGTGCACTTTCGCTTTCTATTTGTACGAACTATGAACCAAAGAAAATCGCTAAGCTAGAGCAATTATTTCACGATAAATTTAATATTGAAGTGGTTGATCAGTTGGAATTGGTGACCATTAAAAATTATACTGAAAATATTGTAGATGAATTAGGTATTGATTTATCTAAAGTATATATGCGACAAATTTCTTATGATACTTTTCAGCTCGTAATAAGGCGTGAAGATCTAGAAGTCTAACAAAAAAAGGTTCAAAAATCTAAGTTTTTGAACCTTTATATTTATATCCAACCCATACTATTACTAAAATAATAGAGAGCAATATTCATTACAATTGACCAAAAGATAGCACTGATCAACATGTGTTTTTCAATTTCTTTTTTCTTACCCCCCAAAGACAAGATGATGACCATTCCAATTGGAGGTCCAAATAATATAGGAGTAAAGAAAGAAACTCCTTTTACACCATATTTTCTCCATATCTTCACAATCATTCTATTTTTCTTAGTAAAGATCTTCTTTTTCTTTTTGTAAGGATGTTTCGTACGGTGTTCTTCTACTTTCTTTTTGATATAGGCCCCGCCATAAATTAAACCGTATACCATTGTCATCATACCCACAATAGTTAGAACAGTGGATTCAACAATAGATAAACCTACTTCGATACCGAAGATAGGTCCAAACTCAAATTTAAAAGCGCTGACTATAAGGACCGTTAAGTATTTTCTTATAAGTTCAAGCATTAGAATATGTGTGTTAATTTTGTATATGAATAGTATGTAATTAAAGAGATTTCCTAAACTACCCTACAAAAGTACAAGATCTGTAAATGATACTTTGGTAAAATAAGATACATGATTAGTAAATTAGATAGTAAGAAGGATTCCTTTTTTCATTGAAATACAATCTTGTAACATTCTGAGAAAAGATATTTCTTATATTAAAAGACCTTATTTAAGAGCATTTTATGAAACATGTTACTTTGTATTAACAAAAACAATTGGCTATTTTTAAACCATAGACCAAATAATTCTTTTATCTTAGTCGTCTAATTGAATTAGATATTGAAAACATTTTTATAGATATACAATTACATGGATACAACAGCAATTGATAAAGCCCTAATTGAAATTGTAGAGAAGCGTAACCAATTGAACGCTCTTACTTATGAAGACGAATCATATGATGATATTGAAGATGAATTACATGATTTAGAGGACGACTTTATTGATGAACATGGTGAAACACTTGAGGATATCATTGGTGATGTTCATGAAGAATTCGCTGTAGACACTGATGTTTTATCACCGCTTAGTTACATCGCACAAAACTATGTTCAGACAGGAGAAAATGAAGTAGGACCACAATTTGACTGTGATCATGCTCAAGGGGTGCCAGTTGAAGTAGACGAGTTAGAAAACAAACCTACAAAATTGGTGATTATTCCTAATCCATTAAGAATCATCTTAAATATTGATAGCAGAAATAGAAAAATTGTTTGGCAAAATAGCTAATCAATCATCTAGATAAAGAAAGTCCATGATACTGAGTTGTATCATGGACTTTTTTTTATAATTAATTTCAACTATTTCTTTAGCATGTATAAACCAAGGAAAGTAAAAACAAGCAGTGCGACTGCTCCCATTGTTGTAGTCATTTTATTTCATATTTTGTTGTTAGTTAAATAAACGATACTTATTTCTTTATAGTTTTTAATAATAGACTAACATTTATCAATAAATGTCATTCTTTTAAATAAAAAAACACCTCAATAATTAAATTAAGGTGTTCTTAGTGTGTGAGTGTAAATTAATTATATTGCATATTTCGCATCAAAATTGGATACGAAAATTGACTTTCTACTTGAAATTTTAATTGCCTCATACATTGAAGACAATTTGCTATTTAATTCTTCTGAACCTTCTACTAAAGGTAAACGCACTTTTTTACTGCAGATACCTGCAATTTCTAAAGCAGCTTTAATGCCAACAGGATTTCCTTCTTCGAATAATGAATCAGTGAAATCTAGTAATTCTGACATTTGTTTTGTCGCCAACTTAATATCACCGTTTAATGCATTCTTCACTGTAGAACCAAATTCTTGAGGAAGAACATTTCCTAATACCGTGATTACGCCATTTCCGCCTACACCTAAAATTGGTACAGTAAGGGCATCGTCTCCTGAGATGTATAAGAAGTCATCTGCAGTTTTGCTGATAACACGCATTGCTTGTGTCAGATCACCGCCCGCATCTTTAACTCCAAAAATATTTTTATGTTGAGATAAAGCGACAATCGTCTCGACTGACATATTTACAGCTGTTCTACCTGGAACATTGTAAAGTAATACCGGAAGAGGTGAAGCATCTGCAATTGCTGTATAGTGAGCAATGATACCTGCTTGTGTAGGTTTCACATAGTAAGGACAAACAGATAAGATAGCATCTACGCCTGAAAGGTCCCAAGTAGTTAATTGCTCTACTACTTCGGCTGTATTATTACTACCGATACCAAACATGATTGGTTTATCAGTAGGGTTGTTTGACTTGACAAAATTTAAAACTGCACGTTTTTCAGATTTCGATAAAGTTGCACTTTCTGCAGTAGTTCCATTGACTACCCAATAATCAGCATCTTTTGTATGCTCTAAAAGACTTTTTAATGCTGAAAAATCTATCGTGTTTTCTGATGTAAATGGTGTTACCAAAGCTATGCCCTGTCCAATAAACGCTTCCATGCTTTTAAATTTATATGAATTTTAATGGAGTTCTGTATTCTATTCTACGTGAACAAAAATAATTAGATCTAATTTTTCCACAAAAATACACAAAAAAGAAAACCTTTTCGTAACAAGCTGTTATATTTATAACTTGATAACTAAAATTATTCAAATATGATAACGATAGCAGAGGCTGTAGAAGAAATTGTACGTAAATCACCGTTCTTAGAGGAAGCGATTGTGGACGGTATTGTAAACTACACCGGACTAGCGAGACAAATCATGCCCGAAGTGGAAGATAAGTTGATGAAAGATGTACAAATTGGTGGAGTTGTGATGGCCATCCAAAGATTACGTCCTAAACTTTCGAAGTTGGATATTGAGCATGAAGTACTCAATTATCTTAAAAAGATGGGAGAGATCATCGTAAGATCAGACTTAGTCGATTATACTTTCAAAAATTCTCCTTCATTGATAGGGAAACAACAAGAATTATTAAAATCGATTCAAGGAGAAAAAGATGTATTCCAAGCTTCTTCAAAAGGGGTTTACGAAACGAATATTGTTACTTCAAAGAAAATGTTGGATCAACTATTAAACATTTTCGCAGGTGAAGAGATTATTAGTAAAAAGGAGAATCTTGCTTCTCTTACGATGCGTTTGCCTCAAGACAATACTTCCGTGCCAGGTATTTATTATTACTTACTGAAGAAAATTGCTTGGGAAGGGATCAATATCGTGGAAGTAATTTCTACAACGAACGAATTTACATTGATTTTAGCCAAAAAAGATGTAAACCGTACCTTTAGCTTACTTCATAATCTGGTAAATGATTAATTTAATTCTATAGAAAGCTGACGATTATACGTATATTATAGAATAACAAATTATTTACCCGGTTTACTATAATCGAATCACTCATTTTTTAAATTACATCACGATGAAGAAATTAACACCTTTTGAAGAGTGGGTTATTGTCAACAAAGGCACTGAAAAACCTAACTCTGGAAAATATAATCATCATAATGAAAAAGGAACATACACTTGTAAAAGATGTGATGCTCCTTTGTTCTTATCCGATCATAAATTTGATTCTTCATGTGGATGGCCAAGTTTTGATGATGAAATAGAAGGGGCTATTGAAAGAGTACCTGATGCTGATGGTAGCCGTGTAGAAATTCTCTGCTCTACTTGTGGAGGTCACTTAGGCCATGTATTTGAAGGGGAAGGAATGACAGCCAAAAACTTAAGACATTGCGTGAATTCAGTATCGATGAATTTTAAAAATGATGAAGTGAAGAACCCAAAGACGGCTATATTTGCATCTGGATGTTTTTGGGGTACTCAATTTTACTTTTTAAGGTGGAAAGGAGTGATTTCATGTGATGTAGGCTATATTGGTGGTACTGTCGATCATCCTACTTATGAGCAAGTATGTACTGGGGAAACTGGTCATGCGGAAGCTGTGAAAGTAGTGTATGATTCTGATCGTATCAATTTTGAAAGTCTAGCGAAACTCTTTTTTGAAACACATGATCAATCTCAAGTAGATCGTCAAGGTCCAGATATCGGAACACAATACCGAACAGAAATATTTTACTTGGATGAACAACAAAAGGAAACGTCAATTCTCCTTATTGCACAATTGAAAGCAAAAGGATATGAAGTTGCTACAAAGCTTACAGATGGAAAGGATTTGACTTTTTGGACGGCAGAAGATTATCATCAAGATTATTACGAAAAAACAGCGGGTTTACCGTATTGTCATATTTATCACAAGAAATTTTAAAATGAAATATCTTTATCTAACACTAACTATTTTTTTATTTCAACTGAATACTACTAATGCACAAAAATCTGTGACATTTGAAGAAAAGCAACCTACTTATATTTCAATTACTGCAGTGCATACTTCTGAAATAAAACAATTTCAAAAGCTTTCTAATTTTGATGAAGCAGGATATCTATTAAGGTATGTGGAAACAATATCTGAAATTCATCCTTCTATTTATATTGAAAAAATAATTACAGATATTGAAGGAGGAGCATCCCAATTATTTTGGTCGAAACGAATTGATTTAGAAGAAATATTAAAGCTATATCGAATTAACCAAGAATTTTATGAAGTTAAATTTTTGAAATGGGATAAAAGGCATAAACTTTATTTAGAAATGAAGGGAGAAGTTTTTATTCTTTCTAACTTACAGGAAGGAGGAGAAATAAAAGTTGAAATTGCAGGATAGTATTCTCTTTTAAATAAAAAACGTAGCTACTGAGACTGTCAATAGCTACGTTTTTTATGAGAATAATTTTAAGGATTATTCATCTTTACCTTCCTCTCTGTTTTTGAGGTGCTTCTTTTCAGCTTGTCGAATAAGATCAATTTCAGAAAGTGTACTTCCTTTTTCATGATCATTCACTTGATGCTTAGAAGCTCCTACAACTTGAGAAGAATAGATACTTGTGTGTCCAGAGAACATATAAGCTGTAATACAAGCCACAGCAATAAATACAGCTGATGGTGCACCAAACAATTCAATACCCATCATTGTACAAGCCATAGGTGTATTGGTTGCACCACTAAATACTCCTACAAAGCCCATTCCTGCTAATAAAGCAACAGGCAACGAAATATGTGTCGATAAATAAGAGCCTAAAGTTGAACCAATATAAAATAATGGCGTTACTTCACCACCTTTAAATCCTGCTCCTAATGTAAATGAAGTCGTCAATGTTTTCATTAAGAAATCGTACCAGCTCATTTGTACTTCAAAAGACTCGACAATCACAGGTACGCCCAGTCCAAAGTATTTTAGGTCATACTCCTCATAATTAAAACCTGCGTTGTAATTGATCAACATAATTCCTAATGCTAAAACTACACCACCCACTACAGGTCTTAGAGGTGCATATGAAAATGTTTTTTTGAATATATTTCCAAAGTAATGACAAGCTTTCGAAAATAACATACCTGTTAGACCAAAAGCTACACCTGCCACAACACATAATGATAAGTTATATAAGGTCATCTCAGGTACTTCCGGGATATGATAATGCGTATGAATAATACCTAATTCATGTCCTACAACATGTGTTGCATAATTGGCTACAATAGCGGTGAAGAAAGAAGGGAATATTGCTTCATAACGCATTCGACCAATAATGTATACTTCAAGGCCAAATATAGCTCCCGCTAGAGGTGTTCCAAAAACAGAAGAAAAACCTGCGGCAATACCGGTAATGATCAGAATTTTACGGTCAAATTTATCTAGTTTAAATAATTTGGTGAATTGATCTGCAATAGCACCACCCATTTGAACTGCAGTACCCTCTCGACCGGCTGAACCACCAAAAAAGTGAGTTGCAATGGTTGCAATTGTTACCAAAGGAGCCATTTTTAATGGAATAATCTTATTAGGTTTAGTAATCTCATCTAATAATTGGTTGTTTCCTTTGACAACATCTTGACCTAAATAGTAATAACAAGCACCGATTAAGAAGCCGCCGACTGGTAAAGCAAATATGATCCATTTATGCATTTCTCTCCATTCTGTTGCCCAATGCAAGCCCCAAAGGAATAATGCTGAACCAATACCTGTTAATCCACCGACCAACGTTCCGATAAATGCCCATTTCAAAATATAGAGAACAACAGGAAACTGTTCCACCTTCTTGACCCACTCAGGAAGATCTTCATGTGTATATCCAAGAAATGATGCCATAAGTAATTTTAAAACTTTTAATTAAATTGATAGTTGATAATATAGTATTGCAAATTTATATTGTATTATCGTAAAATTTATCTTTTTGTCTGAATTCATTAAATAAATAACGTGAGAATTCAATTTGTTATTAATAATGCTATAAGAGATCTATCAAACAGCATCCATAAAATAGGCCCATTTATAGTTTCAATCATTATCGGAATAGGCAGTTTGGTCGCCATGACCAACTTTTCCGAAAACGTAATCAAGGATGTAGATAGCCAAGCCAAAGAAATGCTAGGTGCAGATTTAGAATTAAGAGCGAATCATCTTATTGCGGATTCTGTGTTAGATGCTATTACAAAGGAGAAAAAAGAGATGGTGAAGCAATATAATTTTGCTTCAATGGCTTTTGCTCCAAAAACGAAGTTATCACGTCTTGTAGATTTGAGAGCCTTAGAAACGGGTTTCCCATTTTATGGTAAACTAGAGGTGACTCCCAATACAAGTTGGGATCGTTGGCTTAATGAAGAGAAAATTTGTCTCGTTGATAGTGCTGTTCTTTTTCAAATGGGATTACAATTAGGAGATTCTCTACGATTTGGAAAAGAAAAATTCCAAATAGCAGGAACAATAAAAAAGGGGGTAGGGCAAAGTGCTGTAATGGCCGCCGCTGTTCCAATCATTTATTTTCCTTTCAAATATTTAGATGCGACAAACCTAATTCAAAAAGGGAGCAGAGTGAATTACCGTTATTACTTTGAGTTCCCTTTAGAAACGGATATTCAACTAGCAATAGATGCTGAAAATACATTAATCGAGGATCAAAAAATCAGAGTAGTAACACCTGAAAACAATACTGCACGAATCGGACGGTTCTTTAATGATATCGATGCTTATTTAAAATTGATTGCTTTTGTTTCTTTACTATTGGGCTGTATAGGTGTTTCAAGTGGTATTTTTATTTATATCAAAGGAAAATTGAAATCCATTGCAATTCTAAGATGTTTAGGGGCTACTGCAATGGAAACTTTTACAATATTTTTAATTCAAATTGTCTTCTTGGGACTTGTCGGTGGATTAATAGGTTCAGCGATTGGTGTCTTTGCTCAAATGAGCTTCCCTGCTTTATTCGGAGAACTCTTAATGGTTGAAGTCAGTAATGATATTTCAATCAAGGCTATTGTTTTAGGAATGACATTAAGTTTGATTATTTCCATCTTATTTGGTTGGTATCCTCTTTTACAGATCTTGAATGTTTCTCCAATTTTTGTTTTGAGGACAAATGTTATGGAAGAAAACACCATCAGAAATAAACGTCTGACAACTTTGTTATTCTCAACCATCAGTATTTTTATTATTCTCTTTAGCTATTGGTTATTGAATGATGTATTGAAATCAATTTTATTCTTATGTTCAATTATTGTAGTCATTGGTATACTAGGAAGTATATGTTATGGTTTTATAGTTTTATTGAAGAAATTAAAACTCAATCAATATTCTTTTAGTCTGAAATATGGAATAGCTCAATTATTCAGACCGAATAATCAAACATTATTATTAGGAACAACAATAGGACTAGGTGTATTTTTGATCGTCTGTATGCTTTCCATGAGGGGAATATTACTCGATAAAGTAAAGAATGTAGGAGATGATGGAGGTGTAAACTTAATTCTATATGATGTACAAAAGTCTCAAAAAGAGCAATTGAATGAGCTGATTGCAAGTGAAGATCTTGATGTCGCACAAAGAGCTCCAATCGTAACAATGTCATTAGAAAAAAGAAATGGTTTAGATAAGAAACAAACCATGGAAGATTCTACACAACGTATCAAAAGGTATGTATTTGACAGAGAATATAGAGTGACCTATAGAGATCATTTAAAAGAAAATGAAGTGACTGTAAAAGGAGAGTTTGTAGGTACATCTTCATTGAATGAAGTAGTTCCAATTTCAGTTTCGGAAAATTATCTAGAATCCTCTGGATTACAATTTGGAGATACATTGACGTTCAATGTTCAAGGCTTTATGATACAGACTAGAATTGCACATTTGAGGAAAGTTAATTTTGCTCGAATGGAAGCCAATTTTGTCGTTTTGTTTCCTTCAGGCGTATTAGAATCAGCTCCTGCTTTTTATGTTTTTGCACTTAAAGTAAAAGGGAAGGAGAAAATAGCTGCAGTTCAAAACAAAGTAATTGCTAAATTCCCGAATGTTTCAGCCATAGATATGGGATTGATTTTTCAGTCTATCAAAGATATTTTACTTCGTGTAGGGTTTGTATTTAGATGGCTAGGAGGAATTTGTGTCTTTACAGGATTGTTGGTGCTATGGAGTTTCATGTCCATTGGCAAATTCCAACGTAAGAAAGAAGCGGGTGTTCTTAGAGCGATTGGTGCTAAAAAAGGACACTTAATCAAAATTACATTGATTGAGTATTTTTCAATAGGAACTTTGTCAACATTGACAGGGATGGTCTTAGGTTGGATTGGCTCTTTCTGCTTGGCTTATTTTATGTTTGATATACCTTTCTTTGTACCTTTTATAGATAGTATATTCTTAGCCTCAGTAGTCATTGGTATGACGATATTAATAGGGGTGACTTTTATGCGATCAATATCGAATGTACCTTCAGTGGAAGTATTAAAAGAAGACTAGTTTTATCTAGTTGGTATATTTGAAGTGCTAGATGGTAAACTGTTTACCTTCGATTTTTGAACTTGAGTGTCACTACTTTTAGCGGACATGATATGGTGAGCACAAACAAGAAAAAATAAACCGACGATAAAAAAAAGTAGTTTTGCTTTCATAATTTGTTTAGCGGAAGTAATTGAATTGTGTTAATTGTGGAGCTAATTTAAAAATTTTTGTTAGAAAATCTCCATTTCAATAGGTAAAATTTTAACAGAAGTTATTTTTTATTGGATTTAAATTAGAGAATTAACGACTATTTTATAGCATATAACAATGCAAAAAAGCCATCTTTAAGTGTTTTAAGATGGCTTTTTTAGTGTTTTTTATTTACCTAACGGATGAGTACAACTTTTTTTAATGTTTGATTGAATTGAATTATATAAAGTTGATCATACTTAAAGTCAAATGGGATGAAATTTTCATTATTTAAGTTTTCTCTGTGGATCATCAACTGACCATTCGAATTGAAAATATTGAATTGTTCTATAGCTATAGCTTGATGAAAAGTGATTCCATTTTTTCTGACCACAAACTGATTTTCTTCTTTTGCATCCAAATCAGTTACAATATTTTCCTCTTCAAAAATAATATCTGTTGGATTGATCAGTACCTCAAATCGAGCATCATTGGTAACTTCTTCTGTGTAAAATTTATAGTTTTCTAAATCTGATAAGTTGAAATATTTTCCTACTTCTTTATCATACAAACCAACCACAGTTTCATTATCAAATTTGACAATTTCGTCTAATTGAATTTGATATGTACCTTTTTCTTTTGCATTTAGATGCATACTAGTATTAGGTAATTCTAAGCCCAATGCTTGTACTGACAGTTTGTTGTTATTTTGAGTAGTATAAATTGAACTTTCTGCTAGGTCAAGCCAATAAGCATCACGAGCATTTTTTCGTTTAGTATAAATGTGCATAATAGATACATTTTTATTTCGATTTCAATAAAAAGAAAATGGGCACACCGAATAAGTCTTGAATTAGCTAAATCAAGTTATTTTTTGATATAAAATAAATGGAGAAACAAGATGTGGTTTGTTAGGGTAAAGAAAAAGCTACTTTGGAAAATAAATACTATCTCCAAAGTAGCTTATTATATTCATCAACTAGAAAAATTAAGATTTTCTTCTTTTTAATTCTGTTGCTACTAAAGTCAATTCTCTACCTGCTTGACCAGCTACTGAAGTATTTTCTTCGGCTCTTCTGAAAAGGTAAGGTAGTGCCTCTTTAACAGGTCCATATGGAAGGTATTTGGCTACATTAAAACCTGCATGTGAAAGGTTAAATGAAATATGATCACTCATACCAAATAACTGTGCAAAGAAGAAGTTTGGATTGTTGTCTTGAACATTGTATTTGTTCATTAATGAAACCAATAACTTATTACTCTTCTCATTATGTGAACCTGCACAAAGTGCAAAGTATTTATGATTTTCCATGATAAATTCTAAAGCTTTATCATAGTCAATATCAGTTGCTTCTTTAGAAGGTTGGACAGGAGTAGGGTAGTTCATTTTTTGAGCTCTTTCTCCTTCTTTTTCCATATAAGCTCCACGTACTAACTTTACACCAAGAATAAATCCTTCTTCTTGTGCTTTCGCTAAATCAGATTTTAATTGATCAAATTTAGCATGTAAGTACATTTGATATGTATTATAAACAATGGCTTTTTCTTTATTATATTTCACCATCATCTCATAAGCAAGCTGATCAACAGGACCTTGTAACCAAGTTTCTTCCGCATCAATAAAGATTCTAACGTCATGCTCATAAGCAGTCTTACATAAGTTTTCAACTCTGTTCACTACTTTTTTCCATTGTTGTTCCTCTTCTGCAGAAAGAACTGATCCAGCATGTACTTTTTCTAATAAACTAACGGCAGCAATACCTGTTAATTTAAATACAGAAAAAGGAACATTTTTATCAGCTTTTGCTTTTTTAATTGTAGCAATTATTTCAGCTTCGGTTGCATCAAAACTCTTGTCATTTTGTGCCCCTTCTACTGAATAATCTAGGATAGAACCAATATTATATTGACCAAGTGTAGCAATTGTATCATTACTATCTTCAATTGTTTCGCCACCACAGAATTGTTTGAATAAAGTCTTCTTCACAATTCCTTTAATAGGTAATCGCAACTTAAATGCTAGGTTTAGCATTGTAGTACCGAATTTTACAAGCCCTGGAGAGTGCATCATCGCAAATAATGCATAAGTTTGTTTTAACTCATGATCATTTCTCCACTCAAAAGCAGTTTTTGTATCTTCAAAATTCACTGTAGCTGTGTCAACCATATTTTAATGTTTATAATGTTTCGAATGAAAGAAGTAGTAGTTAATATTTATAATAGTATGTGTGTAATGTAGTAGCAAAAATAGATGTTAGAAATCATTTTTCTATATTTCGGCTGGGGATTTTTATCATCAGTTGGTTAATTTTTAGTGAATAATTTAAAATAAAATTTAATAATGAATAAGCTTGATCAGATAACATCAATCATTCAAAATAGAAGATCATTTTATCCACACGATTATATAGGAGGGACAATACCTTCAGAAGATATTGAAAAAATACTTGAGAATGCTAATTGGGCACCTAATCATGGATTGACAGAACCTTGGAGGTTTTTTGTTTTTGAAGGAGAAGGTTTAAAGGCATTGGCAGAGGCACAAGCCAATACTTATAAGGAAAATACACCTGAAGAAGACTTTGATCAGGCTCGATTTGATAAATTATATGGACTTCCACTAAAAGCTTCTCATGTCATTGCTATCATAATGAAAAGAGGTACCAATGCTAAAATACCAAAAGTTGAAGAGGTGGAGGCCGTAGCTTGTGCTGTTCAAAATATGGCTTTGACTGTTACTGCTTTAGGATATGGTGGTTATTGGAGTACAGGAGGGATGGTCAAACACAAAGAAGCAAAAGAATATTTTGGCCTTGGTGAGCAGGATGAATTCTTAGGTTTATTCTATATAGGAAAAATTGGAGATCAAGTAAAAGAAGGAAAAAGAGGTGACATTAAGGATAAAGTCACTTGGGTCAGATAGAATCCGATTAAGTATAAAAAAAAACTATAGGTGTATAGATTTTATCTTTGTAACTATGGGTGTTTTTTTACTACATTTGTGCAACCAAATATCAATTCAGCCGTTCATTAAAGGGTAGTTGAAAATATGATAATTTGTTCATATAAAAAATAATAAACACAATGGGAAAAGCAGTAGAAATTACAGATGCTAACTTCGAGGAAGTTGTATTAAAATCAGATAAGCCAGTTTTAGTTGATTTTTGGGCAACTTGGTGTGGACCTTGTTTAATGATGGCTCCAGTAATCGACGAGTTAGCTGTAGAAATGACTGACGCTGTAATCGGTAAATTAGATGTTGATGCTAACCCTCAATCAGCAGCAAAATTTGGAATTCGTTCAATTCCTACAATGTTGGTTTTCAAAAATGGTGAAGCAGTTGATAAAATTATCGGTGCAGTTGCAAAGAAAGAATTAGAAACAAAAGTTTCTGCTCAATTATAAGATCTTTTTTCAAGATCAAAAAAAATAGCCTTAGTGAAAACTAAGGCTATTTTTTTATGTCCTTACTTTCTACTTGAAAGTAGTAGGTAATTCTTCACATCCTTTGATAGAACCTTCAGATTGCTCTAAGTTTGGCATATTACCAAAATCAGAATCAGGGAAATTAGAGAATCCTGGATCTACAAACCCAAAGATATAGCTTAATAAGCTAGCAGTACTAATTTCATAATGATCATTATTATCATCCCAAACGATGATATTTGCCAATGCATCTTGATCAGCAGCAACCACACCTACTCCATATTCCGGATCTGGATCTTGGCTTACACAAGTACCAGCATTTGTATTTGCTTTTAAGCTTCTCGTATACGTATCACCTTCCATTACAGTGATAGAGTATGAATAATCATCACTTCTAGTAATACCATCAGTAGTCAACGTAAAGTCGTAAACGTACTCATCTACTGTGGGTACAGATACTTCAGGATCAACAACAGCTACAATTCTAATTGTACTGTCTTCGTGATTAAAATTAATTTGGATCGATTCAACGTTTCCAACACCACTTACAGTATAATCTGTATCTGTTTCGAAATAGATTGGGTTCACATCTTGTGGGTTCGCGTCATCATCATCATCATCACACGAGAAAACAAAGGCAGATAAGCCGATAAGTAATAATAGGTTTAAATACTTCATAATTAAAATTAAAAGGTTTTAATTGATAGTAATGTGAAGGTAGATAACATTGTGCATATATCAAGCTAATTCTCAATATATTACAGTATATTCTTTATAATAGAAAAGCCTTCTTGGAATTCAAGAAGGCTTTTCTAAATTTATGAATATTATGGATGAAGCAACTTTATTTGCTCAACCATTTTTCTTATTAATTAAAGAGTGTTGGTAATTCTGCACAACTCTTAATAGAACCACTAGTAGAATAGATGTTTGGTAAATTACCAAAACCTGGATCAGTTCCTGGAGGCAATGTGAATCCTGGATCTGTTAGATCAAAGATAAACGTTAATAATGCTGCAGTAGAAATATAATAAGATTCAGTAGTTGTATCCCACTGAATGAAATTAGAAATATTTACATCATTTTGTACTTCACCTGCACTAAAACCAGGGTCTGTACTAACGTCAACACAACCTGTCGCTAATTTTAAGCTTTGAGTATACGTTGAGCCGGCGTCAACTTGAACTGTCCAATTGTAGTCATCATCTTTAGTTGTAGATGTCAAATTCAATGTTGCTTCAAAAACAACTGGAACTGCAACGGTATTACCACTTGCTTCAGGCGTAAGTTGAACTACTACAGTAGCATCTTCATTCTCGTGATCAAAACTAAATTGAATAGATTCAATCTCACCAACATCATCTAAATCAAAAGATTCATCAGAGGCAAAATAGATTGGGTTGGCATCTTGTGGATTTGCTGGATCATCATCGTCATCACAAGAGAAAACAAATGTTGACAATCCTATAAGTAATAATAGGTTTAGGTACTTCATAATTAATAATTAAAAATTGGGTTCTAATTTATAGTATTATCAAGTTAGCTAACATTGTATATAAATCTTCTTGGTTCTAGGTATAATACAGTAGATTCTTGATAATAGAAAAAGCCATCTCTTTGAAAAACAAAAAGATGGCTTTTTCTAAACGATGGCTTACGAAAATTATCCCATAGTATGATATACATGTTGTACATCATCATCGTTTTCTAGTTTTTCAATTAACTTATCTACTTCTTCTTCTTGTTCCGCAGTAAGCTTTTTCGTAACGGTAGGAATTCTTTCTAAACCTGAACTAATGATTTCATGGTTCATGTCTTCCAATGCTTTTTGTAGAGAACCGAAGCTTTTGAATTCACCATAGATCATGATGTTTTCTTGATCATCCTCGTTTTCTTTTTCCTCTACAAATACTTCTTCAGCACCAAAGTCGATTAACTCTAATTCTAATTCTTCAATATCAAGATCACCTTTCGCAATTTTGAAGTGACATTTATGGTCGAACATAAATTCAACAGAACCAGAAGTACCAAGGCTACCATGACATTTTGTAAAGTAACTACGTACATTAGCTACAGTTCTATTATTGTTGTCAGTCGCTGTTTCTACTAATACAGCAATACCATGAGGAGCATATCCTTCAAACAACTTCTCATCATAGCTAGATGTATCTTTGTCAGTTGCTCTTTTGATTGCACGATCGATATTATCTTTAGGCATGTTTTCAGCCTTACAGTTTTGTAATACCGCACGAAGTCTTGAGTTAGAATCAGGATCAGAAGAACCACCCTCTTTGATAGCAATTACAATATCTTTACCTAGACGGGTAAAGGTCTTTGCCATGTGTGCCCATCTTTTTAATTTTCTTCCTTTTCTAAATTCAAATGCTCTTCCCATTATTATATTATTTGTGTTTTTAGTAAATAAATTTCACTAAAAAAGATTTACGCAATTTTTTTTATAAAACACTAATTTAAAACTTTCATTATAGATACAAAAAAGTGTTTTTAACTTTTCTCTTCACCAAGAATATTTTCTATTACTCTAGGGAAATAAAAGTGTTCAAGTTTTAAAACTTTAGCTGCCACATTTTCAGGACTGTCGGAGGTGGAAAGCTTTGTTGTAGCCTGTAATATATACTGTCCTTCATCATATTCATGATTACAATAATGAATAGTAATACCTGAAGTTTTTTCATTATTTTGAACTACAGCTCTGTGTACATTGATTCCGTACATCCCTTTTCCTCCATATTTTGGTAATAGGGCAGGGTGAATATTAATGACTTTATCAGGATATGCATTAATGATATCTTTGCTGACTAATAGTAAAAATCCAGCTAAAATAACAAGGTCTGTTTTTTCTTCTTGTAAGAACTCTAAAACGGTACCATCAGAAAACTCTTTTTTTGTAAAATGTCGATGTGCTATTCCTAGATTTTTTGCTTTCTCAAAAACGCCAGCATCTTTATTATTTGATAAAATAAAAAAGGATACATCTTTACGATCTTGTAAATGTTGGATGATCTTTAAAGCGTTAGATCCTGTACCAGAAGCTAAAATTCCTATCTTTTTCATGGTGCCAATTTAGTTTGTGCAAAGATATAAATGCATTTCAAACGAACAACTTCAAACTAGAGATAAAAATGCTAGAACATAAAAAAACTGCTTCAATTCAATTTTTTTGGAAAAGAAGCAGTTTAAATGTTGTTTTATAGTTAACTATTCTTGGTCGATTGCATTAATACCTAGTGAAGCAGCACCTTGAATTCCTGCATTATTACCTAAAGTAGCTAATCTTATATCCAAGTTTTTAGTATAATATTCAGGTAAAAATTGATGAATTACTTCATACATATTTTCCTTTAAGTAATCAAATGTTTCAGAAACCCCACCACCAATTAATATAGTTTTAATATCTAAAATTCTAACTGTTGTAACGATTAATTCTCCTACGTATTTACCCATATCATGAAATACTTGAAGAGCTAATTCATCACCTTCGTGCGCAGCTCTAGCTACAGCTTTAGCATCAAAATCACCTTCTAAAGTAGTTGTTAATTTACCTGCAGTGATATAGTCATTAGCCATTTGAATAATTCCTGCTTTACCAATATTCTGTTCGATTGTTTTTCCAGAACTTGACATTACATGACCAATTTCAAGACCATTACCATCTCCGCCTTTAAAAACTTGACCATTGATAACACATCCACCACCAACACCAGTACCAAGTGTAATAAATATATATGTTTTAGGAATAGCTTCTAAACCAAAATGTAACTCTCCTAATGCAGCAGCATTTGCATCGTTATCCATTGCAATGGGAAGGTTAGGGAAGTCTTCTTTTAATCTTTTTACTAGAGGTTGGTTTGCTAAGGCAGGAACATTTGGTAAATCCAATGTTGAAGTACCATCTACTGAAATAGTTCCAGGAATGCCAATACCTACAGAAACAATATTTGGGAATTTTTTAAGCCTTTTAGCTAAAAGAGAAGAAAAGTTGCCACAAAAATCACCACCTTCAGAGACTTCTACTGTGGGATATTTCTTCTTTTTGACAATGTTACCATCTTCATCGACTACACCGAATTTTACATTTGTACCTCCGATATCAACACCTAAAAATTGCTTCATATTTTGATCGTAATTTATTGGTTTAAAAACTTCAAGTTTAATTTTAAGAAATCATTTTTACATTTCCTTAATGTTTTTAAAGATTTATTCATTTGATTTCGTATTTTTGAGAGATAATCCATTTAAAGATATGGTCTTAACTAGATTTTTTAAACAAACATTATTTCTACTATTTTTTCTTTTACAAGGTACTTTAGGTTATTCAACATCAGAAGACAGTTTACAAATATCCATAGATAGTCTTCTACTCGAAACATATGTAAAGAAAATAGATCATTTTCTAGAAGCTGGACTTTTAGACAGTGCCAAGTTGAATTTGGACTTACATGCACAGTTTGTACCCAAAAATAGAAAGACAGAATATTATCAACTAGATCGTTTATGTAAATATTTTGAATCAAAAGGGCAAGTTGATTCTGCTGAATATTATTGTAAAAAAGCTATTGTGGTTGCAGAAGAAGAATTTAATTTGAAATTAATTTCTAATGGGAATACAAATTTAGCAACTGTTTATGCTGTACAAGGTAAAACAACGACAGCTCTACAATTATTGAAGGTTGCATATGAAATTGATAAAGAAAGAGGAGACAATATTGATTTAGCCATTACAATAAATAACATTGGTTATATTTACATGCAACATAAAGAATATCTTCAAGCATTTGAAAAGTTTGAAGAGATTTTAAGTCTAAAATTTGATAAGGATAATATTGAATCAACTACTATCCATAGTACAGCATTATTAAATCTAGCGGAAATACACTTTATACTAAAAGAATATGATGAAACTACAAAAATATTAAGAAAGCTAACTGAAAATAATACTATTACTAAAGAATCAAGTTTTGAGAATTATGTATACCTATCTCTTTTAAAAGGAAAATTAGCAATGGCTCAAGGAAGTTATTCTTTAGCAAGAAAAATATTTTTGGTAACGGTGAAAGAAGCGAACAATAATGAGTTACCCTTACCAAAATTAAATGCATATTTGGCCATCGGTGACTATTACCTTCAAAGAGAACAATTCGTAAAAGCCTATGAAGTCTTTGAGCGTGCATACAAGATTACAAAATCAAATAAATTACTTGATTTTGAATATGAAGTATCATTAAAGTTAGCTGAGGTATTAAAATCGATTAATAAAGATCAGTCCATTTACTTTTATGAAAAAAGCATTATTTTATCTGATAGCTTATATGATATTCAAAAGTCAAAAGCTATTGCAGATATGCGAGCATTTCATGAAGTGGAAAATCAAAAGGAAGAAAATGATGTACTTCGTGAGATAGAATTAAATTCAAATCTAAAAATACAGACACAAGAAAAGTTCATCCTTTTTATTGTCATCATAGTAATGTTTTTATTGGTGTTCTTATACTACATTAATCTAAGTAAGAAGAAAGAAAAGAAACTGAACTTTAGACTTTCTACAGCTTTAGATAAAATCGAAATGGCCAATATGGAGATCGAGAATGTAAATGAAGAATTAATCAAGAAAAACAATATATTAAAAGAAACACTTGAACATTCTGAAGCACAAGGAAAGCAATTAAACTACCAAAATAGAAAAATATCAAGTAGTATTAGAAGTGCATCACTAATCCAAAGTTCTATTCTTCCAGAAAAAGAAAATATTGATGTTGGCTTTCCAGATAATTTTATATTTAACCAACCTAAGGATATTGTTAGTGGTGATTTTTATTGGTATACAGCTATTGATGGTTGGAAGATTTATGCCTGTATTGATTGTACAGGACACGGTGTTCCAGGTGCACTAATGTCTATGATGGGTTCAAGTTCATTGTATGAAATTGTAAGAGGGAAGAAGATCTTCTCACCAGCAAAAATTCTTGAAGAACTAAATAATATTGTAGTCAGAAACTTACAACAAGAAAAGACATTAAATAATGATGGAATGGATATGTCGATTATTGCTGTAAAAGATGATAAAGTGTATTGTGCGGGTGCAAAAAATCCAATCTATATTGTAAGAAATAAAAAATTACATAAAATCAATGCTACTCGTAAATCTATAGGTGGGGCATTAGGATTAAAATATGAAGAGGAAGTATGGGATGTTCAAAAAGGAGATTGTCTCTATATGGCTTCTGATGGATACCAAGATCAATTTGGAGGTATTAATGCCAAAAAATTTATGGTGAAGAAATTTAGAGAATTACTAACCAGTATTTCGGATCAAGAAGTTCCAGAACAAAAACAAATTCTTGATTCAACAATCAATGATTGGATGAAAGATGGGGATTGGGAACAGGTTGATGATATGTTGGTTGTAGGTATAAAGTTTTAAAAAAAGGTCACTTTTGAAATTTCAAAAGTGACCTTTTTTCTTATTTTACTGCCGCTTGTTTTGCCGCTTTTATTTTCTCATAAGTACTATTTCTGATTGGAAAACGCTTATTGTAAGTTAAGCATTTCCAACCCCATTCAAGAGGTCCGAATTTGTAGACCTTCAACCATACTGTACTAAATAATACTTGGAACGTATATACCAATACGGCAATGGTAAATATTGGTGTTAAACTTAATGTACCTCCTAAGCCAAAACCAATTCCGTAGAAAATAGAGATACCAATTAATGTCTGAGATAAGTAATTCGTAAAAGACATTTTTCCTACTGAAGTCAATGGTTGCATTAGTTTTTCGCCCCAATCAGTATGATAAATAATCGATAATAGTGAAGCGTATGATAATGCTAAGGCCACTTGACCAAACATCATAATTCCTTTATAGGCCACTTGGCTTCCATGTACAGGAAATTTCGCCATACTTCCACCAATTTGATAGCCAATTAGATGAGCTATTGTTCCTAAAAAGGCAAAAATGAAGAAGATTTTCCAACTTTTACCTGTCTCTGTGAAGAAGTTTTTTGATTGTAAGTAAAAGCCTAAAAGGAATAAACCTAATACTTTAAATGGTCTACCTGATGGTAGAAAATCGAACCATCTCCACATAATATTATGTAAGTTCTGTTTGAAGATCACAATGATATTGCTGCTTTGGAAATTAGCAACAACTAATGACGGATCTTCATCTAAATATCTTTTCATTGCTTCACCAGCTATTTCTTTACTGGGACTCATCCATCCCGGTGCAACAAATAACATAATTGTGTCAATAATAAGTGGTGCAAACATGAAGAAGATAGCCCATTTTAGAATTTTATCAGAAGATAAATTTCTAAATTGTATAAATACAAATGCCATCATACCATAGAGCATTAAAATATCTCCAGACCAGAAGAGCATATGGATAAAACCAAATAAAATTAGGAAACGTAATCTTCTTTGATATACCTTTAAAAAGGCAGTTTGATTATCCCTTTGACGGTCATATTGGAGGAAAAATCCAACACCGAAAAGAATAGAAAATATACTGTAAAACTTAGTGTCTACAAAGAAATCTAAAAGATTGTGTAAGAACTGATCATTTTGTGCAAAAACAAAAGTATTCAACGCATTGATAGGAGTAAATTTATATAAACTCCAACTCAATATGTTGGCAAATAATATCCCTAGAATAGCGAAACCTCTTAATGCGTCAATAACACCAAGGCGTTGTTTTCCTGTAGTAGGTCCGATTGTAGGGTTGGATTGTTGAGTCATATTGTAGTAGAAAGTGAAATAATCATTAGAGAATTTAAATTTGAAAATCGTCAAAGTACTTGGTCTTTTACCCAAAGTTGACGTTATTAGTTTCATAACGAAATGTTAAAAAACCTATAGAATCTAAAATGCGATATACCACGAAGGACTTTTTAATAAAATTTAAAGCTTTTACACTTATAACGATTCTCTTATCTTCCTTTACCTTGTTTGGTCAAGAAACTGAAAAAAGATATAATGATTGGTCTTATTGGACTTTTTGGAATGTTGATTATGAGTTACATAATGGAGATAGTTTATTCTTTGAAGTAAATACAAGATCATCTGCTTTTGATAGTTATATAATTGACGGTTTAAATATAAACCGAGCACATGTAATGCTTGGCTATGCACATAAATTTAAAAATCCTAAATTAATGATAGGGGCTTCCTTTAGAGCAGTGGAAGAGAAAGATTGGAATGTTTGGTATTCCAGATTATTTTTTCAGCATAATGGTGTGATTGGTAGGAATCTTTTAGATTTCCAAAAAAGACTCTCCTACGAATATATAGTTCCTTCAAAAAAATCATCAGAAACAGCAGGAGAAAGAGATCCCTTTAGTCGATTTGGTGTTTGGTTGATGCTAGGAAGAAATTTTAAAATTAGTGATGCTAAGTTCAGAGGTGAATTCTCCTATGAGTTTTTTATGAATATAAATGATGAATCGACAGAGGATCGATTGGTAGACCTAACAAGATTGAGATTTGATCTATATTGGATGACTTCTGAAAGAATTCGTTTAGGCTTGTTCTTAATGCGAGATACACAATTTTATTTCGCTCCAGCAACGGGCCCTAGTTTTGATGCTGATGGAAATCAAATTTCTGAAGGAAAACCAGAAAGAAACTTAAATATCATTACTCCGGTAGCAGGGTTTACTTTTAAATATAGTTTTAGACAAAAAGAGGAATGTAACTGTCCTTAAAATAGAAAATGACGTTAGTGGTTACTAACGTCATCGCTATAATTAATTTGAACTAGTGTTTAATAATTATAGTGCTTTTGAGAAGCGTAAAACTTTTCGTTGAACGCGATCCATATCTTCTTTACTCAAAGTGAATAATCCTTTCTCTAAAGATTGGAAGTAGCATTTGTATGCCTCTTGAACATCTCCTTTTCTTAAATGATAATCACCTAATATTTCATAAGCTTCTGCATTATCATTTATCTTAATAGAAGCTTCTAACCATTGTTTAGCCAATTCTAAATCAGCATTCCAATTAATTGAAAGGCTAGCAGCTCTATTCAATGTACACCAATCATTCTTCTCCGCATTGTTGACTAATTTAATTAGTTTTGAATTTTTATCATTTGCAGGTCCAAGTACATTAGCGAAAGTAAATGATATTGAAAATAAAGAAACAACGAGAGAAATAAATAGCGTTTTCATTTTAAGTAATTTAAAGTTTTGTAATTAATTTGACACACTTCTATAGATTCTACATTTGTGCCGAAAAAATATAAATGATTGATAATCAGAGGTGTACATATATTATATATTAGTAAATATTTGAAAATGGTGTACATTTTCGTACGCTTTGTCCATCTTTGTTCGAAAATTTTGCATCTTTAGAATACAAATAGAATAATATAATCTATCTACATGAACAGAATTAATAAATTGGCATCAGTGATGCTTCTTTTGGTGCTAATAGTGATTGCACTTATCTATTTAAAAAGTATTCTAGTACCTTTTATTTTAGCAATAATATTTTGGTTGATTGTTGTGGAGGTGAGGACGCTGATTGGGAAGGTATTAAAAGCAGATGTTCGAAATATACCGGTATGGTTTGAAAATTTATTAGCTTCCATCTTTATTTTTACCATATTATTCTTGATCATAAAAATCCTAAGTATAAGTATTCAAAACCTTACAGCTTCAATGTCTCATTACGATGGAAACCTACAGAAAATAGAAGATCAAATCAATAAACTATTTCATATCAATTTGACAACTTCTCTCAATAAGATGGTGGGAGATTTTAACTTTACGAGTTTACTAAAAACAATTTTATCATCTATTACGAATCTTTTTGGGAACACATTTACGATTATTCTTTATGTTGTTTTCTTATTGTTTGAAGAAACTGCTTTTATGCAAAAAATAAAAGAAATTTATCCTGAACAAAAAGAGTTTGATAATGCTGTCAAAATGATTAAAAGAGTAGGGAATACAGTAAGTAGTTATTTGACTTTAAAAACCTTCGTTAGTTTATTAACAGGAGGATTAAGTTATGTAGTCATATTACTAATTGGAGTTGATGCTCCATTTTTCTGGGCATCAATTATTTTTGGTCTTAATTATATTCCAACGATTGGGTCTTTGATTGCAACATTATTTCCAGCTTTTTTTACGGTTTTACAGTTTGGGGAATTTACAATAGGCTTAATCGTATTGCTTGCAGTTGGAGTAATTCAGGTGATTGTAGGTAATTTTATTGAACCAAAAGTAATGGGTAATTCATTAAATATTAGTGGGTTAGTTGTTTTGTTAGCACTTTCATTTTGGGGGACGATTTGGGGAGTTCCAGGGATGATACTTAGTGTTCCTATCACAGTAATGATGATTATTGTCTTTTCAGAATTTGATAATACAAGACCAATCGCCATACTTCTTTCGGAATCAGGAATTATAGAAAATAAAACAAATCCAGATATATTAGAAGATGAATAAAAAAAGTGAAGCCATTAAAAGTTGACTTCACTTTTTTGTTCAAGAACGATTTATATTATTGAGATGCTATTTGCATCAAATAGGCACAAAACATTGCTCCATATGTTCCTAAGGCATAGCCTAAAACAGCTAATAACACTCCAACAGGGGCTAAAGAAGGATGAAAAGCAGAGGCAATAACAGGTGCAGATGCAGCTCCTCCAACGTTAGCTTTGCTACCTACTGCTAAGAAAAAGAATGGAGCACGAATTATTTTGGCAGTAACGATCATGATGATAACATGAATAAGCATCCAAACACCACCAACAGCTAATAAACCAGGATTTTCCATCGTTTTTGTCACATCCATCTTCATACCAATGGTTGCTACTAAGATATAAATACAAACACTACCCATTTTTGAAGCACCATAACCTTCAAGTTTTCTCGCACCTGTAAAGCTTAATACAACACCTAAAGTAGTTGCGATTAAAACTAACCAGAAAAATTTAGAACTCATTACAGAAGTTGAAGGATCGGCTACAATCGAAGAAATCCACTGACTTAACTCTTGGGCTGAAAAATGAGATAACCCAACAATACCGAATGCAACACCTAAAACAATCATCAATTCCGTCAAGTTTGGATTTTTAGAAACACTATTTTGGAAAGCAGCAACCTTTTCTTTTAATTCTTCAATAGCCGAAACATCCGCTTTCAACCAGTTATCAATGGCTTTTGTTTTACCAATTCCCATCAAAAGAATAGCCATCCAAACATTGGCTACAATGATATCAACGGCCACCATACCCGAATACAATGATTGATCATATTGATAGATTTCAAGCATTGCAGCTTGGTTTGCCCCACCACCAATCCAAGAACCGGCCAATGTAGCTAAACCTCTCCAAACTTCTTGAAAACCGGCACCATTAAACGTCTCCGGTGAAAAATAAGAAACCATAAGTATTGCAATCGGTCCACCAATAATAATTCCTAAGGTACCAGAAAGGAACATGATAATACTTTTAGAACCTAAATTGACAATACCTTTCATGTCAACAGAAATTGTCATTAAGATCAAACTGGCAGGTAGAAGGTAGTTCTTTGCCATTGAATACAATTGAGAATGGGAGGGAGAAATTAGGTTAAATGTGGACATTAAAGATGGTATTAAATAACACATCAACAATGGAGGGAAAATCTTATAGAATTTTACCCAAATACCTTCTTTTAAACTTGAAGTATAGAATACAAATGCTAGAGATGCCATTAAAAGACCAAAAACAATAGCATCATTAGTAATTAAGGGAGTTGCTGTAGCTTCCAATTTATTATTTTAAATTATTTTTTAGTTAAATCCCTGCAAGATCATCAAAAGGAATGAAACATAAAACTTTTTACGAATGTTCAAAAAATCATATAACTCCTATAAAAGATGAAATATTAAAATTTATTCATAAAAAGGTAATTGTTTGTTATGAAATGATCTTCTATTTTTGTTATATAATGAATACTTGTTCATTTATTGTTGAAATTAATTTCTGTAGATAGAAAATATCTAATATCACTAGTTTAGCCAGTTTAAATTTTAATTTTTGTTGAATTAATATTCAAAGAAAATTAAGATATAAAAGTAGTACACCTTGGTAAGTCTCTTATCAAGGTGTTTTCTTATAGATAAGACTTATTTTAAGCTTTTAGAATGAATTTACCTTGGGTGAGGGTGTCAAAAATAGAACTTCTTAATGTTCTACTGACATTGATGGCTTCTTGATCTATCAATACACAATTTCCTTCTATAGCATGCACATGATTCAAATTTACGATATAAGATTTATGGACTTTCATAAATTGAAAGGGTAGATTAGGCAGCATTTCTTTCAAGCTTAAAAGCGTCAAATAGTTTCCTTTCATGGTAACTATTTTAATATAATTATTTTGAGCTTCAAGATATTTGATGTCCTTACAATAGATTTTCTTTATTTGTTGCCCAACTTTTACAAAAATAAACTCATCGATATTTTGATGATGTTTTTGAATCTTTTTTTCGCGGATTTTAATACTACTTTTAAAGAAGCGGTCAAAAGGAATAGGTTTCAATAGAAAGTCTAAAGTATCTACTTCATAACTTTGAATAACAGAACCTTTATCTCTTGACATAAAAATAATAATCGGTGGATTTTTTAGGGTTTTTACCCATTCTACACCATTAATATGAGGTAATTCAATGTTACAAAAACAAACATCAATTTTCTGATTCATCACAATAGCTTCTGCTTCCATCACATCTTTACATATGTGGATTAGTTTAAATTGTGGTATTTTTCGAATGTAATCACAAAGATAGTTAAGGGTAGTCTCTTCATTGTCTACAATAAGGCAATGAATGCTTTCATTTTTAATTTGTGGCATAAATAATCGTTTTAGGCAGTAAGAACAGTTGGTTAAAACAATGGTTTCAGTAACAATATTATTGACAATTAGTCATTACAATATTATATAGAAATCAATTTATAAATTATTCACAGGTTAAAATGTTTTGATTTTCTTTATTAATGTAAATCACTTCTATGGATATTACAAAGTACAAATGCTTGATACTTCTCTTTCAATAATTTTTAAGCGTAACCTTCATTTTGAAAGAATAAAAAGGTACATAGTGTCGGTAAAGAAATGGGTTTTTAAGGTCAATAAAAATTTAGAATTAACTGGCAGTTTTTAATTTTTAGGTTTCTAAACAACTTCAAATGTACTCTGAAAAGTTCTTCTAAAATAAAATAATGGGTGAATGGTAAACATTGTTATGTAAAATGTCGAAAATCAAATGTTTACAGTATTTAAAGTTGTAATGAAAAACGTACAACTTGCTTTTCATCCCATAAAGATGTTCTTGAAATGTTAGAAGCTTGATAATCAGGAGTTAATTCTAATACGCCATTGACAAAAAAGTTAAATTCATAGGTTACCTCTTTTTTGAATTTTGATAGAGGAATTGCTAATTGATAATGATGATAATCAACTTCTTCCATGATCATTTTTTGTTCTTTTTGTAAAGTAAAAGCATCACAGTACAAATACATATTTTTGATTTTATAGCTACGAGCTTCTGAGCGTTGGAAATAAGTAATTAAATCGTTCTCTCGAAGTTTCCATTCAAATACTACATTTTCACCATCGATATGATACCCCATGATGTTTTGTTCATTATGAGTTTGATAAGTGAAATTATAATGTCTTGTACCCATATAATGCCCAAATTTATTTACAGCTTCAAAAGGTGGATTGACCCAGTTATCATCATTTACAATAAATTTAAATTCACCCCAGTTTCCGATGTCTTTTGTAATTGGCATTTTATATTGATACTTATTTTTCTTTTTTATCATATCAAAATAAATGCTCCACCGGTTGAAACTACCAGCTAATTGTACTTTGTAGATGAGGTCAGGATCGTATGCTTCTTGAATTCCATAATTATTATTACTTAATGAATAATCTGAAGGATCAAATGTGAATACAAGGCTATCATTTTCTATAGCATACCCCATATTTTCCTTTGTATCAAGGATATACATTAACCATACGATATACATTCTTTTTAAATTTCGATCTGAAAAAATAGGTACATGAATATTACAAGCCTCAAAACATTTAGGTGTTGCCAAAAAATGTTCATTTGCAACAAAAGCAAAATCACCACTAGAAGGAACGATAGATTGTTTAGGTAACTTTAGCTCCCATTGTGAATGCTGTTCATTAAACTTTAATGCAAAGTCTGACTTTATTTTATAATCATTAAATGAACCTATGAGATGTAATTGTTGCACCTTTACTTCATTTTTTCTCAGGAAATTATTGATTTCAGGATTAAAATCGGGAGCATATGGACTATTAAAAAAATTGGAAGAATAAAGATCTATATAATTGATGATATAGGATTCATCAATTGAGAATAAGATCGAATCACCTATTTCTGTATATCCAAAAGGAATAGTAGCATATCTCAAATCTTCTTTACTTGGAGATATTTTTTCATAACAAGATATACAGAATATAAGAAGGTATATGAGGCTTAATAGTCTTTTCATTTCTGATTTTTTAAAATGAATTTTCCTTGTGTCAGTTGTTCAAATATTTCATTTTTCAAGTTTCTACTAATGCTAATAATTGCATTTTCTATAATGATACTATTACCCTCAATTGCCTCAACATAATTAATATTGATGATAAACGATTTTTGAACTTTTAAAAAATATGAAGGTAAGTTTTCTTGAATTTCTTTTAAGGTTAAAAGTGTTAGAAAATTACCTTTTGAGGTGTTGATGTTGATATAATTATTTTGAGATTCGATATATTTAATATCCTTACACCAAATCTTTTTTATTTGTTGATCTACCTTTACAAAAATAAACTCACTGTCTGTTTCTGCTTGTTTGGTTTGAATAGCTTCTTTTGCTTTTAAACAACTCTTATAAAATCGATCAAATGAAATAGGCTTTAATAAATAATCTAGAGTATTCACTTCATAACTTTGAATAGCAAATTCTGAATATGCAGTTGTAAATACGGTTAGTGGAGGATTTTTTAAGGATTTTATCCAATCAATTCCTGATAAATAGGGCATATTGATGTCACAAAAACAGAGGTCTATTTCATTAACTTCTAAAATTTCTTGTGCTTCAATTGCACTTGAACATGTAGCGACTAATTCTAAAAAAGGAACTTGTTGTACATAATCAGCAATGCCTTCTCTTGCTAATTCCTCGTCATCAATGACGATACATTTTATTTTAGAATTGGATATTTGCATGATAAGTGTTGTTTTCTAAGTTTGTTGAGAAGATAAATTCTTCACCAAAAATAAGTTTGAGTCTTTTTTTAATATTGTTCAAACCAATACCGCTGTATTTTTTATCTTCATTTAGTTCTACATGACTATCATCCGTAGAGTTTTTTATTTTAAAATCCACATGTCCATTTTTTTGAAATAAGTGGATAGATATAAAATTGTTCTCCTCATTTTTTTGAGAAACGAATTTTAGAGCATTTTCCACGAGGGGTAAAAACAAAAGTGGAGGTATTGGAAAAGAAGGATTTTCACAGTTAAATTCTGTGTTTATTTCAACATTCTTACCTTTACGATAAGATTGAATTTTTATAAGATCATTGAGGTAATCAATTTCTTTTTGAATTGGAACATAATCATGATCACATTCATAAAGTTGATACCTTAACATATCACTTAGTTTTAATAACAAGTCTTGTGCATCTTTGGGTGCTTTTACAATTAGCCAAAAAATGGTATTGATTGTATTAAATAAAAAATGAGGGCTTATTTGTGCTTTTAGAAAACTGAGTTCAGCTTTTGTTTTTTCTAATTTAAGATTTTGTTGTTCATTGAATTGCTTTAAATATGCAAAAATCATTTCAATACTAATACCAATAAGATAGGGGATAAATACTTCTTCAATATTAATATAGTTCAAAAATGGACCTCTATAACCTTCATAGAAATAACTATATCTGTAATTCCACTGAATGTTATTATTTATGTAAACCAAAAGGAAAAAACCAGAGATAATTAAAAGTACAGACACAGCACTTTTCTTTTTGACTAAAAAATATTTAGCACTTTTGGCAAAAAATAAGGCACCAAAACATTTAAGAATTGTCGTAGCAAAATCTAAAGTCAATAAATAATGTAATCCAAGCCATTGGTATCCTGACTCAGCACTATAATCTTCTACAGAATAAATAAATAAAAAAGAAAAAAAGTAGAAGGTAATCGTAAAAAAATAAGAGCTTTTTAAAGGCATTGTATAGTTTAGAAAAATGTGCTAGGAATTAAATTACCTAGCACATTGGCATTTTCAAAGTAATTGATATCTCAAATTATAAATTACAATTATTATATTCAATTGTTTTAGAGTAATAATCACTATTTAAATCTTCAGTCGTTAAATAGAATGATGTACTACCATAGATTTCTCCTGTTGTAACATTACTGAAAACAATAGAATAAGCACCATATGAAAATTCATCATCTAAATGAATTGCAACAACACCGTTTTCTGCTGATAAAGTTGTTGAATGACTATATCCTTTTTCATTCATAATTTCAGCATTAACGATAAATTGACTTGTACATACATCTCCACTAGGCACCATTGTAATATTCAAGAATGCAGGCGCACTAGGATTATCAAATTGTGTCATTGCTGGAATGTTATTGTTTTCAGGTGAGTATAGATCATCTGAACTCGAACATGAAAATAGAGTAGAGATCAAAAGAGTAAGGGTAATTAGTTTTGTGTGTAAATTCATAACAGTTACATTTTTAAATGATTATTAATTTAAATATCATCCTCTTGTAGCTTGAAATGAATTATTTTTGGTGAAATGCACGAATTAATGGGTGAAATGCATTTGAATGTTAGAGGTAATAAAGAAAAGTCAATAAAAAAGACTGCTAATCAGTTAGTTAGCAGTCATTTGTTTGTGGTGGATGTCAAGTTATTTAGACATCTTTTTTACCAGCTAATAAGTACAATGCAGCCATACGTGTTGCTACACCATTTTCTACTTGATCGAGAATGATTGCATTTTCTGCATCAGCCACATCTGAAGTAATTTCAACTCCTCTGTTGATGGGACCTGGGTGCATTACTACAATTTCTTTATCTAATTGTTGAAGAATCTCTTTTGTTAAACCAAAGTTTTGTGAGTATTCTCTTACCGAAGGGAAATTTTTCACCAATTGACGTTCCATTTGAATACGTAACATATTGGCAACATCACACCATTGTAAGGCTTTTATTAAGTCGTGTTCAACGCGTACACCTAGATCTCTAATGTATCTAGGGATTAAAGTATGCGGACCACAAACCATCACTTCAGCGCCTAATTTTTGTAGAGCAAAAATGTTAGATAAAGCGACTCTTGAGTGTAAAATATCACCAACAATCACCACTTTCTTTCCTTCTACATTACCCAATTTTTCACGAATTGAATATGTATCCAAAATTGCTTGAGTAGGGTGTTCGTGTGTACCATCACCCGCATTTAGGATTGTTGCATCGATATGTTTTGCTAAGAAGTGTGGAGCACCAGGACTAGAGTGACGCATTACGATCATGTCTACTTTCATTGACAAGATGTTGTTCACAGTATCCAATAAAGTTTCTCCTTTCTTTACTGAACTTCCACTTGAAGAGAAGTTGATCACATCTGCTGAAAGTCTTTTTTCAGCGAGTTCAAATGATAACTTTGTTCGGGTAGAGTTTTCAAAGAAAACATTAGCGATAGTAATATCTCTTAGAGAAGGTACTTTTTTGATAGGTCGGTTGATAACCTCTTTAAATTGATCTGCTGTTTGAAAGATCAGTTCTAAGTCTTCTCTCGTAAGATCTTTTATTCCAAGTAGATGTTTCTGACTTAACATTATATGAATATCTGCAAGAAATTGAATTATATAAAAAAACGGCAACCAAAAGGGAAAGCCGTTATAAAATTATTGATTAATAAGCCAAAGAGTGTCTTCATCATGACCCTCTTCTTTCCATTCTGCTTGAATGTATTGTGATTGGATTGAATTCACTACTTTACCAACGTAAGTAGGTTCAATTGGCAAATCACGGCTATATTTTCTGTCTACTAAACAAAGTAGTTCTACTTTTTGAGGACGACCAAATGCCATCATCGCATCTAAGGCAGAACGGATAGATCTTCCTGTAAAGACAACATCATCGATAAGAATTACATTCATATCTTCGATAAGAAACGGGATATCTGTTTTGCTTGGCGTTAGAATATTTTGTCCTCTTCGGAAATCATCACGGTGGAATGTGATGTCCAATTGACCTAAAGGAACTTCAACTTTAGCCAATTCAAAAATTCTTTTTTTGATTCTTTCAGAAAGAACGATGCCTCCCTGTTGAAGACCAATAATCACAGTGTTTGAGAAATCACCATGATTCTCAATCAACTGTTGACTCAGTCTACTGATTGTAATGTCAAGTAATTGACTTTGTAAAATGCTTACTTTTGCCATTCTCTATTTCTAGAATTATAAAGGAGAATTTACCTTCTCGATTCTAAATTGTAAATCTATGAATTTTATTGAAGATTTGTATAAAAACCTCGCATTTTGATAAGTTCTTTTAACGAATTACAATGTCTGAACAAATGATGTTTTTCGTCAGGATGCTTTTCTGCTAATTCTTCAAAAGAAACAAAGACCATATTATCAATGGTTTGCTTATCCTTAGCCATTTCTGGATCAGTTCCTGTAATTAGCGTTCCATTTATTTTTTTTACTTTAAAAAATAATTCAATACCATGTAATGGGAGGTCAAAAAATTCATGTGTAAACATAAATTCTTCAATTTCAACTTGAAGACCTGTTTCTTCTAAAAATTCTCTTTTAATAGCATCTTCAACAGATTCTCCATATTCTAAGCCACCTCCAGGAGGAGCCCAGAATATTCCTTTTTTTCCGATTCCATGATGTACAGCCATCAATACTTTGTCGTCTTCAACTAATACACCACACACACGCACACGTAGTCGATGACCAAATGCTTTTTCTACATCTTCTTTAGAAGCCTTTTCTTTTTCTGCCATTTTTTTCAATTTTGACAAATATAAAAAGACAAAATTGATGAATGAAAAATTATCTTTCATCAGATTCTATCTTTATATTTAGCTTCTATATAAAAAACTACGATTGACAAATTATGCTTCAACCAAACGAAAAATATACTATACTCTTAAACGAAATTTCAATTCTAACGAACCGTATTTCTTCGAGAAGTAAAGAAAATAAACTTAAGTCTTTTAGAATATATATTAGTATCGCGATTGCATCAGCATTGATTACAGTCTTGGTGGCCATTTCAAACGATATGCCAGAAGAGTACCAACTACTCACTAAGGTTATTACCTTGTTGCTAAGCGGTTTTACCACGGTGATGGCTGCATGGGACGGCTTTTACAACCACAAACAGTTGTGGGTGAATTATGGTGAAACTAGAAATCATCTAAGAGCCTTAGAGTTGAAAATGAAGCTTATGGATACGAAGGAAAGAGAAAATGATTTCTTATTAAATGAAGTTTATGAGGAATTTCAAGAGGTATTACAACATGGTAATTCAAATTGGAAAGCTCTACGAATGGAAAAAGGAGATAAGGCACCTTTGAAGGAATAATTCAACTGAAAAATGAAAACTATACCAATTACACTTTTTTTTACATTACTATCTTTTTCAATTTATGCTCAAGAGGAAGTAATTAAATCTGATTCATTACTTTGTGAAGCTAATTTTGATTCATTGTTAAAGAAAGAAGTGTATACGATTGTAAATATTCCAGCTCATCCTAAAAATGGAATGGGAAATTTATATAAAAAATTTGGGGAAGAATTAAGGATAACTGATAAAAGCTTGATTAAAAGACTAGGTATTTCACCTAAAATCTACATTGGGTTTGTGGTTGATAAAAATTCTAAATTACAAGGTTTTAGAATTGTCAGAAGTAATTTTCCAAAGGAAGATGTCTTCATTCAGCAAATCATAAATATATTAACTGATACAGCATGGAATCCTGGAAAATGTAAAGATCAATTTGTAGATCAACTGATCATTTTACCAATAAATATCCATTTGCAATATTAAAAAATGCCTGTAAGTTTCTCCAACCTACAGGCATTTATATTTATAAAATGAAGAAAAAACTAAATTCGTTTTTCATTCTTCACTTTTCATTTTTCATTCAAAAAAACAGCGATTATCCTCTCATTTCAGCTGAGTATTCCTTCACAGTGTTGATGAATACTTTCACTTTTTCTGGGTCAATATCAGGATAAACACCGTGACCTAAGTTAGCAATATGCTTATCAGGACCAAATTTATCTAACATTGCCTTCGTAGCTTTTACGATATCAGCATCAGAACCGTATAAAGCACAAGGATCAAGGTTACCTTGTAATACTTTACCGTTAGTTAATGCTCTTGATTCAGCAATATCCATGTTCCAATCTAGACCAACTGTGTTACAGTTTGATTGACCTATTGCTTCTCTAGCAAAGTAAGCACCTTTCGCAAAAACAGTTTTTGGTACTTCTGTAATAGCATCACAGATTTGATTAATGTATGGCATCGCAAAAACAGCATATTGCTCAGGAGATAAAATACCTGCCCATGAATCAAAGATTTGGATCATATCAGCTCCAACTTCGATCTGTGCTTTTAAATAAGCAATAGTACTATCCGTAATCATCTGTAATAGTTGATGAGAGAATTCAGGATTCGTATAGAACATTTTCTTTGCTTTAGAGAATGTTTTTGAACCTTGACCTTCGATCATATAACAGAAGATAGTGAACGGAGCACCTGCAAAACCAATCAAAGGAACTCTACCGTTCAATTCTTTTTTCGTCAGTTTAATGGCATCTAATACATAACCAAGGTCTGACTGAACATCTGCTACTCTGATTTTCTTTAGATCAGCTTCTGTTTGAATTGTATTGGGGAAGAAAGGACCTCTTTTCTCTACCATTTCATAAGGTAAGCCCATTGCTTCAGGAATTACCAAGATGTCTGAGAAGATGATTGCAGCATCAACACCTAATAAATCCACAGGTTGAATAGTTACCTCAGCCGCTAATTCTGGCGTTTGACATAATTCTACAAACCCTGAAACGCTATTTCTTACTGCTCTATATTCTGGTAAAATACGACCTGCTTGACGCATTAACCATACTGGAGTTCTTTCTGTTTTTTCTCCTTTTGCAGTACGAAGTATTAAATCGTTCATAATAAAATCTATATAAAAAGTTGTTGATGTTACTTTAATTTACAGGAGTTAACCCCAATTCCTTACCAATGTTCAGCATATAAGGTAAAGCTTCTTCTTCGGTATTTTTAATTTTACCATCTAAGATAGCTTCTCTTACTTGATCTTTGATTTGTCCAACTTCACGAGAAGGTTTGATGCCGAAAATTTCCATGATCTTTTCACCTGTAATGACAGGTTGGAAATTTCTCACTTGGTCACTTTCTTCTACTTCAACTAAGCGTGTTTCAACATAATCAAAATTAGCAAGGTATTTTTTGACTTTACGATCGTCTTTTGAAGTGATATCTGCACGACAAAGTAGCATTAAAGCTTCGATATCATCACCCGCTTCAAACAATAGGCGTCTTACTGCAGAATCTGTTACTTCCTTCTTTACCAATGCAATAGGTCTCAAATGAAGGCGTACTAATTTTTGTACAAACTTCATTTTATCATTCAATGGTAATTTAAGACGTTTGAAAATACCAGGTACCATACGAGCTCCTTTGTCTTCATGTCCATGGAATGTCCAACCTACTTTAGGATTAAAGCGTTTGGTAGGAGGCTTGGCAATATCATGTAGAATTGCAGCCCATCTCAACCAAAGATCATCTGATTTTTCAGCGACATTATCCAATACCTTTAAGGTGTGATAGAAATTGTCTTTGTGTCCTTTACCATCGCGTCTTTCAACACCATGTAAATTTTGCATTTCAGGGAAGATTAACTCTAATAATCCTGAAGTAAACAACAATTTAAAACCATAAGAAGGAAGAGGAGATAAGACGATTTTATTCAATTCGTCCATAATTCTCTCTTTTGAAACTATTTCGATACGTTCTTTATTCTCAGAAATAGCTTCAAATGTGTCTGGATCTATATCAAAAGAAAGCTGAGAGGCAAAACGAATTGCTCTCATCATTCTTAAAGGATCATCTGAAAATGTGATATTGGGCTCTAATGGAGTAATGATGTTTTTCTTTTTCAAGTCATCAACACCACCAAAAGGATCTACTAAATCTCCGTAATCGTCAAGATTTAATGAGATTGCCAACGCATTTATTGTAAAATCACGACGATTTTGATCATCTTCTAATGTACCATCTTCCACGATGGGTTTACGTGACTCTCTACGGTAGGACTCTCTACGAGCACCGACGAATTCCACTTCATATTCATCGAATTTTACCATTGCCGTACCGAAGTTCTTAAAAGTATTGCATGGTAGGTTACCACCATTTTTAGCTACTTGTTCAGCTAAGGCAATACCGCTTCCGACACAAACGATATCAATATCTTTTGAGGGACGCTTAAGAAGTAAGTCTCTAACAAAACCACCTACTAAGTAAGTTCTGAAACCAACTTCCTTTGCACTTTCAGCGACAATCTGGAAAATTGGATTTTTATCTAATGTATCTTTAAAATTGATTTCTGACACAATCAAAAAGTACTAATAAAACTATAAATTCAAATTGAATGGCAAAAATACATTTTTTTATGCTACAAATGAGATTAATAATTGATAATTGATAAACAATGTGATAAAATTGGAGGAATCTTAGATTATATTTTGCAAAATCATGTAAAGATCCGATTTTGCGACAAATTTTATGACAAGCAAATTTAATTGATATGCGTAAGTGGGAAGACCTATTATCTTTTTCTGCGATTTTATTTTTTTTAATATTACTGAATATACATTCTGATTTTCTATTCTTTCGATTAGATCTGACAGAAGAAAAAAGGTTCAGTATTAATCCTGCTACAGAAAGATTATTAAACAACCTTCCTTCTGAAGTAAAAATAGATATCTACTTGGATGGTCCTTTGAATGCTGAATTTGAGCATCTCAAACAAGCTATTCATGAAACATTGGATGAGTTTAAAATCCAATCAAATGGAAAACTAGACTATCGTTTTGTTGATCCTAATGATTTTACAGATCCAAGACAAAAGCAGGCATTTCAACAGTCATTAATTCAAAAAGGTATACCTCAAACGACCTTATTTGATGTATCGGTAAGTGGAGAACAAACACAGAAATTAATATTCCCAGGTGCTTTAGTAACTTATAATGGTAAACAAAAAGGAGTTTTATTATTAAAAGGAAATAAAGCGAGATCAGCACAAGAAAAGATAAATCAATCTATCGAAGGGGTAGAATATGAATTGGCTAGTGTGATACAAGAACTTTCTCAGCCTAAAGACAAAAAGTTAGCAATCATTCAAGGTCATGACGAATTAAGAAAAGAAGAAATGATCGAGGCTATGGCTGCTTTGGAAGATAAATATCAAGTTATAGAAGTCAATGACTTAAGTAAAATCAAACAATTTGATGGGATTATTGTCGCACAACCTAAAGCTAAATTCTCTAACAGAGATAAATATTATATCGATCAATATTTAATGGATGGAGGTAATGCCATGTTCTTAATTGATCGTGTACAAATGAATAAAGACTCTATTCCTTTAGGAGGTACTTATGCATTTGGTTATGACCTTAACATTGAAGACTTGTTTTTTAGATTAGGGATTCGCCCTAATATTAACTTGATTCAAGATCAACAAGCTGGATTGATTGAAATTGTAGCAGGTAATTTTGGTGATAAAGCAAATATCAAAAAGTTACCATGGCCTTATTTTACATACTTAAATAACTTTTCAGAACATCCAATTGTAAGAAATATGGATGTTGTTTATGGAAAATTTATTAGTACGTTGGATACCGTAAAGGCAAAAGGAATTAAGAAGACACCATTGATTTATACTTCAAATTATTCTAGGGTTAGAAATATGCCAAATATTGTTTCTCTGGATGAAATTAAAGAAGTAAAAAACAAAGAGTTATTCAATAATCCGCACCTTCCAGTAGCCTATTTATTAGAAGGTAAATTCAACTCTTTATATGCGAATCGTTTCCCTCCAAGAGGTATTCCAAAAAGTGATGTCATCAAGAAAAGTAAGCAGAAAAGTAAGGTAATCATCGTAGGAGATGGTGATATTATTAAGAATGAAATTAACCCTATCAATGGTCAAATAGAATCTATCGAATTTGATCGTTTTAGAGGACAGACTCTTTCTAACTTGGAGTTCATTAAAAATAGTGTGGATTATTTGCTAGATGATGAGGGTCTGATTTTAGCACGAAATAAAAAAGTTACATTAAGACCATTAGACTCCTTTAAAGTGCGAGAAGAAAAAGCATTCTGGCAATGGTTTAATGTTGGTCTTCCCGTATTTCTAACGGTGATTTTTGGTGTTCTTTTCATTTTCATTAGAAAACGAAAATACGAGAAATAAACTCAGAAATAATATTTAAAATAATAAGCCTATAGGAGAGATCTTATGGGCTTATTATATATACGTTAGTTTTAGTTTAATAATGAATTATTTTGTAACAAATTACCAGAGGTATGGCGTTTTAAAATTTCTTGCCTATATTTATATCAGCTTAGAACTTATTTATTATAACTATTTTATTTTAACTGAATGCAAACTTTCAATCTATTTATGAAGCATAATGTCTTTTTATGCTTGATCATCTCATTTTTTACTACTTCTATTTATGCTTATGATCCTGCTCAAAGCATTAATGGATACGATGAAATTAATTCTATCGATAATTTAAATAAAGAGCTTGTTGCTGTTGGTGGATATTCTTCTTCTGAATATGCTGGAGCAGTATATTTATTTGAAAATGTCGATGGACAATGGAATCAGATTGCTGTTCTTTCTGCTTCTGAGGGTTTACTTGCTAACAGTTGCTGGTTCGGTTATTCGGTAGCAATAGACGGTGAAACAATTATTGTTGGTGCTCCAAAATCTGGAAAAGTCTATGTTTATGAAAAGCCTGATAATGGTTGGATAGACATGACCGAAACTTATCAACTTGAATCACCATTTCCTTCAGGAGGGTATTATGGTTACTCTGTTTCACTTTCTGGAGATAGGATGGCTGTAGGGTCCTATAGATCATATTCTTATCAAGGAAGAATTGCTTTATATGAAAAGTCTCCTACAGAAAAATGGAGTGAATCGGATAAAAGTTATGAGACTTTAAAATCTTCAAATCCTCAAGCTAATGAATATATAGGTCATGAAATTATCATTAAAAATAATACACTCATTTCTGGTGCATTAGGAAATCAGAATTGGACTGGTGCTGTCTTTGTTTATGATCTTGAAAATAAGAAATTTAACTTGGGTAATGTTGTTGAGAATGCAGTACTTACATCTTCATCTGCTGATCGTCAATTGGGAGTTCATATTGCCTTTTCAGAAGATGAAAACCTTATTGCAGCAACTGATTTTGGTGATGAAAATAAATATGGAACTGTCAGAATATTTACAAAAGAAAATGGGACTTCTTGGACTTCAAGAAATGATGAAAATTTTAATATCTCATTATCAGAAAAAACAATAGGTGATCACTTTGGGTCTCAAATGAAAATTCAAGGAGATTATATTGCTATAGGAGCAAAAGGTTTTGACAACAATAAAGGTGTAATTTATGAATATGAATTGTCAAATGATCGAGGATCAGTTTTACTCCTTAATGAATATATGAATGACTCTCCACAAGTTGATGAGTATTTTGGTAATTCTTTCGCGTATTTGGGATTAGAAGAGTTTGTTTCAGCAATACCTGGAAGTAATGATGAGAAATTATATTTTTATCCAAATGAGAATAGTATAGAAATTAATTATACTAAAGCTCGACATGTTGATGTGGACGGTGATTATATGGTATTAGGTACATATGAAAGTGAAAATAATGGCCCTGGAGCTGCATTTGTATATCACTTAGAAAATGAAGAATGGGTAGAAGTAGCCAAGTTATTACCTTCTGATAGTCAAGACGGAGATCAATTTGGCTTTGCAGTAGCTATAAAAGGTTCAGAAATTATTGTAGGCGCCCCTAATAGAAATAAAAGTTATGTCTTTGAAATGCCTGAAAATGGATGGTCAAATATGACTGAAACTTTAGCAATCCCTAATCCGACTTCAAATGGAGTTTTTGGCTATAGTGTTGATATTAATTCTTCTGCAATAGTAGTTGGAGGTTATCAAATTGATAATTATTCTGGAAGAGGTTTTTACATTACAAAGACTGCTAATAGCTGGTCTGAAGGTCATAATATCCAGACATTAATTTCGCCTAATCCTACAGCGAATGAATACTTTGCACATCAGATTAGATTATCAGAGGATGCTATTTTAGTAGGTGCTTTAGGTAAAAATAATTGGTCAGGAACAGCTTACGTTTATAATATCCCAGCAGAAGGCCTTATTGGTGATACTATTACACCTGATTTTGAATTAGAAGCACCAGGTGGAGCAGATCATAATTATGGAATTCATTTAGATATTTCAGACAATAGAATTGCTATTACTGATTACGTAAGAGATTTTCATATAGAAGGTAAGGTTCACATTTTTGAAAAAGCGGAAAACACGCAATGGAGTAGTGATGTTAAACATATTACAATACATAATCCAGAACCAAACTCACAAGATGGATTCGGTACAGATGTACATTTAAATGGAGATGATTTATTGATCGGTACATATTATGAAGATATTCATGGAGTAGCTTATTTATATCATGTAAATGTACAAGACTCTATTTATAGTGCTTATGCTAAGTTTGAGCCTGAAACAGCTACCGAAATTAGATTTGGTACTGGTGTTCGTTTTCATGAAGAACAAATCATAGTCTTAGCTGAGAATAACCCTAATCAATTTATTTATACATTCTCAAAACCTACTTTTGATATAACTTCTGTTGAAAAGCAACAATTAGTATATGGTGACGAAGTAAATGTAAGTGATTACAGTGAGGCGTTAATTGGATTCATTAATAATGATTTTAAAGTAATTGATAATAAACACTATGTGAATAGAGTAGGCGACTTTTATTATACTATAACAGGTTATAAAGAAAACGTATTCTATGATCAAAATTTTAAAGTGACATCTTCTCCTGCTGAATTAGAAATCACTATTTCTGTGGAAGATGCAAATAATTTAAATCTAGAGAATTATGAAGTAGTAGGTTTGAAAAATGGAGATGAAGCTTCTGATATTTTAAGTGGTTCATTGGCTATCGAAAATACAAGTAAGGAAAATGAATTTATCATTACACAAGGTACTTTGGAAGCCAATGCTAATTACAATATCAATTTCACAGAAGTTACTTTTTCTGTAACATTACCTTCACTAGATGAATATGAAAAGGTAAGCCACATTGATGTAGATGGTGATAATATGGTATTAGGAACTTACAGCGAGAATGGAAAAGGAGCTGCTTTTGTTTATCACTTCGAAAATGAGCAATGGATTGAAGTTGCAAAATTAAGCCCAACAGATGGTGAAAAAAGTGATCTATTTGGCTTTGCTGTTGGTATTCAGGATGATGTTATTGTTGTAGGTGCTCCTAAAGCAGATAAAGCATATATTTTTGAAATGCCTGAGGGTGGTTGGTCTGATATGTTTGAAACAAAGAAACTTACATCAGAAGTATCAGGTTATTTTGGTTATTCTGTGGATATTCAAGATAATATGGTCGTAGTGGGTGCTTATCAAACAAATGCATATGCAGGTAAGGTTTATATTTATCAAAAAACAGAAGCATCATGGTTAGGTGAATTAAATTCTAAACAATTAGTTTCTCCAAATCCTGCCACTAATGAATATTTTGGTCATGTTATTAAACTTCATGGTAATACTTTAGCAGTGAATGCTTTGGGGAATAATAATTGGAAAGGTACTGTCTATGTATATAATCTTGATGAAAATGGAGATTTAGATACTACACAAACTCCAGCTGATTTATCTGTTTCTAATTCTGGTGAAGATTATCAATATGGTATTCATATTGATCTTTATAAAAACACAATTTTAGTGACGGATTATGGAAGAGATGCTATCGGAAATGTATATGTTTATCAAAGAGATAATGGACAACCTTGGACTGATAGAACTGAAAATTATGTAATTGAAAATCCAACTCAAGAATTGGGTAGTGGTTTTGGAAGTTCAATTCATATTAAAGGTGATACAGTAGCAATTGGGGCTTACAGAGCTGATGGTATTGGAGCTGCTCATATTTTTACCTTAAATGATAATGAAGCAGAATGGATTCATACTTATCAATTAGAAGATGGAGAAACAGATGAACTATTTGGTCATGACGTTAAGTTAATGGAAGACCATATAGTTGTTGTCTCTCCAAATAGAGTTGGAGATTTCTATCATACATTCCAATTACCTACAATTGGAGAAGATAATGTTACTTCAATTGTAGGTTTAGCAAAAGAGTTACCAAAGCTGTTAAACTCAGATCCTTCATTTAGAGATAATGCTAGAGAACTTCAGTTTATTGACTTGAATAATATTCAATATGCTTTCATGATTTTAACACATGAGGGTAAGGTTCTCCAAAAAGGTAATTTATCAAAAGAAGGTAAAATTAAATTGAATAAAGCAGTTGATCATGTAATTATTCAATTAATCGATCAACAAACTCAACAAAAATATACGTTTAGATATTAAAAATCTAAAGGCACAAAAAAGGCATTTCAGTCAATTGGGTAGGTAACTATTTAAGTGTTGTTAAACCCACCTATCTATTAATATTTGGTCATTTTTAGATGGACGTCCTCTCTTTTTAGGGGGCGTCCATTTTTTTATTGACCTATGGATTAAAGTTAGCTCTTCAAAGGTAAGCATCTGATTTACAATACCAGAGGCTTCTGCAGGCGTTTTCCTCAATGATTGATGTACTCTGCAGAAGTTGTAAAAACCACCAAAAAGATATAGCCATTTTTCTGATAAGTTAGTATTCTTGACCACTGATCTACTTCTTCGTGTAAAAGTATGTATACTACTTCTCAATGTTGCATTAAACCTTTCTATAAAAGCGGTATGAATTACACCTTTTGAGTTTAATTTCTTCAACAGAAATGGAATTGCTTTTGGTGTACCCAAAGAAATAGTACAATGATTGATGCCATAGCATAAATAGCGTTTCCCTTTTCGAACATAGTTTTTAACACATTGAACTAGTACTACATTTTTGGGGAAGAAATAAGAGGATCTGCCAATTTTCCCATTTCTAGGAATTTTCTTGTTGAAATATTTTTGTATACCTGTTTTATAACTTCTTAAGCCATCTGTTGCAATAAGTAAAAACTTCTTATGATCACAACATTTTGATACCAATTCGCATAATCTATCGATTAGTAATGAGTTTCTATTTTTACTAACATGACCTCCTAGCTACAACTTATAAGTGGATGATAATGCACTTGTTACCCAATGTTTTCCTCCTGGGGTAGTAGTGTATAGCTCATCTAATTCAACCTTTTTGTGATCAATGGGTTGAACAACAAATTGATGATGAATATTTTCAAAATGGTTTCCAAAATCAATAATCCAATTATTGATAGTTTCACGTCGATGTAAGAACACTTTTTCAATGGCATGCAAGGGACATCCATATAAAATCAGCATTAAAACCATTTTAATGTGATCCATTGAATGACGTTTACGATACATAGGAGTGAGTGCTCTTACTGAAAAAGTTTTTCCACATTCCTTACATTTTAATCGACCTTGTTTAAAATTAAGGCCAATTTTATTACCTTTATTGTAGTGTCCTCGAGCATGGCAGTGTTCGTTTACACAACAAAAATCCTGAGTTTTTATTTGCATTGTAATACAAATTACTTACTCAGGATTTTATTTTTTGATGACTAACAACACTTAACTAGTGTGCTACCGTCAATTGAAATGCTTTTTTTTATCCTTTTTTCTTTTTCAAGAATAGAAATATATCAAATAAAAATAAGTTTCGAATTTGTATCCAAACAATCGGTCTTGTGGCTTTAAAGAAGAAACTCGTCACATAAAGACTAAAGAATTGGGTAATCAGAGTGGCATAAGCAGCACCTTTACTACCATATTCTGGGATGAGATATAAGTTGAGACCAATATTAATGATACTCCCAGAGATGGTACTAAACATAATTATATGTTGATTATTTGAGAGTGATAAATAATTGGATCTCAATGAAGCATTAAATAGAAATATAGCTCCTATGCATTGTATGGAGAAGATATAATAAGATGGTAGAAAGGCTTCACCAAATAGAAATAAAATGACCCATTCACCTAAAAGCCAATTAAAAACACAACCTACATAGGCAAGTACAGTAAGCATAGAAGTTGCTTTTTTGTACCTATCATAAAATTGATCTCTCGAATCCCGATTCCATAATTCAATAAATGGAGGATAAACTGAAGCGAGAATAATTCCAATTACAGATATCGGGATGTCATATAATTTGCTAGCAGTCCCATAAATACCTACATCATATGTTGAATCTCGAAGATCACCAAGCATAATTTGGTCGATTTTAGAATAAATAATGTAGGCTAAACTAGATATTGCTAAAGGCCAAGAGTCTCTGATTAAGGCTTTTAAATAATTCCAATCAAATTTCCATAGTCTTATTTTTTTCGTGTCAAAAATATACATTGTCAATAGGAAAAGACTACCAACACCTATATCTAAGAAATTAACAAGAGCAAAAAAGAATAACGTACTGTTCTGATAAATCAAAAGTACCTTAATTAAAGAAAAGGATATAAAGGATATATTTTTTACAATCACTGTCTTTTTTACATCAAGATGTGCTTGATAAAAATATTGTATGATGTCACTGGTTTGAAAAAATAATCCTGATGCTCCCAGGAAGCCTAAGGTTAACAATAGGGAGGACTCAACTTCCGAAAAGAAGTAGATATAAAATAGAATGCCGATTCCACTAATAATAGAGGTAAGTGTCCTAAAAGCAGTAGCCGTACCTAAGATAGTCTCCTGAGAAAAGGTTTTGCTTAATAGGTCGCGAATTACAATTCTTTCTAAACCAAAAGAAGCAATACTAGTAAACATAGCTGTTAGTGCAATTGCATATTCCCAAAGGCCAACATCTTCTACACCTAAGTATTTTCTTACCCAAGAGTTGATAAATAAACCTACAAGAATTCTTGAAACCTTATCAAAAGCGAGCCAGTTCAGATTTTTGAAGATGGCGATTACACCTTCTTTTTTTCTCCATTTATTAAAATCATTGATAAGTTTTTTCATGCACTAGTGCTAATCACTCTTTGGTTTTTACTTCCTTTTAGTAAAAAATAGGTACGGGAAGTAGGAAAAATTAAATAAATATAATTGTAGTGAATGGATTACTTCATGAAAAACAACTAGATAGCTATCGTACATTGATCCGTCACAAATTTATTGAATACAAATTTATTATTTTCTCTGAGTAATAAACATGTTATTTTGTAATTTCGCTTTTTTGAAAGATAGCTTTGACTACGAATACAACTTTTTTTAGTACTGAATAGTTGAAATGTTTTTTAAATTTGTAGTTGTCGTTACTACCATTTTTGGTTAGAGATGTAACATTAATATGTTTTCCACTTTTCTATCTCATCGAAATAAAATAGAAAGTTTGAGGTTCAATAAATAATAGTTTAATGTCGAGAGTAAAAACAGAAGCTTTAATAAAAGAATGGTTACCTAAAAAGGTGTATGTGCCTCTTTTTAAGCGATTTGCAGATTTACAGTTTTTGACTTTTTCCAATAATAACTTGGTGAAGCAAAATAAGGCATTAAAAAATTCAAAAGTGGGTAAGAGATGCTTTATGATTGCAACGGGTCCATCCTTAAAATTAGAAGATTTATCTTTATTAAAAGGAGAAGATTGTTACACGATTAGTAATGCTTTTTTGCACAAAGACATCCAAAGTATTAATCCTATCGCACACTTTTTTGCTCCATATCATCAACCCTTGATCTTGGAAAATTATTTGGATTGGTTACAAAAATCGGATGAAGAATTACCATCTCAAACTAAAATAGTTACAGGACATAAGAATATTCCGTACTTAAAAAACAGACCTTCACTTTTTAAGAATAGAAACGTAGAGCATTTATTTTTATCAAGACATACAGAGGATTTTGAAAACATTGCTAAACCGATGATTTCGCCTATTAATGGTCCCCAAATGATGATACCTTATTTACTTTATTTGGGCTATTCAGAAATTTATATGTTAGGTTGTGATAGTACAGTGATGAGGGATTACAAAAAAGAAAATATCGCCCATTTTTACGATTCAAAGAAAAATGATGTCCGTAAAAATGCATCGGACAAAAATTCTTGGTCAAAGGCGGTCACACAGTTTAAATCTCAATATGATCAATTTAAGATCTATGAGCACTTCAATACGGCAAAGTCAGTAAAAGAAGGAAATCAAAAAATAATCAATTTATCAAAAGACAGTTGGATTGATTCCTATCCATTTGATACTTTAGACAATATTATCGCTAACAACAAATGAAAATAGTTCATATCAGCACATACCCAAATGGAGGAGCAGGAAATGCAGCTTATAGATTGCACGATGCTATTTTGGATCAAGGAGTTGACTCAAAGGTGATTACAAGAGCTGAAACTTTAGATAAAAGAGAAGTATATGCTTTTAATCCTTCAATTTGGTTTAGACGACTATCTACCCTTTGGAAAGCAATCAAAATACTTCCCAAAGTATTAAAAGAAGACAAAGATTGTGAAGGATTTACTTCACCGCTTTCATTATATAGAATTGAACAACATAGAGATGTACAAGAAGCTGATATTGTGATTGTACATTGGGCGAGTAATTTCATAGATTACCCATCGTTTTTCAAAAATATCAACAAACCCGTTTATATCTTTTTACACGATATGAATCACTTTCATGGAGGGTATCATTACAAAAATGATGTAACTAGATTTACCCAATACCATGCTCTGGAAGAAAAGTTTGTTGCTATCAAAAAGAAAGCCTATCAGTATGGGGATATAGAAGTAATGGCACCTTCTAACTGGATGATTGAAGCATCAAAAAATAGTGAATTACTCGGGAGATTTAAACATACTAAATGCTATTATGCTCTAAATGAGAATAATTTAAAACCCTATGATAATGCAGAAGCTAGAGCTCATTTTGGTTTGCCAAAAGAGGGAAAAGTATTACTATTTATAGCAGAGAGAATTTCAAATTATAGAAAAGGAGCAAAACTACTTTTTGAAGCCTTACAAAAGGTGAAGTTTGAAAATACGCATTTATTGGTGGTAGGGAATTACGATGAATCAATTTTCCATATGGATAATATCTATACTACAGGTGTATTGAAATCAGAAAAAGAAATGGCTTTGGCATATAGTGCCTCTGATTTATTTATACTTCCAAGTAGAGAGGACAATCTACCCAATGTAATGTTGGAAAGCTTATATTGTGGCACGCCAATTATTACTTTTAGCAATGGAGGAATGAATGAAATTATAAAAGAAAGTAATGGAATATTGTTGGATGAGATTTCTTCAGATCGATTAGCAGATGGGCTAACGTCATGGATGAAAGAAAATAAAGACTACGATAGGGCATTAATTCGAAGAAATGCAGTAGAATTGTTTAATATTGAAACTGCAGGACGTAATTTAAAGCAAATTTTAGAAGAAAGATTAAAGAAAGAAATTTCATAAACTAATATGAGTGATAATAAACTTTTAAAATACAGTTGGGCATTTGTCATCCCACTATTTTTTATTTTAACGGCAATCTATTTTAGCCCTGAATTTTTAGACAACAAATCCTTACAACAAGGAGATTTAGTTCATTTTGAAGGAATGTCTCATTCTTCTCAAATTGAAGCAGAGAAAACAGGTGAAGCACCACTTTGGAATTCAGCCATGTTTTCTGGTATGCCTGAACTTATTACATCAAGTATAAAAGGAGATCCTACACACTTACTCTATACAATGTCCATGGGTTTCATGTATGATACCTATGAAACACCGATGACTGTCATGTTATTAATGGTTGGTATTTGGATTGGATTAATGTGCTTTAGAGTAAATCCTTGGATTGCAGCATTTATATCGGCAGCCTTTTCTTTCAATACATTTTATATCACTTCATTAGAGGCAGGACACGTGACGAAGCTTTGGGCTATAGGTTATGGTGCAATGGTATTGGGTGCAATGCGTTTGATTTTTGATAAGAAATGGTTGATGGGTGCAGCTCTTTTGGCAACATCTGTTGCTTTAGAACTAAGAGCAGGTCACTACCAAATCACGTACTATTTATGTTTTGTGATTTTAATCTATGGTTTATCAGAATTATTCTTTGCGTATAAAAGAGGTGAGTTAAATATTTTTCTTACACGTGTGATTCCAATTGGTATAGTTGCTGCAACATTAGGAGCTTCAACTCAGATATGGAGAGTATGGACAACTCAAGAATATGCAACGTATTCTATTCGTGGTCAAAAAGAACTTTCTGCTCTTCCAGGACAAGAAAAAAATCATACAGAAGAAGGCCTTGATAAAGATTATGCTTTTAGTTGGAGTGAAGGTAAAATGGAATCATTGACTTTGATCTCTCCAAACTTCTATGGCGGTAGTAGCCAAGAAAGAGTAACAACAGATGGTCCTTTGGCTGCACAATTAGAAAAAGCAGCAGGAAAGCAACAAGCTAAAAATATTGTTGAAAATGAAAACTTTAAACTGCCGTTATATTTTGGCGAGCAACCTTTTACAGGAGGTCCAATTTATCAAGGTGTTTTAATTTCATTCTTCTTTATTCTTGCATTATTTGTACTAGATGCAAGACAAAGAGCATGGCTAATTGGTGGTACATTAATTACACTAATGTTTGCATGGGGTAAACATTTGGAGTGGTTCAATTATACCTTATTTGATATCCTTCCTGGTATGAATAAATTCAGAACTCCAGCGATGGCACTTGGAGTTGGATGTATTGTTATGGCAATGGGTGCAGCTTTAGGTTTGAATAAAATACTAGAGGAAGGATGGACAGAAAAAACTCAAAAAGCATTTATTAAAGCAGCAGGTACTACTTTTGGTTTATTAATCTTAATGTGGTTGGGTGCTGGAATGATGGATGTAAGTGGTGCTAGAGATGCTTCTATTTTCCAACAAATGTTTGGTATTCAAGATCAAAGAATGATCAGCCAATTTACGAATGCTTTAGATGAGGAAAGAATTACAATTATTAGAGGTGATATCACTCGCTCTATCCTCTTTTTAATAGTAGCTGTAGGAGTTATTTTTGCTTTCTCAAAGAAGAAATTAAATACTACAATTGCGATCATCGTTTTAGGTGTATTGACATTAGGTGATGTTTGGAGCGTAGCAAAAAGATACGTTAATGAAGCTTCTTTCCAGAAACAATCGAATAAGAATTACCATGTTCCTTCTGCTGCGGATAAAGCTATTTTGAAGGACCCTGATCCAAATTATAGAGTATTGAATTTGACGTCGAATACTTTTAATGAATCGAATACTTCTTATTTCCATAAATCAATTGGTGGTTACTCAGCAATTAAATTGAGGAGATACCAAGATTTAATCGAAAGAGAATTAATGAGAGAAATGCAAACGTTGGCAAATGGTGTTCAGAAGGGTGATTCTATGACGATTAGAGCTACTCCAGCCTTGAACATGTTAAACATGAAGTATGCTATATTGGGAACTTCAGCTCAAGCTGTTTATAGAAATCCTAATGCTTTAGGAAATGCATGGTTTGTTGATAAAGTACTAAAAGTAAATTCGGCAGACGAGGAAATGGAAGCTTTAGGAACTATTGATCCAAGTTTCCAAGCTATCGTAGATGTACAAAGATTCCCAGATGCAGATATTGCAACAAACTATTCGAATGGAGATAACATTAAATTGACGTCATTTAATCAAAGAAGATTAAAATATAATGCAGAAACGAAAAAAGGTGGTTTTGCAGTATTCTCAGAAATTTACTATCCAGCTGGATGGGTTGCTAAAATTGATGGTGAAGAAGTAGATATCGTTAGAACAAATTATCTATTAAGAGGTTTACATATTCCTGCAGGTACGCATGAAATCACTTTTGATTTTGATCCTAATTCATATGTGATGGGTGGTTTATTCTCAAAAATCGCCGGCTACATTACATTATTACTGCTTTTTGGAGCAGTAGGATTAATGATTTATAAAGAGACAAAGAAATAAGTCAATATAAATACGACAAAAAGAGGTTATTCCTTCACTTGAGGGGATAACCTCTTTTTTATTAATATCAGTTTTTGAAATACATTTCTCAACTCATTAACTTTACCAAAAAAATAGAGATATGAAAATAGGGGTTATCGGAGGAGGAGCTGCAGGATTTTTTGCAGCCATAAATGCAGCGGAAAACAACAAAGATGCTGAAGTACATATTATTGAGAAAACATCTAAAGTTCTTGGGAAAGTAAAAATATCAGGTGGAGGACGTTGTAATGTCACAAACGTTATTTTTCAGCCTGTCGCTTTATCCAAAAATTATCCTAGAGGAGAAAAATTTTTGAAAAAAGCATTTGGTCATTTTAATAGTAAAGACACTGTGGAATGGTTCGAGAATAGAGGGGTAAAAATTAAAGCAGAAGTGGACGGAAGGATGTTTCCTGATACAGATGACTCTCAGACCATTATTGATTGTTTGATGCAAGAGGTGAAAAGTTTAGGGATTCAACTTAGATATAGCACTACAGTTCAAAAATTAATCCCTCAAGAGAATGAACAGATTGTTTTACAATTGGAAGGAGATAATGAAACTTTTGATAAAGTATTTGTTTGTACTGGTGGATCTCCAAAAATCGAAGGTCTACAATGGTTATCTTCATTAGGGCATAAAATCGAAACTCCTGTTCCTTCTTTATTTACTTTCAAAATCAATCATAAACCGCTTACAAGTTTAATGGGGCTCTCTGTTCCCAATGCAAAAGTAAGAGTGGTAGGTGAGAAGAAATTAATGGAAGAAGGCCCATTATTGATAACACACTGGGGTGTAAGTGGACCTGCAGTATTAAGAACATCAGCATGGGGAGCAAGAGTTTTATCTGATAGAAATTATCAATTCTCTATCTTGATTTCTTGGTTGACGGGATTTACTGAAGAAGAACTTCGTCAATTTGTAATGGAACAAAAAGAGATATTAAAGAAAAAACAGGTTAAAAATAAAAACCCTTTCCAATTGCCACAAAGACTTTGGGACTACTGTCTGCAAAGGATTGAGATTCCAGAAACAAAACTATGGTTAGACCTAAGTAAGAAAGAACTAAACAAATTAATTAATTTCTTATTGTCTGACCCCTATGATGTTGTAGGTACGACGAAGTTTAAGGAAGAATTTGTAACCTGTGGAGGTGTTAGTCTTTCTGATATTGATGTAAAAACAATGGAAAGTAAAAAAGTTAAAAATCTTCATTTTGCTGGAGAGGTCATGGATATTGATGGAATAACAGGAGGATTTAATTTCCAAGCAGCATGGACAACTTCATTTATTTCTGCTAAATCAATTATAAAATCTTAGAATAGTGCAATTTTAAGCTTTCAATTGTACAATTTTAATCTATAAATACAATGTTCAAAATTTAACACGTCGATGCATGTGTTAAATTTTGAACATTGCTCTTTTATCTAAAACTAGAATTTTGATGATAATTATTAATAAGTTTTAATGATTATTGAAACGGTTCATTTGATTTGCTTTTCTCACGCTATTCCCTACAACTTTGATTCATCTCAATTAAAGCATAGCAAAAAAGTACAAATTTACATGAGACTAATTTTATCATCTATTTTATTTACCCTCATATCTTTCACGAGCTTATATGCTCAAACAAAACTTATCTCTGGTACGGTAAGTGATCAAAATGGTGATCCACTTCCAGGAGCAGTGATCTATGAGAAATCTAATCCAACGCACGGAACTACGGCAAACTATGATGGCCATTTTCAAATTGAAGTACAAGAAAATACAGCCCTAATCATACGTTTAGTTGGTTTTAAACAACAAGAAGTTGTTGCAAAAGACAAAATAATAATTTCACTAGCTGAAGATGCAACTGAACTAGAAGCGATTGAAATCGTAGGTTCAAGAAGTCAAAACAGAACAGTGACTGAGACTCCAGTAGCTATTGACGTTATCAACTTAGAAGATGTTACTGCGGCAACGGGTCAATTGGATATGAACCAACTGTTACAATATGTTGCACCTTCTTTTAATGCAAACCGTCAATCTGGTGCAGATGGTGCTGATCACGTGGATCCGGCAACACTAAGAGGCTTAGGTCCTGATCAGACCTTAGTTTTAATTAATGGAAAAAGAAGACATCAATCTTCTCTTGTGAACCTTTATGGTACAAGAGGTAGAGGAAATACAGGTACTGATTTAAATGCAATTCCAATGGCTGCCATTGAAAGAATTGAAATTTTAAGAGATGGTGCTTCAGCTCAATATGGTTCTGATGCAATTGCAGGTGTAATCAATATTGTTTTAAAGAAAAATACAGATGGTGTCAACGTAAACTTGGGAACAGGTATCACTTCTGAAGGTGATGGCGAAACAGGTAGTGTTGATATTAATTATGGTACAAATTTAGGCGATAAAGGTGGTTACCTTAATTTAACAGGTGAGTACCAATATAGAGGTAGAACGAATAGAGTTCCTGATGAAGGAGAGGTATTCAGAAATTACATTGGTGATGCGATGGCTCAAGGTGGCGGAGCATTCTTCAATGCTGGATTACCATTATCAGAAAACACTGAAGTGTATGCTTTTGGTGGATATAATTACCGTCATGGTGAATCTTATGCATGGACACGTGGTGCTGATGATGATAGAAATGTAGCAAGCATTTATCCAGAAGGTTTTGATCCTAATATTATCTCTGATATTACGGATTATTCAATTAGTGCAGGTGTAAAAACAAATATCAAAGATTGGAAGGTTGATTTCAACAATACTTTTGGACACAATGAGTTCAAATATTCTTTAGATAACACGGTAAATGCCTCAATGGGTAGTACTTCACCAACAAGTTTCTATGCTGGAAAACATTATTTGTCACAAAACGTTACGGGTGTAGATGTTTCAAAATACTATGATGGTATCTTGGAAGGAATGAACATAGCTTTTGGTTCTGAGTTTAGAATTGATACTTATGGAATTGGTGCAGGTGAATACGATTCTTATGCACAATATCCTGCAGGTACAGGTGGATCTCCAGAAGGAGCAGCGGGTGGATCACAAGGTTTCCCTGGTTTCAGACCTGAAAACGAAGTAGACGCACAAAGAACGAACGTAGCGTTATATCTAGATGTTGAAACGGATATCACAGATAAATGGATGGTCGCATTAGCAGGTAGATATGAAAACTACAGTGATTTCGGTTCTACATTTAATGTAAAAGCAGCTACACGTTACGAATTCTCTCCAGCTTTTGCAGTTAGAGGATCATTCAGTACTGGTTTTAGAGCACCATCATTAGCACAGAAACATTACAGCTCTACTTTCACCGATGTTGAAGGTGGTGTTACTGTAGATAAAGTAATTGCTCCAAATGATAGTGAGTTAGCACAAGCTTTGGGTATTCCGGAATTGACTCAGGAAAAGGCAAAAAATGCAAGTTTAGGCTTTACTTTAAATCCACTTGAAGGGTTATCATTAACAGTAGATGGTTACTATGTGGCAATTGATGATAGAATTGTATTAACAGGTGCTTTCACAAGTGATGATCCAGAGATTGGAGATGAGTTAGAAGAGTTAAATGTAGGTGCTGCACAGTTCTTTACAAATGCATTAGATACAAGAACGTATGGTGTAGATGTTGTTTTAGCTTACACTTACAACTTAGATCTTCATTCTTTCACAGCTTCAGTTGCGGGTAACTTTAACCACATGGAGTTAGGTGAAATCAATACAAATGAAAAATTAGAAGGCAAAGAAGATATCTACTTTGGTGAGAGAGAGCAAATGTTCTTACTTGCTTCAGCTCCAAAAAGTAAATTCAACTTCACATTAAGCCACAACTATAAGAAACTTTCATCAATGATCCGTCTTAACAGATACTCTGAAGTAGAGTTGATGGACTGGGATGGAACCATTGATCATTATGATGCTAAATTGACTACTGATATTGCATTTACATATGCTTTCAATAAGCGTGTGAGCTGGACATTAGGAGGAAACAATATTTTTAATATTTATCCTACGAAACAGGATCCACTTTCTACAGAATCTGGTGGATACTATGATGCAGTTCAAATGGGCTTTAATGGAGCATATTACTACACCAAATTAAGTTTCAATTTCTAGTAAATGCAATTGTACTTTTAAAAAAGGTTATCTCAGTTAGGAGATAACCTTTTTTATTCATTTAAATTAAGGAAAACCATATTTAAACTTGTATTTTACTCAGTAACGGTCACATTCACTACTTGATCATCTTTGTATTGTGATTCAAAAATGAATGTATAATCTCCTGCAATTGTTGGTGTAACAGAATAGTTCACCGTTCCTAATTGTAATGCTTCAGTACAGACACAGCCCACATAATTAGCTTCTATTGCGATAGTAACTGTTGTTCCGTCATAATCTTCGGTCAGTTGACTAAAAGATCCACATCCATTAAAAATTGTATACTCTAAAGTAAAATCTAATGGAGTATTTACCGTTCCCTCTGTTGGACTTTGTGTAACTGTAATATCACAAGTCTGAGTAGATTCACAATTTTCATTATCCATTTCATTCGATGAACAGGCTGAAAAAATAAGGAAAAATAGGAGTGAGAGGATAGAATATTGTTTCATGGTTATTGATTATATGCGTGCTTGATATTTGTATAATTGATGGTAACGACCTTCTTTTTCAAGTAATTCATCATGTGTACCTGTTTCTATTATTTGTCCTTGATCCATCACTAAAATCTGATCCGCTTGTTGAATAGTCGATAGACGATGGGCAATTACAATTGTTGTTCTTCCTTTCATCAGTTTCGCCAGAGATTCTTGAATTAATGCTTCACTTTCAGTATCCAAATTAGAAGTGGCTTCATCCAAAATTATAATTCTAGGATCAGCAATAATAGCTCTAGCGATAGCAATACGTTGACGTTGACCACCAGAAAGTTTTACACCTCTTTCACCAATGATTGTTTCAATTCCTTTGTCAAAACGATCTGTAAACTCATCTACATACGCATTTTTTATCGCATTTTGTAAATCATTCTCTGTTGCAGTAGGGTTAGAAAACATGATGTTCTCCTTTATGCTACCTTCAAATAAGAAGTCATCTTGTAATACAACGCCCAAATGTTTTCTATAAGAAGGTAAAATTGCTGTTCTAAGGTCTTTACCGTCTAATTTGATAACTCCTTTGGATGGATTCAAGAACGATGCGGCCAAACTAGCAATTGTCGTTTTGCCGGAACCTGAGGAACCCACTAAAGCGGTAATACTGCCTGCTTTTGCTTCAAAATTAATCCCATGTAAAACTTCTTTGTCTTCTTCATATTCAAAATGAACATCCTCAAAAGTAATATTTCCTTGAATATTTTCCGCTACTTCATGATCTCTAAGAGGATCATCTTGTTCTCCGGCCCTATTCATAATTTCTTCTGTTCGATCTAACCCAGCAAAAGCTTCTGTTAATTGACTACCAATATTGCTCATTTGAACAATAGGAGCAACCATAAAACCTAAGAAGAGCGTAAAACTAAGGAAGTCACCTACTGTCAATTCTCCTTGCATAATTTTATAACCACCAATACCCATAATCCCAGTTGAGGCTAAACCTAATAGGAAAGCACTAGAACTAGTCATAATAGCGGTTGCCGTCATACTTTTCTTTATATTTTGAAAGAGACGGGTAACACCTTCTTCAAAAATTCGATTTTCTTCTTCCTCTGCATTAAATCCTTTAATAACACGAACTCCATTCAAAGATTCTGTAAGACGTCCTGTTACTTCGGCTTTAATTTGTCCTCTTTTTCTAAAAATTGGACGAATGGATTTAAAAGCTTGCATTGAAACAACTCCAAAAATTGAAACTGGAACTAAGACAAAAAGCGTCATGGATAGGCTTATTTTAATCAACAAGATCATTGAAATAATTGCTGTAATTGTACCACCAATCATCTGTACCAAGCCAGTTCCAACTAGGTTTCTAACACCTTCGACGTCACTCATTATTCTTGAAACTAAAACACCAGATTTAGTATTATCAAAAAATGAAATAGGTAGGGAGATTATGTGTCTTTGAACTTTTGCTCTTAGCTCAGAAATAAGACGTTGTGCCTCTACACTTAATACTTTTGTAAGCATAAAACTACTTGCTGCTTGTACTACAATAGAAGATATAACGACAGTGACTAATATTTTTAGCTGATCATAATCTTTATTGACAATCACATCATCCATAAGGTATTTACTTGCACCAGGTAATACCAAACCACTTAAACGGTTGATAATGATTAATAGTAAACCAATAAATAAATAGTTTCTTCTAGGCCATATGATTTCTTTGAAGACCTTTTGTAGAGAGATTCTTTGTTTTGCCATATTTAGTATAGATGTTGAAAATCTAATTAATACTACATTAAAAATGTGATAAAAAAAAGACCTACACACTTTATCATGTGTAAGTCTTTATAGAGAATTAATTATAGTTAGTATTTCGGGTATAATATCTTAATGGGTTAATAAATTTTGCCTATGGTAAAAGTACCAAAAAAATATTTGCCTTTATATCTATTACAAATAGAATCTTTAAAAGATTCACTGTTTTCTTATAATCTTTCAATTGTTGTTGTAATAGTAGGAAAATCAGTGATTTACAATAGTGTAGAAGAGTCTTTACTTTTCATAAATTGCAAAACTTTTACCGCTTGTATCGTGTGTCTTTTTTCGTGATTGATGATAAAATGCATTGCATCTCCTAACTGTATAGTAATCCATTTTGAGATGGTGATTGGGCAACGTTTTTTCTCCAAATTTTTCGTTTTTGCTTGATTGATTAGCATCTGCAAGGTTTTGACCTGTTCTATTCTCAAAGTGAGAACATTCCTGTTTAAGTCTATTCCTTTTGGATTTTTATCTTTTGGAGAAGACATCTTTGAAATTTTCTTGCCGTTTTGAATATCCATCATTTCAGCAAAATAATTTCCCAACCAACCACTTTTATAAATTGGCTTGTTTAGGTTTTCAGAAGATGAAATTAGTCTGTCAAAATGTGGAATATAGAACTCAGCATATAAATTAAGATGATGCATGCATTCCAAAATACTCCAAGAATTAGGTTGTGCACTATAATTTAATTCATCATCATTTAGAGTTGTGAAGTATTGAACTTCCTCTAAATCAGTAAATAGACTTTTTTCAAGTTTTTGAAGGAAAGTAGATTGAGAAATTTTCATGAGCTTAATGTTTGATTTCTACAAAATTGCTGAACTTTTATTATCTAAATCTTGATTGAAGTCAAGAATTTAATGCACTTTCGTTTTCTTGAGTATCCTACTTAACGTTTCTGGCTGCATTCTCAGATAAGCTGCTATATATTTTAGAGGAACCTCTTGGAATAACTGAGGACTTCTAGATAATACTCTCTCCAGTCTTTTTTGAGGAGAAGAAATTAGTAAGTCAATTTCCCTTTCAATTTGCTGCTTAAAAAATGCTTGTAAGAAAAGATTATATTCTTCTTGAAATACTTTATTACTTTGAATCAGCTGATTGAAATCTTTTTTATGAATTCTCTTGATTTTACTTTTTCGTATACATTCAATTGAAAATAAAGAAGGACTTTCATCAAAAAATGAAGGAATGGAAGCGATCATCGAATTTTTATATCCAAAGCGAATTGTATGTTCCTCATTAATATCTTCTTCAAAATAAGTAACTCTTATAGCACCTTCTAGCACGATATATAAGTATTTTGCAATATCTCCAGTTTGTATCAAAACATCACCCCTTTGAAATGATCTTAATTCAAAGGGAACTGTATCTTGTTGATTAAGTGCTAGTAGTAGATTATTCATGATAGAAAGAAAAGAATTGAAATTTTAAAAAGTTTATTCAATCAATTAATAAATTAATGAGTTAACTTAGAAATCGTGTATAAATTCAAATAAAACATTTAATTTAGCAAACAATACTTTTTATAATAACTAAAGAATAATGATCAGACTAATCACATTTCCCCTTTTATTTCTTCTAGCACTAACGGTACAGGCTCAAAAAGTGGATTATGCTTTTGAAGGTTTAATAAATACTCAACTTAAAGTTAGACTAAGATTCTCATTGGAAGAAGGGAAAGCAAATGGCTATTGTATTTACATCGATTCTAAAGCAAAAAAGGCTTTGGAGGGTACAATGACAGAAGATGGAACTTTAGTATTACATCAAAAAGATGGAGAAAGTTTTAAAGGTAAAATTATAGCAAACTATATGCTCAAAGGTGAAATCTATAGTGCTGAAAATGTAGATCAAGGAACATTTTTATTGAGTAAAATAGAATCTCCTATTGAAGAGGATGAACAACTACTTGTCGGAAAAACAGAAACTTCTTCAAAAGATGTTAAGTCTGCTACAACAACTTTATCTGAAGTTGAAATCGATGATATTTTAAGAAAGAAAATTAAAGAATTTCAGGAGTGTAATCAAAAAGGGATTGACCCGATGAAATGCAAGCAATACACAGCGAGAGCAATTACTGAAATTTATAATTTAGATGATTTTAAAGATCAATATGTAGGAGGGAGCTACTTAACAATGACAGAAGCTTATGATAAAATATCATCAGATTCACATTGGAAAATGATTGGTGAATTGACTTCTGCAGATAAAATCCAAAAAGCTATGGATTTAGCCAATGAGGGAAATCTAGTCATTATTGCTTATCCTTTTAAAGGTTTTACACAGTTGGCTGTTGTAAGAAAAGGAAAAGGAACTTCTTCATCAAAATGGGGTGGAAAAGTACCTGAAGTAGCTATTTTCTTCAACAGTGATCCTTCTAAATCAGCAGAGCGAAAGGGATTAAATTACCTATGGAGATCAGGTGAAAATATGGAAATCTGGGTTAAAAACTAGATGAAATAAAACGATAATTAAGAATACCCTCTAATTCATTTTGGAGGGTATTTTTTTATGTTCGAGAGGAACTTCTTACCCCTTTTCTCAAGTTATTCAAATATAACAATGCCTAATCGAATAACTCTATGAAAACTACCAAAGACGAAATACTTTATTTTCTTAAGCAACAAATGAGAGATAGGAAAATAAAAACAGTAACACTTACTCAGTTCCAAAAACTAAGATCCTTGATGAAAAGACCTTTCCATTATCATGGAATTGCAAAAGGTAGTATTTTCGAAACAGAAAGCTCCATTTTTATTGTTGGTATAAAACTCCCCCCTATGAAATTTTTGGGTAAACATGTCATAGGATTAACAACAGATTCCCCATTATTTTCCATTTTTGAACACAAACAACATGGCGATGCGGTTATTTTCGGTAGCGATATAGAGCATATTTCGATTATATAATTAGAATAGTATTCATGGTTGAATTTATGATAAAAATCTTAAGAATAGTCAATGCGGTTAGGTATAAATAAAAATATAATAGTATTTGCATATGATTCACTCAAACATTAAGATTTTAAATTAATATCAATGAATAGGTTACTTTATTTCGCTTTAATACTATTTTTTGCCTGTGAAAATAAAACTCCTACAGGTCATTCACTTGTAAAAGATGATACGGATTTTTATTCGAATATTGATAAAGTTCCTATTGAGAGAGCATTGACGATTCAAAGAATAAAGAAAGGAACTGAAGGACATCCATATCATTTGGCAGAAAAGAATTATGCAAATGAAGAAGATGGTAAGATCATAATAAAGAGTACTGAAGGGCATGAGTTAATTGCAATTCCTAAAGAAACACATTATGATGAATCAACTCAGATCTATTCCTATGTGGGTTTAAATACAGATATTGATTATCATATGGTGAAATATTCTCATCATCAAGGGAATTATTATTACATATTGATTGGAGATAAGGAAGGTGATGTTATCAATTTATACAGTAAACCTATTATTACTTCTTTTGGGATGATGTTGGATATTCATCCGAATGTAATGGATGAAATGACGTATTTCAGGATTTTCAAAAAGAAAAATAATAAGCTAGAATTGGTACAGGACCTTTCATTTGATACTTGGATTGCCGATTTCGATAATACTACTTATCAAATTACTGCAGACGATGAAATTATCATTCCATTTTGGACCTCAACAAAAACTTGGGATGAAACAACAAAGAGTTCTAAAGATTATTTATTAATTGAATTTAAGAAAGAGGGTAAATAATTGTATATTACAATATATTTTTTAAAATCTCTTTTTTCATGAATTCTTACGCAAACTTAAGTACTAGAATCGCAAGTTACATTGGTGATATTTTCATAGTAGGTATCGTGCTAACGCCTCTTTTATTTATTGATACAATAAAACCAATCGGATTTAACCTTATTGGGGTGCTTGTTTGGTGTATTTATTCAACATATTTTAATGCTTCTCCACAAAGAGGTACTTTTGGTAAGAAAATGATGGGACTCAAAGTCGAACACGTCAATGGAAAAAAACTGAATTATTCTACAGCCTTTATGCGATATGTTTTTAGTATTTTACCCTTTAGTTTTTTTATTAGTATTTTTACCTTTTTCTTCACTAAAAGAAAACAATGCTTACAAGATATACTTACAAAATCTGTAGTTAGAATCCATTAGAATGATATTTCTTATATGAATATTCTTTCTGCCTAACTGTTGCATTTCATTAATGCTTATCTTTATAGCAATGAAATCTATTAAGTCATACATAGCAAATTTTTTATTTGCAGTTTATATATTAGGAGTAAGCCATACTTTTATTGAGCACTCTCAATTTGATGTGAACTGTGAAAATGAACAAGAATATTGTTGTATGGATAAAGAGCATACTCAATTTGATTTTGAGAAACACGCTGATTTAGATTTTTATGATTTTATTGCATGTCTTTTAGGACACATAACTCATTCTGAAATTGTTGATAATAAGGTAGCTAAAACTGAAGAAATTCAATTACAAATTCCCAGAGATATAAAGCTCATCATTACATATTGTTTGTTATGGGAATTACCAACCAACTATAACGAAACTAAATTACCTCCAATAAAGGTAGATTTAGAAAGAAAATCTCTTTATTCCTTAGTTCCTTTCTCAAAACGAGGACCACCCCACTTCGCATAGGAGCATTGTATCCTTTTCATTCTTATTTTTTATAACATCTTGATTACCTTCAAAGCATAAGGGATATCCATTTTATCTTTTTTTTTAAGAAGGTTAGGGAGTTTATTTATTATCAAAAATCAATCAAGAAATATGATCAATCAAATCATATCTTTTTCTATAAAGAACAAACTTTTAATAGGGCTTTTTATCGTAGCTTGGATAGTCGGTGGTATTTGGTCAATGACAAAAGTGCCTGTAGATGCTGTACCTGATATTACCAATAATCAAGTACAAGTTATCACACAAGCACCTAGTCTTGGAACGGAAGAAATAGAACAATTTATTTCCTATCCAATCGAATTAGCCATGGCTAATTTACCTGATGTACAAGAGATTCGCTCGGTTAGTAGATCGGGATTAAGTGTCGTGACAATCGTTTTTAATGATGCTGCAGGCACCTATTTACCAAGGCAATTAGTCGTTGAGAAATTATCTGAAGTCAAAGATGAGATTCCCAATGGGTTTGGAGAGCCTTTTATTGGTCCTATTAGTACAGGATTAGGAGAAATTTATCAATATACTTTAGAAGTAGACCCAGCTTATAAGAATAAGTATAATCTATCTGACCTAAGAACTGTTCAAGATTGGATTATTCGTAGGCAAATGGCAATGGTTCCTGGCGTTGTAGAAGTCAATGCATTTGGTGGTTACAAAAAGCAATATGAGGTAGCTGTACAACCAGAAGTTTTAAAATCGATGGGGATAAGTTTACAGCAAATTTATCAAGTATTAGAAGCAAACAATCAAAACTCAGGGGCTGCTTACATCGAAAAAGATCATAAAGCCAATTTTATTCGTGGAGAAGGTTTAGCGAGATCTTTGGAGGATATAAGAAATATTTTGGTGATCAATCAAAATGGACATCCAATAAAAATCGGTGATATCGCGAAGGTGCAATTTGGACATGCTGTACGCTATGGAGCATTGACAAAAGAAGGAGAAGGCGAAGCGGTTGGAGGGATGATTTTAATGCTAAAAGGAGCTAATTCAAGCGAAGTAATTGCAGCCGTTCAAGAGCGTATTGATCTCATTCAATCTTCATTACCTAAAGGAATTAAGATAAGAGAGTTTTTAGCTAGAAGTAAATTAATTGAAAAAACGACTTCTACGGTGACTCAAAATCTGATGGAAGGAGCACTGATAGTCGTCTTTATTTTAGTGGTATTACTAGGAAATTGGAAAGGAGGATTTGTGGTAGCCTCAACTATTCCTTTATCACTACTTTTTGCTTTTATGATGATGTACAAGTTTGACGTTTGGGCAAACTTGATGAGTTTAGGTGCAATAGACTTTGGAATTATAGTCGACGGAGCTGTTATCATTGTGGAAGCGACTGTTTTCCTAATGCAAAAAAAGGTCCTTAAGCATATTACATTATCTCAAGAACAAAAAGATAAAGTTAGCCAAGAAGCATCAAGTAAAATGATGAATTCAGCCTTCTTTGGGCAATTGATCATTCTAATAGTTTTCGCTCCAATTTTGACTTTAGAAGGAGTAGAAGGAAAGATGTTTATTCCTATGGCATTGACGTTTATGTTTGCCATGATTGGTGTGATGATTTTGTGTTTGACATATGTTCCAATGATTTCAGCTTTATTCATTAATGTCAAAAAAGAAGAGAAACAATCTTTGGGAGATAAAATTATTATAGCAGTCGAAAATTTTTATGAACCTATTCTATTAAAATCACTGAAAAGAGGAAAACTGATTTTAGGAGTTGCTATACTATTACTTGGAAGTTCAATCTATATTTTCACAACTTTAGGTGGAGAATTTATGACACAATTGGATGAAGGTGATATTGCCTATCATGTGATTATGAAGCCTGGGACATCTTTAGAGGAAACCATTCAAGCGACAACCAAAATTGAAAAGATTATGAAGGATAATTTTCCTGAGATTGAACAGGTAATGAGTAGAATTGGTGTAGCCGATGTCCCTACGGATCCAATGCCAATGGATGTAGCAGATTGTTTGGTGATATTAAAGCCTAAAGAAGAGTGGACTTCTGCAAGCTCAAAAGAAGAGTTGATTCAAAAAATTAAAGAAAAAATCTCTATTGTACCGGGAGTAAATTATGAATTTACTCAACCTATAGAGATGCGTTTTAATGAGCTAATATCCGGGGTGAGAGAAGATATCGCCATTAAACTTTTTGGTGAAGATTTGAATATTTTAGCCCTTAAGGCTGAGGAAATCGGGAAAATCATCAGCAGTGTTGAAGGAGTGGGAGACATGAGAGTGGAAGCAACAGTAGGTTTACCTCAGATCTCAGTGAAATATAAAAGAGAGAAGTTAGCACAGTATGGAATGAATATTAATGCATTGAATGAATTAATTCAGACTGCTTTTGCTGGCAAAACTGCTGGAGTCATCTTTGAAGGAGAGAAACGTTTTGATTTGGTGGTAAGATTAGAAAAGTCTGAACGTCAAGATATTGAAGGCCTTAAAAATTTGTTTGTGACTATCCCAAATGGAAATCAAGTGCCTTTATATATTTTGGCTGATGTCGATTATGAATTGGGGCCAATGCAAATAAGTAGAGAAAATACCCAACGTCGAACGTATGTTGGTGCCATGGTCAGAGGAAGAGATATTGAATCAGTTGTCAAAGATATTCAAGTGAAGCTGAATACAGAATTGGATCTTCCTGCTGGATATTTTATACAATATGGAGGACAATTTGAAAACCTAGAAAGAGCTTCTAAAAAATTAAAAATTGTTGTTCCAATTGCACTAGCTTCCATCTTTATTTTACTGTTTTTAGCGTTAAGATCTATAAAGGAAACGATCATGATCAATATGGCAATTCCGTTTGCAACTATTGGCGGTATCTTCGCATTATGGCTAAGAGGGATGCCTTTTAGTATTTCAGCTGGTGTTGGATTTGTTGTTTTGTTTGGCGTTGCCGTTTTAAATGGACTGGTTTTAATGGAAGGATTGAAAGAACTCAAAGAAGAAGGGGTATCTGATCTTACAGAACGTATTAAAATTGGTACAAGAAGAAGAATTCGACCTATTTTATTAACTGCTTTGACAGATATCTTAGGGTTTTTACCAATGGCAATATCGACCTCTGCTGGAGCTGAAGTTCAACAACCTTTGGCGACAGTTGTTATCGGAGGAATGATTACCTCAACATTGCTAACCTTAATTGTATTACCTATTTTATATTCAATGATAGAAAAATCGAAAGGTGTTCACATCAGTAAAAGTTTTCTCTTATTAATAGTTGGGACGTTACTTTTTGTTACTCTTCCATCTGTTGTTCAAGCTCAAAATGATCGTCCTGTAATCACAACTTTGGATCAAGCCATAGAAATGGGTCTTCAACAAAACGGGAATGTTAAAGTGGCAAATAATGCTGTTGAGATTGCTGAATTGGGCACAAAAAAAGCATTTGATATCAAGAAAACGACGGTGAAAGCTACTTATGGTCAATATAATTCTTTTAGAAATGACCTAGGTTTTGAAATCATGCAACAATTTGACTTTCCAACTGTATATTCAAATAAAAAAGGACTAGCCGAACATCAAATTGTTAGTTCTCAAATAAAATTAAGTATGACAGAGACTGAAGTGAGGAGAGAAATTAAATCTGCTTGGTATCAGTTGTCTTACTTAAAAGAAAAAGAAGAATTACTAAACTATCAAGATAGTTTATATAAGCAATTTTTGCACGCAGCAAACATTCGATACGAAACACAAGCGACTAACTTTCTAGAAAAAGCTTCTGCTGAAACTCAGGTAATGGAAATGGAGAATCAATTGTTTTTATTACAATCTGATATCACAATTCAAGAAAATTCATTACGCGTTTTATTACAAGATACTGTTGGTCTACAATTTCAACCTTCGTCTTTAGAAAGAAGAGAAAATGCAACAATTCAAAGTAATGGAGTAGAAAATAACCCTACTTTAGCTTTTGCAGAGAAACAAATTGACATTGCCAAAGCAGAGCAAAAAGTAGCTTCTTCTGAAATGCTTCCAGGTATCAATCTTGGTTATTTTAATAATTCAATGGATGGAGTACCCTTATCTGAACAAGGGGGAATTGCTACTTCATCCGATAGATTTCAAGGATTCTCAGTTGGTTTAGCAGTACCTTTATTTTTTGGTTCAAGTAAGGCAAAAATTAATACAGCAAAGCTGAAAGCACAGTCTGCTCAAATTCAATCAGAACAATACAAAGTTCAGTTAGAAGGTCAATATGTCCATTATGAACAGCAATTGAATCAGTTAAGAGGTTCTCTAACGTACTATGAGACAAAAGCATTACCTCAAGTAGAAAGGATCATTGATAATGCACAGAAAAGCTTTGAAAATGGAGCTATTAATTATGTAGAATATTTCCAAAATATTAATCAAAGTCTTGCATTAAAATACAACTATCTACAAACACTAAACAGTTATAATCAAGCCTTAATACAATTAGAATACATTGTAGGGAAATAATTATATAATAAGAAATCATGAAAAATACTATATATATCATCATATTATTGATTCCTGTTTTTCTTTTTTCATGTAATGAAGAAGAACACAATCATTCAGAAGATGCACATCAACATCATGGCGATTCACATGCAGGAGAAGTACATTTGAGTATGCAACAATATGAAGCCATTGATATGGAAATTGGAAAGATTCCTACAATGAATATTGGAGAATATGTAAGTACTAACGGAACTTTGGAAGTTCCTCCTCAAAATGAAGCAGCAATTACAGCGATCATTGGTGCTAATGTCAAAAAGATCAATGTTATCGAAGGAGAAAAGATCAAAAGAGGTCAAACACTTGCTTATTTAAACCATCCAAATTTAATTCACTTACAGACTAATTATGCTGCAAAACTAAATCAACTGACATTTTTAGAAGATGAATATAATCGTCAAAAGAAGTTGTATGATGAAAATGTTGGGTCGGGGAGAGAATATCAAAAAGCTACTTCTGAATACTTTGTAATGAAAGGGGAAGTCAAAGGTTTAGAAACGCAACTCAAGATGTTAAACCTTAATTTAGAAAAAATACAAAGTGGATATATTTACGAAAATGTTCCTGTAATTAGTCCAATGGCAGGGTATATCAAACATGTGGAGGTGAAAACAGGACAGTATGTTGATCCACAAATGGAAATGTTTGAAGTAATCAACTTAGACGATATACATGTTGATTTAATGGTTTATGAAAAAGATATCTCAAAAGTAAAAGTAGGACAGGAAGTACTATTTCATACAGAAGTAAATCCTAAACAATCGATGAAAGCAAGAGTATTTAATATGGGGAAATCTTTTGAGGATCTTCCAAAAGCGATTCACTTACATGCGGATATTATTGGTGATAAATCCAACCTTCTACCGGGAACCTATTGTTCTGGAAAAATCATGATTAATGATGAAATAACAACTGCTTTGCCTGAAGATGCGATTGTGTTAGAAGGAGAAACAAATTATTTCTTTACTGCAGAAATGGAAAATGGTAAATATGCTTTTCAACCTCATGAAGTAGTCACTGGTATTAAAGATAATGGATTTGTTCAAGTAAAGCTTCTTGTTGAATTGGAAAAGGGACAAAAGGTAGCATTAAAAAATGCCTATGTCTTAATGGCCGAATTGAAAAAATCAGAAGCAGAACATCATCATTAGAATAGTATAATTTATGCAAAATCCTTCTTGGCTATTTATTAATCAAGAAGGATTTTTTTGTTCCTATTAATTAAATAAAGACAGATAGCACTTATTTTTTTATAGTGTGCACTTTAATGGTTGATTTATAATGGTTTAGATGATATTATGTTTTATTAAATAATTTCAAGATTTAATCGGAAACATTGTTACTGAGTTAGCGTATTATTAGTTAAACATGTACTATGCTGTACAATTTTAACACTTACGACACAATGAAAAAGCTTAGTTTAATCTCATTATTATTCTCTATTCTTCTAACTGGTTGTTACAAGAAACCCGATATGTACCAAGCACCTAAAGTGCCTGTAGTAAAAGTTAGCCATCCTGTTCAAAAAGATATTACTCTTTATGATACTTATACAGGTTACACAGAAGCAATTGGAAAAGTTAGCATCGTTGCCCGTGTAAATGGTGAATTAGAAAAAAGATATTTTGAACCTGGTCAATTTGTAAAAAAAGGAAAACAATTATTCCAAATTGAAAAGGAACCTTATTTAAGTCAGTTACACAGTGCTCAAGCTGCAGTGGAAAAAGGTAAAGCTGATTTAGATATAAAAATTGCTACTTATGAATCATACAGTAAGCTAGTAAAAACAAGTGCTGTATCTGAATTACAGTATTTACAATCGAAAGCAAGAGTTGATGAATCGAAGGCCGCATTAGATAAAGCGAAGTCAGATTTGGAAATTGCTGAGAATCAGTACTCATATACTAAAGTTTTTGCACCAATCAGTGGTATTATTTCTGATTATTATGTAGATAACGGTAATATTGTCTCAGGAACGTCTGGTCAAGAGTTGGCTTATATTGTAGATAGCCGTTTAATGAACGTTTATTTTACAATCCCAGCTTCTAAATACTATAAAATTCAAGAAGAAGAAGGTGGTATTGATGGTCTTGTAGTAAATATTATGGCAGACGATAACACTACGAAATTGGGAGAAGGTAAAGTAATTTATCATGATCCAAAAGTAGATTTATCTTCTGGTTCAGTAACTTTAAAAGCTGAAGTTAAAAACGATGATAACAAAATGATCGATGGTACTTATGTACGTATCAATCTAGAGAAAAAGAATACTACAAATGTAATCTTAATTCCTCAAGTTGCTATCGAAAGAGACCAAGTAGGTCCATACGTGTATACTGTAAACGCAGATACTGTAGAACAACATAGAGTAAAGTTAGGTACTGAAGTTGGTGAAAACATTATTATTGAATCTGGTCTTGCGGTACAAGATGAGTTAATCGTATCAGGTATCCAAAGAGCAAGAGCAGGTATCAAAGTGAACCCAGTTCAAGCGAAATAATATACTCACATTATATATACTCTTTCTTACTCTTCTTAATACATCTAATAGTCTGAAATAATGATTTCACGCTTCTTTATCAATAGACCTATATTTGCGGCTGTATTAGCCATGTTTATAGTTATCATTGGTGGAATTGCAATGGTGACATTACCAATTGCACAATATCCTCAGATTACACCGCCTACTGTAACGGTGACGGGTATGTATCCTGGGGCAGATGCAACAACAATCGCACAAACGGTTGGAGCACCCTTGGAAAAGGCCATTAATGGTGTAGAAGGTATGATCTATATGTCTTCGACCAGTAATAATGACGGTACATATTCTTTGACAATTACTTTTGAAGTTGGTACAGATGTCAATATTGCAACAGTATTGGTAGAAAACAAAGTGTCTCAAGCCTTACCACAGTTGCCGTCAATAGTGCAACAGCTTGGTATTACGACACAAAAGAAATCAACCAATATGGTAGTCTTGGCTTCAATTTTCGCTGAAGATGGGGCCGATATAGATTCTACTTTCTTGGTAAATTATGCAGATGCATATATTGCAGATGAATTAAGAAGAATAGAGGGAGTAGGTGATGTATCTATCTTTGGGGTTGGCGATTACAGTATTCGTGTATGGCTAAATCCTGAAGCTTTAGAAGATCACTCCCTAAGTCCGTCGGATGTTTTAAATGCGATTAAAACGCAAAATGTACAAACATCAGCAGGTAAGATTGGTCAATCTCCTGGACTTCAAAAACAAGTTTCTACCTATTCGATTAACGTCTACCCAGGACGATTAAAAGATGTAAAGGATTTCGAAAGTATTGTCGTAAGTACAACTCCAGAAGGTGGGAGTGTATTCTTAAGAGATGTTGCAGATATCAATCTGGGCTCTCAAAGTTATACGATGTCTTTGAAGTCGGACGGACAACAGGCAGGTGGTATTGGTGTTTACCAATTACCTGATGCCAATGCATTGGATGTTTCCAATGAAGTAAGAGCAAAACTAGAAGAACTCAGTGAAAGATTTCCTGAAGGACTTGGCTATAAAGTTACAATTGATACAACTCAATTCGTACGAGCATCTATCCATGAAGTAGTGGAAACATTGGTCATTGCCATTATTTTGGTATTTATCGTAATGTATGTTTTCCTACAAAGTTGGAGAGCAACAATTATCCCATCTGTGACCATTCCTGTGTCCCTAATTGGTGCTTTTGCAGCTATGGCAGCTTTTGGATTCTCGATCAATCTACTTACCTTATTTGGACTTGTATTAGCCATTGGTATTGTAGTGGATGATGCAATTGTAGTTGTAGAAAATACCAGTAGATATTTAGAAGAAGGGATGTCTTCCAAGGAAGCAGCTTCCAAGGCCATGAAAGAGGTGACAGGGCCAATTATTGCAACTACATTGGTGTTGATGTCTGTTTTTATACCTGCAGCGATGATGTCAGGTATCACAGGTGAACTCTACAAACAGTTTGCACTAACGATTGCTTTTTCAACCTTATTTAGTGCATTAAATGCATTGACATTAACACCTGCACTATGTTCATTAATCCTAAAAAAAGAAGAACCAAGTAATTTTATTTTCTTTAGATATTTCAACCGTTTCTATGATTACATGACGGATAAGTATCACAAAGGAGTTGCTTTTGTTATTCGAAAAACAGTTTTATTCACTATTATCTATGTAGTAATTACAGGTTTATCTGTTGCAGGTTATTCTATTTTACCAGCGACTTTTATACCAAACGAAGATCAAGGATATATGCTTGTCGCGGCACAATTACCTGATGCTTCAACACTTTCCAGAACAAATGAAGTCTCCGCTAAATTGGATAGCATTTTTGCCTCTACTGATGGTGTACAAGATTGGATTTCTATTAATGGTTATTCAATTCTTGATGGAGCTACTTCTTCCAATCAATTAACCATATTTGTTCATTTAGAAGATTGGGATGTTCGTTTAGAAAAAGGAAGAACACTACTCAAGATTTTAAATGAAATTAATGAAAAGGCTTATGAAATTGATCAAGCCAATATATTCTCCTTTGTACCTCCAGCAATTAATGGTTTAGGAGCTTCTGGCGGTATTCAATTGGTGTTACAAGACAGAAAAGGAGATCAATTCAATGAATTGCAAGAAAAAGGAGATGATTTTGCTAAAAAAGCAGGAGGTTCTAAAATTTTCACAAGAATCAATACCACTTTTAGAGCCAATATTCCAAACGTAACCTTGTTTGTCAACGCCCAAAAAGCAATGATGTATGGGATTAATCTAAATGAAGTTTATGCGGCATTAAACTCTGTAACGGGTACAGCTTATGTAAATGATTTCTCAAAATGGGGAAGAACTTTCCAAGTAAATGTGCAAGGTGAAAAAGAATATAGAAGAATTGTCGATGACGTATTTAAGATTAAGATAAAAAATAAAGATGGAGATTTGGTTGCGTTGGATAATGTGATTACTGCTGGCTATTCCTTCTCACCACAAGTAGTAGTGCGTTACAATATGTTTAATGCAAGTAATGTAATTGCTCAGGTTAGTCCATTGTATAGTTCAGGAGTTGGAATTGATACCTTAAATGCTTGGGTAGACAAAGAGTTAGACAATACAATGGATGCTGAATGGACAGGTATCGCGTACCAAGAAATTAAGGCAGGTTCTAATATTGCATTCATTTTTAGTATGGCTATTTTATTAGTGTACTTAGTCCTTGCAGCTCAATATGAATCATGGTTAGATCCATTAGCTGTAATTTTGGCTGTGCCTGTAGCTTTATTTGGAGCTGTATTATTTGTCGCTTATAAGGGACAAATGAACAGTATTTACATGCAGATAGGTGTAGTACTTCTTGTAGCCTTAGCTAGTAAAAATGCCATTTTGATCGTAGAATTTGCTCGTGAAAATATAGCCAAAGGAGAAAAATTAAAAGACGCTATCATTGATGCTGCAGTCTTACGTTTTAGACCAATTTTGATGACATCCTTTGCCTTTATCTTAGGTGTTTATCCTTTAGTAATTGCAACAGGGGCAGGGGCTAATTCAAGACATGCATTAGGTGCTACCGTATTTGGAGGGATGCTTTCCTCTACCTTATTATCCATTTTCTTTACACCAGTTATCTATTATGGCTTGCATCGAATTAACCAATGGATAGAAAAGAAATTTAAAAAGAAAACAAAACCCGAGACGAATTCTTAAAGGGTGGTATAGTGTGTTAAATAGAGAAAATATCATTTCTCTGTCGTCGTAAATGTTAGTACTATTGTAAGTGTCGATAGAGTAGAATGAGAACTATATCGACACTTTTCTTTATGAATAGATATATGAAAAACCTAATTTTATTGTTCGTCTTATTACTTCCAACTTTAGCGACTAGTTGTAATGAAGAAGTAGATCCTTATCAAGATCAAGAATTTGATTTCAGAGAAGATCCTAATGATACAGATGATACGTATTATCCACCTTATTATCCATATGAGGTGAATAAAGAAAATAAAAAATAATAAAAATCCTTTCTTTACATTGATAGAGAAAGGATTTTTTTTTGACTATTTTTTTATTTATCTACAAAAAAATCCCTTCACTAAATAAATAATGAAAGGATTAATTTTTTGAAATAAAGCAACTTTATTGATATAGTTTTGAGGGATTAATGTCTACCTTAGTGATAAGAAAATTATAACGTACATTCATTAATGACGTTTTCATTTTTCTTAAGAAATCTGCCCATGCAATAGCTACTTCCTCTAAGTAGCGTTGCGGTTCGTTTGCTAAATCTTGGTTAAATGAATAACCGGCCTCTTTTAACAAGGTGTCTATGCTATACTTATCCGTGAAATGTGAAGAAATAAAATCATCATTGACGAATAATTGTTGTAATGCATTAATGGCAAATTTATTTTTTGGAAAACTCATATAGTTGACCAATTCACTCATTGATAACGGCATTTTTGTCGTCTCAGGAACAACCGATATTGTACCAAGTTGGATTTCCTTCTTTAGAATTAAATGCTTCATGGTTTTAGGTTTAAAAGTGAAATACGTTTTAATAATAAACGGAATTACAAAAATTAAGATTCACTTTTCCTTCGATATTTTTCTTATATATATTTAAAATGCTATTATTTTTGATAAAAAATTAAAAAAAGAATGAAACTGATTAAAATAAATGTCTTTCCAATTAAATCTCTTGATCCTGTAGTGTTAGAGGAAGCAGAAATTACAATAGGTAAAACATTAAAATATGATAGACAATGGGGCATTCATCGCAAAAGTGATGGACGAACTGTTAACGGAAAAAAATACCCATCGATTCATCGTTTAAGAACAAGTTATGATTTACAAAACTTAAAGGTGACCATTACGGTAGATGGAAAATCAGATACTTTCTCCTTAGACGGAGATTATTCAGCATTGAATTCGTATTTGTCCAATTTCTTTGAAGAAGAAGTTTATCTATTAGAAAATAAAGAAATGGGTTTTCCTGATCATGATGGTGGAAATGTAGGTGCATCTTTGGTTTCAACAGCTACTCTACAAAAAGTAGGCGAGTGGTTCGATTTATCTGCTGATGAAGTAGAACGAAGAATGCGTATGAACCTTATTGTGGAGACTGAAAATCCATTTGAAGAAGATACATTAATGGGAACCACAAAAGCAGAACCTAAAGCTTTTTATATTAATGAAACAGAGTTGAAAGGATACAAACCATGTGAGCGTTGTCCAGTTCCTACGAGAGATTCTTATACAGGTGAAGTAATGAAGGGTTTTCAAAAAGAATTTCTAAATAAACGAAAGGAATTAACACCTGAAGTGGTTGATAATCCATTGTATGCACATGCTTATATGTGTGGGATAGTATTGACGATTCCTAAAAAATCTATTGGTAAGAGAGTTAAAGTAGATCAAAACATTACTTTCTAATTGTATTTGAAATTATTCACAACTGAAGCTCTTTTTTAAAGGGCTTTTTTACACTCCTCTAATTCCCTGTAATACTGATAAGTTAGATTAATGTTTATCCTTAATTCATTGATAAAAAAGTATTTAAAGTGTAAATGTCACTTCTTTTCTTTATAAATTGTACTACATTTTTATAGAATAATTCGGTAACTTTAGTATTGTAAAAACAGAATAAAACTACTCTTTGAATATAAAAAATAAGCTATAAAAATATGAAAGTTGCTGTCTTTGGTACTAAATCTTATGATAAAGAATTCTTCAAACAAGAAGGAGTAAGTACAAACCACGAATTAGTTTTCTTTGAGTCACGATTAAGAGTGAAAACAGCACCCCTAGCCAAAGGTTTTGATGCTGTTTGTGTTTTTGTCAATGATGTTGTTGATACTGAAACAGTCAAAATCTTAGGAGAATACGGAATTAAAGTTATTGCCTTAAGATGTGCTGGATTTAATAATGTCGATTTATTAGAAGCAGAAAAACAAGGAATTGTCGTCTTAAGAGTTCCAGCTTATTCTCCATATGCTGTAGCTGAACATACATTAGCATTAATCCTTACGTTAAATAGAAAAACACACAAAGCTTATAACCGTGTCAGAGAAGGTAATTTTTCTTTAGATCGCTTAACAGGTTTTGATATTCATGGGAAGACGGTAGGTGTAATCGGAACAGGTAAAATCGGACAAATCTTCGCCCGTATCATGAAAGGGATGGGATGTAAAGTGATAGGTTTTGATGTTTATCCTAATAAAGAGTTTGAAAAAGAAGGAGTATTAGAATACGTACCTTTAAATGATCTCTTAGAACAATCTGACATTATCTCATTACACTGTCCATTGACTCCTCAAACACATCATATTATCAATGATCATTCAATTTGGAGAATGAAAAAAGGAGTAATGTTGATCAATACCTCTAGAGGACGTTTAATTGATACGGAATCTGCAATTCGTGCATTATCTAAAGGACATTTAGGGTACCTAGGAATTGACGTTTATGAGCAAGAAGAAAAGTTATTCTTTAGAGATTTATCTGAAACGTTGATTAGAGATGAAAAGATGATGAATCTAATGGCTTTTCCAAATGTATTAGTGACGGGACATCAAGCCTTTTTCACAGACACAGCCCTAACACAAATTGCACGAGTTACGTTGGGTAACCTAACGGCATTTGAAAACGGAGATGAGCTTGTGAATATAGTAGGTTCAGAATCTATTCAATCTAAGTAGAGTAGGTTAGATTTGAAATGTGTTGAAGGCTAAAATTCAGGAAGATAAATGAGGTAGTTCCTAAATAAAACTTAATCATTAAACTAATTTTTCCTTTTGAACGTATTTATAGTAGTTCAGAAACTATAGATAATTTTAAATTATGAAAAAAAGACAGGCTACAACGCTAGTAACTGCTATTGCTGCCGGTGCTGCAATCACAACGGGTATTGTCATTAAGACAAGAAAATACATGCAAAAGAAAAGGCTAGATGAAGGTGATTACCTTTACCCTTATCTTGATTTCATAAAAGAGAAAATTGAAAGTGGTAAGGAAACAATTATTATTACACCTGAAGATTCTCCTTTCAAATTTATTACTTTAACAGTTAAGCATGCTAGTGCAAAAAAGAAACTTATCTTAGCTGATTATGAAGGAACTGCATTAGGAAGAGGTCGTAAAGATCTTTTAAAATATAAAAATGGAAAACTTACTTTCATTAAGCCTATCATCGAATACGCGATGTAATTTAAGTTGAAAATTTAATAAAAAGTCATTCTCATAACATTGAAAGTGACTTTTTTTTATGAAAAAATATATCATTTGTTTAAACAATTGTTATTGGATTGTGTTTATAGTCTGAAACAAAACACAAACAGATGCAAGTGATTTCAACAAATAGAGAAACTACGCTATTAAAGCAAATCAAAACTTTAGAAGAAAAATATCACTCTCAAAAGGAAATGACAGAGATGACGATTTTACATCTTCAAGAGGTAAATGAACAGTTGAAAATAGCAAAAGAGGAGAAGGAGAAGTTCAACAAAAGAATCACGCAAAGCATAACATATGCACAACGCATACAACAACGAATATTACCGTCAAATGATATACTTTATAAAACTTTCCCTAATTATTTCCTGTTATACCAGCCCAAAGATGTAGTCAGTGGAGATTTCTATTGGTTACATGAAGACGATCAAAAGAAATACCTTGGCATCATTGACTGTACAGGTCATGGGGTGCCAGGGGCTTTTCTCACTGTTTTAGTCAATGCAATTTTAAATGCGGTAATTAGAGAAAATAATAATTTAACGACAGAAGATATATTAAGAGAACTAGATTATAGATTGTATAATCACTTAAACAGAAATAGTGATTTTAAAAGAACACAAGACGGTCTAGAAATCACACTTTGTGCATTTAATAAGAAAGAAAATTCTATTCAATTTACATCTACACATCAAAATATTTTCCATTTAACTTCCAATGGATTAGTTGAATACAAAGGTATTCCTTATTCAATTGGAGAATACTCTAAACGCAAAGAACGTTTGTCATCAACAACAATACAATATAATAATGGTGAGATGTTATATCTTTCCACAGATGGGTATTTAGATCAGTTTGGAGGAGAAAAAAATCAAAAATTTAAACGCAAAAATTTTAAAACTTTATTAGAAAAGATCAATCCTTATCCTCTAGAACAACAAAAGAAAATGATTGCATTAATCTTTGATAAATGGAAATCCGAGAAGATGCAAACAGATGATATATTAGTTATGGGTATTCGATTATAAACATTTTTTTTATGACAACTACTACAAGAAATTATAACACTAAACGTATTCCAATATATGATGAACTTTACAAAGATGAGTTCACGAAAGTGTACTATATAAAAGATAAAAAAACAGCAGTCTGTAAGGCGCTAAAAGAATATATTCCAATCGAAGATTTTAAAAAAGTATTCCACTTCATTAGTCTAAATTACTCTTTGTTAGAAGGTTGTGAAAACTTTTTGTTCGATAAAAGAAATTTACGCGTTTTCCATCAACCTTCTATGGAGTGGTATTTTATCTTTTGGAAACAAGAAATGTATTCTTCTCATCAACTGAAAAATCATTTCAAAATTTTACCGAAAGATCAGCCTTCTTTTAATGCTTCTGTAGCGGCAGGTAGAGCATTAATTGAAAAAAAATATACCAATACTTTAATTAAACAACTCAACATCAACTATATCGATTCGATTGAAGAATTATAAGAAAATTAATTGGAACTTAAAGCCATCCGTAATGAATAATGGGTGGTTTTTTTTTTCTGAAAAAGTATTGTGAAGTATACCTTCTACTTGTAGTATTTGGGCATATTTATTCCTTTACATTCTCTAATGTATTTTCATTTATCGGATCTCTATTTACTAATTGAAAAGTGATGGTGGTAAATGAGAAATTATAATTTTTTCTTCGAGGTCTAAGCCATCATACTTTTGTGCATTTTCCACCGATTCAGTTTTTATCCAAACTCAGGGAATAAAAAAATCTCGAATTCACTTACTTTTCATTACTTTATTCATCTTATATGGCGACTTTATAGTTTTCTTTTCTATCTAATAATACGTATACCGTTTTCACTAATTTATGTGCAATAGCAAATAGTGCTTTCTTTTTACCCATTCTTAAAGACATTTTAAAATACCTTTCTTTGAATTCTGAATTCTTTGTAGCAACAGCAGCCCAAGCTGCTTCAACAAGTGTACACTTCAAAAATTTATTTCCAGGCCTGGCTCGACCACTATAACTTTTACCCGCACTTTCATTATTTCCTGGACATATTCCAACCCATGAAGCAAGATGGTTTTCAGTTGGAAAAACCGACATATCAAACCCTATTTCAGCGACAATACTACGAGCTATCTTTTGGCTCACACCAGGTATTGTTTGTAGTCTTATAAATTCCTCATTATGAAATTTAACGATAATTTTGTCCATCTTTTCTAAAAATAGATCTTGCTGTTTTCTTAGATAGTCAATTTTATCGAGGTGATGTTTAATCATAAAACAATGATGCTCATTTACTTTTCCTTTCAGTGCTTTCTCAAGTTCTTGTCGCTTTTTATCATACCTTTTTCCTGCAAGAGAAGCTAGATTTTCAGTATCGACAACACCTTCTGCTATTTGCTCTAATACTTCAGTTCCAAATACTCCAAAAACATCAGAAATGACAGAAGATAACTTAATATTAGCATCTTGAAGTTGTTTATGAACTCTGTTCTTTTCCTTAGCAATTTCTTGGCTCAGCTTTTTAGAATACCTTGATAAATCTCGAAG